>JAKQJH010000070.1 GCA_029561255.1 Bacteroidota bacterium | reverse complement strand
CATGCCCCGATGATGGAAGTGCCGGATGAGTTCAATGCCATCCTGCACAAATTTTTAAAGAAACTGAATGAACCTGCAGCAGTTGCCTGAACAATGCAGTCTTGACAGAACTGCCGCCACCTGTTGCAGCCGTTCTAATAACATATAAAGCCGCTATCCATGTTAACCCGGGAACTCGAATCTCAATCACTCCCTTATTTACACCTTACCGATAAGGTGTACCAGGCGCTCCAGCTCATGAATGATAATCATGTCACCCACCTTCCTATTGTGGAAGGCGACAAATACTCCGGACTGATCAGTGAAGATGACCTGCTGATGGCTGATAATGACCATGCCGAACTGGGTACCCTCCAGCAGTCCTTTGCCAATTCCGCCGTAAAAGGGCATGAACATTTTCTGAAAGCCGTTCAGGTTGCCGCCGATAACGGACTAAGTGTGGTGCCTGTGATCAATGAAGAAGGCGAACTGATCAGCACTGTGGCTTATAATGACCTCCTGAAACAAGCTTCTGAATTCATGAGCCTGAATGAACCCGGCGGACTAATCGTACTGGAAGTAGACAGCAACCAGTATTCATTCAATGAAATCAGCAAACTGGTGGAAACCAATGATGCACAGATCACCCAACTGAATACCAGCAACGATCCGGAAACCGGCATCATGCAGGTTACCATCCGGATCAATAAACCGGAAGTGTCCGACATTATTGCCACTTTCCAGCGGTATGAGTATAATGTGAAATATTTTTTCGGGGAAGAACTGTATACGAACGAATTGAAGAGCAATTACGACAACCTGATGAATTATCTGAAGTTCTGATCCCATTTACCCGTATTTTACAGCATTGAATTCACTTGTATTTTAATGTAGATACAGGAAATCTTTTTTTGAGCAAGCTAAAAAAATATTACCCTGCGCTGATCCTGGCATTGCTGATCTGTAATGGTCTCTGTGCTCAGCTGGCCTCCCTGACGGATATGCCGGCCGATACCAGCGTGGCCCCGTCCGCGGCTAAGTACATTATCGGGAACATTTTCATTACCGGCAATAAAAAAACCCGTGACCCGATCATTCTCCGCGAAATTCCGGTTCGTACCGGTGATGCCTACTCGCTTTCCGACCTGGTGAAAAAATTTGAAGATGCCCGGCGCCAGCTCATGAACACGACGCTTTTCCACTCCGTACTGGTGGCGGCCAAAGGTTTTCGCGGAAATGTGATCGATATTGATGTGTCTGTAAAGGAACGATGGTACCTTTTCCCCCTTCCGTATTTTAAACCGGTGGACCGGAACCTGAACCAATGGCTGGTGGAACAAAAAGCCAGTCTCTCCAGGGTGAACTATGGCGCCAAATTGTTGTATAATAATGCAACCGGTAATAATGATAAACTCCGTCTCTGGCTGGTTTCCGGTTATACCAAGCAGTTATCCCTCGGGTATGACCGCCTCTATATCGATAAAGCGATGAAATGGGGCATGCGGTTCAATTTTGCCATGGGCAAAAACCGGGAACTCAATTACAATACCATTGATGATAAACAGGTATTTCTGAAGGACAATGACCGCTATGTCCGCAGTTTTGTGAATACACAGGCCGAACTTACTTACCGCCGCGCCATCAATACCCGCCACAGTATCGGTGTCGGGTACACCAGTGAAGAAGTGGAAGACACAATTGTGCAACTGAACCCTTCCTACTTCAAAGCTGGGCGGAACAGGCTGCGTTTTCCCGAGATTTATTATAACATGACCTATTACAATGTGGATTATATCCCTTACCCTACGAAAGGATATGCGGCCAATATCATGCTCCGGAAAAGCGGCATCAACCGCACCAATAATCTCTGGCAGCTTCAGTTAAAAGGACTTGGAAGCTGGCACCTCTCGCCAAAATCGTTTTTGTCCCTTTCTGCCTTTGCCGGTATAAAAGCTCCGTTTAAACAACCCTATTTCAACACCCGTTTTCTCGGATACGGTGATGTGTTTATGCAAGGCTATGAGTATTATGTGATAGACGGCGTGGCCGGCGGATACCTGAAAGCCACGTTTGCCCGGGAATTTCTCAACTTTTCGATCCGTATACCGAAAAACAAACGGGGTACGGCCGATATGATTCCCTTCCGGGTTTATGGAAAACTGTATGGGAACAGCGGCTATGTCCACAATCCGCAGCCTGGCGAAAATGCACTCAGCAATACACTCCTGCACTCCGCCGGTATCGGTATTGATATCGTTACCTTCTATGATGTGATCCTCCGCTTTGAGTATAGCTTCAACCAGTTAGGCCAAAACGGATTATATTTACACAGAAAGTCTATTTTCTAACATGAAGGCAGCGATTTACAGCAGGATATTTGATGCAGAGCATAAGGAAGAAGTACAGCTTTTCTTTGACGAACTGGAACTGATGCAGATCGAACCCGTGATCTACCAGCCCTTTTACGAACAGATAAAGACGGATATCCGCATTCCGGCAGAAACCCAGACCTTTCAGTTATCTGAAGACCTGACTGATGAGATTGAATTCATCATCAGTCTCGGTGGGGATGGTACCCTGCTCGATACCATAACCCTGGTAAGGGATAAAAAGATTTCCATTATGGGGATCAATTTCGGCCGGCTGGGCTTCCTGGCCAGTATCGGCCGTAATGAAGTGAAGTCAGCAGTGAAAGCCATTGCTCGCCGTACTTATGTCAACGACTCCCGGACACTCATCCATGTGGATGCCGATATGCCGCTTTTTGGCAATATTCCCTATGCCATGAATGAGTTTTCGATCCATAAACAGGATGTGGCTTCTATGATCAAGATCCACACTTATCTCAATGGCGAATTCCTGAATTCCTATTGGGCCGATGGCCTGATTGTTGCCACCCCCACCGGTTCTACCGGCTATTCGCTCAGCTGCAACGGTCCTGTGGTCTTCCCGGACTCCGGCAGTTTTGTAATCACACCGGTTGCCCCGCATAACCTGAATGTCCGGCCCATTGTAGTACCTGATACGAATATTATCTCCTTTGAAGTGGAGAGCAGGACCGATAAAATAATCTGCGCCCTCGACTCCCGCCGTGAGATCGTACATAAAAACGTAACGCTCGCCGTAAAAAAAGAAGATTTCAGGATCAACCTGGTCCGTCTCAGCGAGAATAATTTTCTTCAGACGCTTCGTAATAAACTCACCTGGGGACTGGATAAACGCAATTAAACCAGGTCCTGATTACAAGAAATTGCTAATTTTAGCGTTCTATTGAATCCCGTCCTTTATAGTTATGAAAAAGAAAATATTAGCTTTTGTGCTTTCCCTCTGTGTGGTAACAGGTACCGTTAAATCCCAGGATGCCGTTGTGCAGGAAGGAGAATTTGGATTTGGTGCCGGTGCTGCCCATTATTTTGGCGACATCAACACACAGGCCCGGCTCAACAGGGCCAAATTTGCGGCCACCGTTTTTTTCCGCAAAAATTTCGGCAATTATATCGCCGGACGGGTAGGTCTTTCTTTTGCCCAGCTTGGTTATTCTGATATTTACAATACGCATAGCAAGGTATTGCCCACCCGTAACCTGAGCTTCAATTCGAAGGTCTGGGAACTGACTTTACAGGGTGATTTCAACTTTTTCCGTTTCATGCCCGGAGAACCCGGCTTTAGTTTTACGCCCTATATCACCTTCGGGGCCGGGGTGTTTAATTACGATCCCTATGCCTATCTGCGCGGGGAGAAAATCTATTTACGTCCGCTGGGCACCGAAGGACAGGGCAGTGCACTCTATCCAGACCGCAAGCCGTACAGTACGATGGCCCTCTGCATTCCCTTTGGCGGGGGCATCAAGTATGCACTCAACAGCAAGATGAATATTGCTTTTGAAGTCCTGCACCGCTTTACCAATACCGATTACCTCGATGATGTAAGTAAAACCTATGTCAGCGCCGCCACTTTTCCCAACAATCCCGATGGCAGTCCCTCCAATGCCGCATTACTGAGCGACCGTTCCTGGGAACTGGGTACCCCTATTGGAACCGATGGGATGCAAAGAGGCAACAGCCGTCAAAAAGACCAGTTTGTAACGGCGATGTTTCATCTTACATTTAACCTGCAATCGTATAAATGCCCGACTTCTTCGGGGTACTAGAAAGGGTGTCGGGTGTTAGTTGTCGGGTGTCAGGAAACAGCCCCAACTAAGGTGCCTGAGGCTAAAAAAACCAGTTTTCCTCGTTTTACGGCCATTCCTCGTACTTCGTACTTCTTACTTCGTACTTACTTCTTTAGGTCTTTTACCTTTAAAAAAGGAGGGAATCCCAAAAATTGACGGTACCTTCGTGCCCCCGTTTAATGGGGATTTTTTTATGTCTGCCTTACTCGAAAAAATAGATAAAAGCCGCCTGCCCCGGCATATTGCCATCATTATGGATGGAAATGGCCGGTGGGCGAAGGAGAAGGGAGAGGACCGCCTGTTTGGCCATTTTCATGGAGTGGAAAGTGTCCGGAATATTGTGGAAGGCGCGGCGGAACTGGGGGTGGAATACCTGACCCTTTATGCATTTTCCACTGAAAACTGGGACCGGCCGGAGTATGAGGTGAGCGGACTTATGGAGCTGCTGGTCAGTACTATACGTAAGGAAGTGGAAAGCCTGAATAAGAACAATATCCGGCTGCATGTGATCGGGGATATGAGTATGCTTCCTGAATATGCACGGACAGAACTTAATGAGGCACTTGATATTACCCGGCCCAATACCGGACTTAACCTGGTCATGGCCCTCAGTTACAGTGGCCGGTGGGAACTGTTGAATGCGGTGAAAAATATTGCGCATGAAGTGAAGCAAGGTAAACTCAATGTGGAGGAGATCAGCCAGGATACCCTGCAGCATTTTCTCTGTACCAGTGAGTTTCCGGATCCCGAATTAATGATCCGTACAAGCGGGGAATTCCGGATCAGCAATTTCCTGCTTTACCAGCTGGCCTATGCTGAATTGTATTTCACCAATGTGCGCTGGCCCGATTTCAGGAAAGAAAACCTGTATGAAGCCATCCTGGACTACCAGAACCGGGAAAGAAGGTTTGGAAAAACCAGTGATCAGCTGGATGAAACAAAGGCTCCGGCCTGAGGGAAGACTGGCTTTCTTTTAACAAAGACTTTCGATTTTAACCGTTAATTTGCCGCCGGTTCAAGATGGCGGTATTTTTATAAATCGCGGAAAATAAACTAATTAAACTCCCGAATACCGGGACTGAGACCAGAACAATAACACATGCAACGATTTTTACAACGGTTCGGCATCATAGTACTGTTAGCGGTGCTCACGGGTTTCGCTGCAAACGCACAGGAAACTCCGGATACCACCAACCCCACTTCCGTGGACCCCAAGCTTCTTGATTGGACCACAGCACGTATTGCCAAAGAATACACGATCGGTGGTGTCAACATCACCGGCATCCACTATCTCGATACGTCCATTGTCTACTCTATCGCGAATATTCAACCCGGTGACAAATTTGTACATCCCGGAG
This sequence comes from Bacteroidota bacterium, assembly GCA_029561255.1. Taxonomy (GTDB): domain Bacteria; phylum Bacteroidota; class Bacteroidia; order Chitinophagales; family Chitinophagaceae; genus JJ008. Next base: position 18,952 of record JAKQJH010000070.1, on the reverse strand, counting down.
CGGAAGTATTTGGGAAAGCCATTACTAATCTCTGGAGACAAAAACTTTTCGCTAACGTTCAGATCTTTGTGACCCGGATTGAAGACGATAAAGTATGGATTGAAATTGCTGTACAGGAACGTCCGCGCCTGGGGAACTATAAATTTTACGGGGTTAAAAAATCGGAAGAAGAAGATATCCTCGGCAAAGTCACCCTGACCAAACAGACCATTATCACTGAAAATATCCGCCGCGAACTGAAAGAAAAAATCACTCAGCACTTTGCGGATAAAGCATTCAGGAATGTAACGGTACGCATTGAGGAGAAACCGGACACCACCTATATCAACTCTAATATTCTCAATATTTATGTAAATAAAGGGGACAAAGTGCGGATTGGTTCTATTGGTTTCTATGGCAATGAAAATATCGATGACCTCCGGCTGAAAAAACAGCTGAAAGGGACCAAGGAAATGTCCCGCTTTACTTTCTATCCTGATAAATCGGTCAGTCCTTACGGGGAAAACAAACCCTTCGCTTTTAACCAGTATATGCGTGACTGGGGCTTTCTCTCCATCAGTAAAACAAAGGCCCTGCTTGATCCCTATTTCCGGTTCAAACTACTGAGCAGTGCCAAATTTGACGAAAAGAAATACGAAGAAGACAAGGATAATATCCTCGATTATTATAATTCCATGGGATATCGGGATGCTCAGATCGTAGCAGACACCCAATACAGAACGGCAGCCGGCAATCTGAATGTGGACCTGAAAGTAAAAGAAGGCCGCCGCTACTATTTTGGAAATATCGTCTGGAAAGGAAATTCAAAATATACCGACTCCTTACTGACCGTGATCCTCGGAATCAACAAAGGCGATATCTATAACGTGGCCATCCTGAATAAGCGTCTGGGTAAAGAAGCTGCCCAGGAAGGCGGTGATATCAGCGGACTGTACATGGATGACGGCTACCTCTTCTTCCGTGCCGAGCCGATTGAAACAGCGGTATACAATGACACCATCGATTACGAGATCCGTATAATGGAAGGTCCCCAGGCCCGTATAAAAAATGTTACTATTGCCGGTAATGATAAAACAAAAGATTATGTGATCCGTCGTGAATTGCGCACTGTTCCCGGTGAACTGTTCAGCCGCTCAGACCTGATCCGCTCCCAACGTGAGTTGGCCAACCTGCAATACTTCAACCAGGAAACCATCAATCCAGGTGTAGTACCCAATGCCGATGACGGTACCGTGGATATCAACTGGAAACTGGAAGAGAAATCTTCAGACCAGCTTGAACTCTCTGCCGGTTGGGGTGGTGGTATCGGTCTGACCGGTACACTTGGGGTGACGTTTAACAACTTCTCCATCCGGAATATCTGGAAGAAATCCGCCTGGGATCCCCTTCCAACAGGAGATGGACAGAAGTTAAGTCTCCGTTTACAATCCAATGGACGCGCCTATCGTTCCTACAGTGCTTCCTTTACGGAACCCTGGCTGGGCGGTAAGAAAAGAAACTCACTGACCCTCGGATTCAATAACAGTAAATACTCCAGTGCTTATAATCCTTATACCGGAACCATTGACCGTGCTAAATCAGATACGGTTTTCCTGAAGACCACCGGTATCTCTTTATCACTGGGTAAGCAGCTGAAATGGCCCGATGACTTCTTTACCTTAGTTTATACATTGAACTATACGCGTTATAAGCGTCAGAACTATGGCATCTTCCAGGGCGCCAGTCCAACCGGTGTATCGGATAACCTGAGCTTCAAGATCGCTTTACAGCGTTCTTCTGTGTTCAACCCGATCTTCCCGACCAGTGGTTCCAATTTTCTGGCGAGCTTACAGTTCACCCCACCGTATTCATTATTCAACCCGGACATTGTTACTTCAGTGGACCCCTATAAAACCCCTGAGTATCACAAATGGCGTTTTAATGCAGAATGGTATGTGCCGATTGGTAAACCGATGGGTGCTGAAAAGAACCGCCAGTTTGTAATGAAGATTGCTGCGAAGTATGGTTTCATGGGCCGCTACAACAAGAAACTGGAATACTCACCATTTGAACGTTTCCAGGTGGGTGACGCGGGTCTGACCAATAACTTCGGCTTACTCGGTTACGATATCATCGCTCACCGTGGATACCCGGTGTATGAGTCCTCTGATCCTACAGTAAACCCTGATCAGCAAAATGCCAGTCAGTTCTTCACCATCTTTAATAAATACCAGCTCGAAATGCGTTTCCCGCTCGTGACCAACCCGAGCAGTACCATTTATGCGCTGACCTTCTTTGAAGCGGCCAATGGCTGGTACAACTATAAAGATTATAACCCCTTCCGTTTACGCAGAAGCGTGGGTGTAGGTATGCGTTTCTTCCTGCCAATGTTCGGTCTGCTTGGATTTGACTATGGCGTGGGACTTGATCGTATCCAGCCCGGTCAGACCGGTCTGAAAGGAGCATCCCGCTTTACCTTTATGCTGGGCTTTGAGCCGGAATAAATTGTTTAACCACAAATTCCTCTATATGAAAAAGATACTTCTTCTTGCCTGTATGCTGGGACTGGGCTTTGCCGGTATTTCTCAGAAATATGCGATCATCGACACCCGCTACATACTGGACAAGATGCCGGAGTATAAAGAGGCCCAGAAACAACTGGACAATATTGCGGCCGGCTGGCAGAAGGAAATCGACGCTAAACAGGCCGAACTGGACAAAATGTACAAGGATTATGATGCCGAGCAGGTGATGCTGACCGAAGAACTCCGGAAAAAAAGAGAGGATCAGCTCTTTAATAAGGAAAAAGACCTCCGGGATCTGCAGCGCAAACGCTTTGGTTTTGAGGGAGATCTGTTCAAAAAACGCCAGGAACTGATCAAACCCATTCAGGATAAAGTGTACAACACCGTTCAGAAAATGGCCGTGAGCCGGGGCTATGATTTTGTACTGGATAAAAGTGAAGGAATTACCATTATATTTGCCGACCCCAAACTGGACAAGAGTGAGGATGTGCTGAAGGACCTGGGGGTAAAGTAAATGTTAAAGAAAGTTAAGGCGCAACTAACTGCCTTTTTTTAGTATCATATAAAGCATAACAAAAAAATCGAGATGAAAAAGATCCTTTCAGTCATTGCTATCGTGGGTTTGCTGGCATTCTCAGGTACCGCTAATGCACAAATTAAAATCGGCTATATCAAAATTGATGATGTGGTAAGCCTGTTTCCTGAAACGGCTAAAATTGACTCTGTTCTTGAGCGCTATCAGTCCGATTCACTGAATCCTGAATATGCCTCTATTGTTACCAACTATCAGTTCAATGATAGTCTTTACCGTGACTCTTTACATACGCCCAAAGCCGTACGTGATGAGATTGCCAAGAAACTGCCAACCCTGATCTATCAGATCCAGAACTGGCAGCAAATTGTAAACCAGGCCCTGGAAGCCAAGCAAAATGAAATCCTGTCCCCGCTTTACCGCAAAGCCTATGATGCTATCAAAGTGGTGGCTAAGGAAAAAGGATACACCCATGTGTTAAGCAAAGAAGCTTTCCTGGTTGCCCCGGATGGTGATGATATGCTGGCGCTGGTGGCTGCCAAGCTGAAACTGAAAATTCCTCCGACAGCTCCTAAATAAGGGTTGAATAAAATACTGAAAGCCGTCCCGGTATCCGGGACGGCTTTTTTTTGCCTGCGGCAAGGAGGGGTGGCCACGAAATCACACGAAAACTCACGAATGAATACAGAAAGGCAGGCCACGGATAACACGGATAAACACGGATTAAGTTATTTCACTCAGGAGGTGTATTGTCCGAAGCATCGGACTACTAACTACCGGCTACTAACTACTAACTTTGTCTTATGCCTCAACGCAATCCCATAGGTATATTCGATTCCGGTTATGGCGGACTTACCGTGATGAAGGAAATTGTACATCAGTTACCGCAATACGACTATCTCTATCTCGGCGATAGCGCCCGTTCGCCCTATGGGAACCGGTCCTTTGATACGGTGTACCAATACACCCTTCAATGCGTGAAATGGTTTTTTGACCAGGGTTGCTCCCTCGTGATCCTGGCCTGCAATACGGCATCTGCAAAAGCCCTTCGTACCATTCAGCAGAATGACCTGCCCAAACTGGCACCTGATAACCGGGTTTTGGGAGTGATCAGGCCAACAGCGGAAATCATCGGACAATTTTCCGAAACGGGTAAAGTGGGTGTACTCGCAACGAACGGTACCGTGGCATCTGAATCCTACCCGATGGAGATTGGAAAATTCTTCCCTGAACTGACGGTGATCCAGGAAGCCTGTCCTATGTGGGTGCCCCTGGTAGAGAACAATGAGCAGCAGAGTAAAGGCGCTGAATATTTTGTAAAGAAGAACCTGGAAAACATATTTGAAAAAGGAGAAGATATTGATGTGATCCTGCTGGCCTGCACCCATTATCCCTTATTGAAAGAGACCATTGAAGAATACCTGCCTGTCGGGGTTAAACTCCTTTCACAAGGAGAGATTGTGGCCGAAAGTCTGGCGGATTACCTGCAACGGCACCCGGAAATCGAAGGCCGCTGCAGCAAAGAAGGCCGCCATAGTTTCTATACCACCGATTCCACCACCGATTTTGACCAGCATGCCACGGTTTTCTTTGGACAGGAAGTGCAATCAAAACATGTGGATCTGGATGCTGCAGTAAAATGAAAATCAATTAATTATAGGCTCATTTGTCACTTTGATTTTCATAAAACACCCCGCCGGTACCGGGTAAAATAATCCGTCTTCTTTTCCTATTCTGCTTCCCAACCCTTACCTTTGCCGTCCTTTCACGAACAGTGGGTGTGGTGACCCGTTGTCGAAATGAAACCAGGGCCGTTCTCCCGGTCCATATTTCAAAATTTTCCGGAGCAACAGCAATGGAGAATAAAAGTGAAAAAGCGAAATAATTATGAAACGTACATTCCAACCTCATCGTAAGCGTCGTAAGTCGGTCCATGGTTTCCGTAAACGTATGGAAACTGCCAATGGCCGTAAAGTATTAGCCAGCCGTCGTGCCAAAGGCCGTAAGAAGCTGACTGTTTCTGATGAGCGTAAGCTGAAGTAAAAAGGTTCCCCGTTGTTTCAACGGCGGTTTCGATAATTTTACAGGGCTGTATCTTTATGGGTACAGCCCTTTTTTTATACCGTGGCAAAACAATTCACTCTTGGCAGGCAGGAACGGCTGAAAAGCCGGAAATCCATTGATCAGTTGTTCAGTGAAGGGCAACGCTTTTCCCAACCACCCATCCGGATCTTATTTCGTAAGACCACCGGTACCGGTTTAAAGTTTGGAGTGGCCGTGAGTAGTAAACTCTTCAAAAAAGCCGTGGACCGCAACCGGGTCAAACGGGTAGTACGGGAAGCCTGGCGGTTACAGAAAAATGAATTCGAAAAGCAATTGATGGAGAAAGGGCAGGGATTAGATGTGTTTTTTATTTATACGGATAAAGAACTACCCGTATCCGCTGTTATCAGCAAGGCCACCGGTCTTATTATTCGTAAATTAAATGAACGGGTCAATGGGTAAGGAAATCATACGGGTGCTGGGGCGAATCCTGAGTATTCCCTTCCTGATAGTGATCAAAATCTATCAATGGATCATCTCACCCTGGCTGGGACCCAAATGCCGTTTTACGCCCACCTGTTCCCATTACGCGGCAGAAGCCCTGAAAAAGCATGGTCTCTTTAAAGGTTTCTGGTTGTCACTCAGACGAATCAGCCGTTGTCACCCCTGGGGCGGAAGCGGATATGATCCCGTTCCCTGATTAAGGTTGCATTAACGTATCATTCATAGATGGTCACTGATTATTCAGTACCTTGCTGTTTAAAGTGTGTGAATTGATATCTGTTTCCATCATAGAAGATGATCAGAGCTACCGTGAAGGGCTTGAGGATTTCATCAATGCCTCTGGTGAATTCAGGGTACTGAACAGTTATCCCTCTGCTGAAACAGCATATCCCCATATCATCGAACATCCGCCGTCCATTGCTATTGTGGATATTAAATTACCCGGAGCCAGTGGTGTGGATCTGATTTACCGTATAAAAAAAATGCGGCCGGGCATTCAGTGCATGGTTTGTTCCTTTTACGATGACAATGAATTTATTTTTAATGCGCTTCGTAATGGAGCCAGTGGTTACCTGCTGAAAGATTCGCTGGCCCACGAGATCATTGATTCATTGAGAGAATTATATGGAGGTGGCGCCCCGATGAGCCGTTATATTGCCCGCAAAGTAATTTCCGTTTTCCAGGAAAAACCGGAAGTCCCGAATTTATCCGAACTCACCGAAAGAGAAAATGAAATTCTTAAACTCATCGCTACGGGCGTAGCTATTAAAGAAGCTGCGGCTGAACTGCATTTAAGTGCACATACGGTGACCAAACACCTGAAGAATATCTACACAAAACTACACGTCAATAACCGGATTGAGGCGGTGAATAAGCTCAACCAGAGATAGGTACGAGGTACGAAGTACGAATTACGAAAAATACAAAGTACGAAGTACGAAAGATCGCCGAAGGTTTTGTTTCACACTTGTAATATGGTTATGCAAGTAAAAATTTCCCTGTCTTTAAAATAATTTTCTCTTTCAGTGCGTACATAATGTTTATTGCTGTATTCTTTTGTTCAACCCCTTCGGGGTTGGAAGGGTCATTATGTGCCCTTACCCCGGGTTTCACCCGGGGCTATTAAAAATTTAAGCCCTTCGGGCTATTTATCTTAATTACCTGTATTATCCTTTAATTTAAAAATGTCTCGAATAGGAGAAAGTATAATTAACCGTATTTTTTTCGCCGGAGATTCAAAATTATCAATACGTTCATCCCCGAGGGATTGATAATTCCTCAGCATTCAATACTAATATTTTACAGGAACCACATGGGTGCAGGTTATTGATTATGATTTCAGCTCCTAACCCCGAAGGGGTTGAACTAAAAAAAAGCCGGCCCTAACAGAGCCAGCTTTTCAATATTGAAACAAGCACTCCGGCGAACCTTCGTACTTCGTACCTCGTACTTCGTACTTATTTCCCGAATCGTTCCGCTACCGTACTCCAGTTCACCACATTCCAGAATGCACCCAGGTATTCCGCTCTTCTGTTCTGGTACTTCAGGTAATACGCATGTTCCCATACATCCACACCCAGGATTGGGGTGCCTTTTACGTCGGCCACATCCATCAGGGGATTATCCTGGTTGGGGGTGGAACTGATTTCCAGCTTGCCGTCTTTTACCAGCAACCAGGTCCAGCCACTGCCAAAACGGGTCATACCGGCATTGGCGAATTTTTCTTTGAACGCATCAAATGAACCGAAAGCCGCATCGATCGCTTCCGCCAGTTTACCTGTCGGGGCACCACCGGCATTCGGAGCCAGGCTTTCCCAGAAAAAGGTATGATTCCAATGACCACCACCGTTGTTGCGTACAGCCGGGGAAATCGAGCCTGCAACAGCCACCAGTTCTTCCAGTGTTTTACTCTCATTTGGAGTGCCGGCCACGGCTTTATTCAGGTTATCTACATAGGCCTGATGGTGTTTTCCATGATGGATCTGCATGGTCAGGGTATCGATATGCGGTTCCAGTGCATCATGTGCATAGGGAAGAGGTGCTAATGTAAATGCCATAATAATATAGATTTAATTGTGATTGATTCAATGTTGTTTAAACGAATAACAAAATTAAGCCCTGCAGGTTTACCAGGAAGGGGTGTGTATTAATTGTTTCTGATTTCGGAAACCGGGCATTACCGCCTGCTTTTGAAGAAATCCTTCATCAGCTGGGCACATTCCTCTTTTAAAACCCCATGCACCAGTTCGGTCTTTGGATGAAAGGGCCAGTTGGCACCGGCCGTTTTTTTATACCCGTTCTTTTCGTCCTCTGCACCGTACACCACCCGGCCAATCTTGCTCCAGTAAGCCGCACCGGCACACATGGAACAGGGCTCCACGGTTACAAAAAGGGTGGCATCGGGCAGGTATTTGCTGCCGAGGGAATTGAAGGCGGCGGTCAGGGCAATCATTTCGGCGTGTGCGGTGGGGTCATTCAGCCGCTCGGTCATATTATGTCCCCGGGCCACAATGGTATGATTCATCACCACTACCGCCCCGATCGGTATTTCTTCTTCATCATAGGCGATCCGCGCTTCCTTGAGCGCCTGCATCATAAAATATTCATCGGTCATGTTATAAGCTAAGCTATCTCTATTTGGTATAACTTGGGATAAAATTAGCACGAATGACCAATATATCCCGCTTGCAGGATATGCGCCACTTTTTTGACAGCGGAGCCACACGCACGTATGCATACCGGAAACAACAATTACTGGCCTTTAAAGCCTGTTTAAAAAAACATGAACAGGATATTTATGCAGCCCTTTTTACCGACCTGAAAAAAGTACCGGAAGAAAGCTGGTTCACCGAAAACGGACTGCTCATGCAGGAGATCAATCACACTTTGTCGCACCTGGATGAATGGATGCAGCCGGTCCGCACCCGTACCAACCTGGTAAACCTGCCTTCTTCCAGCCGCCTCTATCCCTCGCCCCTCGGCGTGGTGTTGATTATTGGTCCCTGGAATTTTCCCTTGCAGTTGTTATTGATACCCGCAATTGGTGCCCTTGCGGCCGGAAATTGTGTGGTATTGAAACCCAGTGAATATGCCCCGGCCACCGCCACGCTAATTGAAAAAATGATAAAAGAAACATTTCCGGAGAATCTGGTCAGCGTGGTGCCTGGTGATGGAGCTGAAGTAGTACCGGCCATGATGAATAACTTCCGGTTTGACCATGTGTTTTATACCGGCAGTATTCCCGTAGGAAAAGCGATCTATCAGCTCGCGGCGAAAGACCTGGTACCCGTAACGCTCGAACTGGGTGGTAAGGATCCCTGTGTGGTGGAAGCCGATGCGAATCTCGAAGTGGCCGCCCGTCGGATCACCTTGGGAAAATTTTCCAATGCCGGACAAATGTGCGTATCTCCCGATTACCTCCTGGTACATGCCAGTGTAAAGGACCGGCTGATGGAACTGATGAAGAAGTATATTATAAAATTCTTTGGCGATCAACCGGAAACCACCTACGGTTACAACAAGATCATCAACCTGAAAAATTTCGACCGGCTGACCCGCTACCTCGCTGATGGAAAAATTATAACCGGTGGACAGTATAACCGTGATAGTTTATATATCGCGCCCACAATGCTTGAAGAAGTGAATCCGGATGCCCCCGTTATGCAGGAGGAAATCTTCGGTCCCATCCTGCCGGTCTTTACATTTAATGAACCTGCTGAAGCACTGGCCATGATCCGACGCCACCCCAATCCGCTTTCCTTTTATATTTTTACCAGTAGCAGCAAAAAGGAAAAAGACTGGATTGAACAGGTGCAGTTTGGCTCCGGTTGCGTAAATAATACCGCCATGCAGTTTACCAATCACCATTTGCCGTTTGGCGGGGTTGGACAAAGCGGTATTGGCGCTTATCACGGAAGGGATAGTTTTGATGTATTTACTCATTATAAGTCCGTGATGAAAACACCGGTCTGGTTTGACCCGGCCCTGAAATATCCGCCATTGAAAGGGAAAATGAAATTGCTTAAATTCTTTATTAAATAAGCCGGATGAAAAAACTAAAACGGTTCGGGCTTGTTCTCTTATTCCTCATTGCCTCGTTTGTGGTATATGTGGAAATTGTAAACCGTAATTCAGTCAACATGACTTATCGCCAGAAAATACTCAAAGCTATCTACCCGGCCTTTATGTGGATCACCCGGGTGACCGGTGCCAATTCCGAAAAGCTTGCTAATAAAGATAAAGTCCCTCCCGTGCCGTTCTCAACCTTACAGGTAAAGCTGAATAACGGGGACAGCCTCGACTTCTCCACGCTGCAGGGACGGAAAATCCTCCTGGTTAATACCGCCAGTGATTGTGGCTACACGCATCAGTACGAAGACCTGCAGGCCCTTTCTGTTGCGTATGGACAAAAGCTGCTGGTCATTGGTTTTCCTGCCAATGATTTTAAAGAACAGGAAAAAGGAACCGATGAGGAGATCGGGGCTTTTTGCAAAAAGAATTACGGGGTAACTTTTCCTTTAGCACAAAAAGCCGTGGTGATAAAATCGGCCGCCCAGCATCCGGTCTTTCAATGGCTCAGCGATTCCGCAAAAAACGGATGGAACAGCAAGGCCCCCAGCTGGAATTTTTCCAAATACCTGGTGAATGAGAAAGGGATATTAACCCATTATTTCGATCCTTCTATATCACCAGCAAGCGAGGAAGTGAAAGCAGCCATCAACGAATAAATCCAACGACAATGTTCACCAAAAACAATATTGAAAAATACTTCGACGGGGAAAAAGACGAAAGCCGGGTCTTTCTGTTCATTGGTATAACCGGGCTTCTCATCTCCTTGTTCTTTCTCCTGTATGGAACAAACCGTTTTTATATGGGGGCCGCTATACCATTGGCCGTAATCGGCTTGTTGCTCGCCATGGTGGGTTATACAATCTATAAAAGAAGTGATAATGACCGCATCCGGAACGTATATGCTTATGACATGAATCCCGCTGAACTGAAGGAGAAAGAAATTCCCCGCATGAAAACCGTGATGCGCAATTTTGTCATTTACCGCTATACCGAACTTTTCCTCCTTGCATTGGGTATTGGCCTCTATATTTATTTTATCCGCGACTTCAACAACGATTTCTGGCGCGGCTTCGGGTTGGCCCTGGCCGTCATGGCGCTGATCGCATTAACTGCTGATTTTTTTGCAGAACAAAGGGGGAAGAAATATTTGAAAGGGTTGGAAGAGTACTGTGCTCGTAATTAATTTTCCCGCAGATTACGCAGATTTTAAACGCAGATTTTCGCAGATTCTTTCTACAGTAAAGTCATTATAGAAAAGCCAGCGTCTTCCATCACTGTATTTATCTGCGTTAATCTGCGGTTATATCTGCGTTAATCTGCGGGGAAAATTAAACAAGAAACAACTGCACAAACCCCCACACAAACGGCGTCGCCAGTAGCAAAGAATCAAACCGGTCCAGGAAACCACCATGGCCTGGCATCAGTGAACCGCTGTCTTTAACGCCCGCCATACGTTTCAGCTTGGACTCCAGCAGGTCGCCAATCGTACCAATGATTGCGGCCACGGCTGCCAGCAGGGTCCACCAGGTAAAGGACTGATCAAAAACAAAAACTTTATCATAATGAGCAGCCAGCCAGCCAATGACCAGGGCGGCCAGTATCATTCCGCCGATCGTTCCCTCCCAGGTTTTTTTAGGCGATATTTTAGATAGTGGAGTACGCCCTATCAGCGAACCCACGATATAGGCCATCGTATCATTGACCCACATGGTACCAATCACTACTAATGGGAAATAAATCGCATAGCCCCGCTCATTCATCAACAACGGATTATTGGTTTCCACTCCATACAACTGCATCATCATTCCCCAGCTCATCGAAATATAAAAGATGCCCAGCAGGGCTGACCCGAACGCATTCAGGTGCAGAGGGCCTTGTTTGAAAATACCTGTAACAGTCAGTATGAAACCGGCAACGGATACCGGCATGGAGAAATTGTCCCGGAGCGAATAGCTGCCGAGCTGAAATACATCCCCGCAGAACCAGAGCATCAGTCCGTACCCGAGCAACATAAAGCCGAGTTTGGTATAGATGTGAAAGCTGGTCTGGTAGTTTTTTTCCGTGAGTTTGAAGTATTCCCACCAGCAGCCAAAATGGATCACCGAAAATAAAAGGAAAAAACTCCAGTGGTTCAGCAGCAGCCCGGTCATCATGACGGCTACAAATACAAGCGCGGTTAGTGCTCTCGTATTAAATGTCTTCCAGTTAAATGCCATATTCTAAAGTTAATTCATTACTGCCGGTTGTCCACCGGAGCAATATCTTCTTCAAATACTTCCTGGTAACGGGTTTTGGAATGTTTGATCATCCAGTTTACGGCCAGTCCCACCAGGATGAAACTGAAGGCTGCGGTCAAAGCAATCGAAGACATCTTCACCGTATTCTCTTCATTGATCAGCCGGGGATTAAAGTACGCCAGGGTGATCAACAGGGCATCGTATACAAAGTGAGCGAGAATAGCGGTCCATAAACTGCCACTGTACCAATAGATCACACCCAGCAGAATACCCAATACAAAACGGGGGAAGAAGCCATAAAACTGCAGGTGCATGGCAGAAAAAAGAAAAGCGGTTATGATGATACCCGGCCAGACCCGTTTAAATAATCGGATAAACAAACGCTGGGCCACACCCCGGAATAACAATTCTTCGCCAACCGCTGCCAGTCCGGCAATGCAGATGATATTCAATACCAGGTCCTGAATGGTCCGGCGGGAGAGCAGGGCCATCACGGTTTTGTTAGCGCCGTTTTCTTTTTCTTTCATCCATTGCGCCACCGCCCCGGGAAACTGAATGCCCCGGTTCATCTCCCCCAGCCACTGTACAAAAGGGATGGCCAGTATCATGACCAGCATCCCGATGATCCAGTACGATTCGCCATGTGGCTGACGAAGACCCAGGTATTTTTTGCTGTTGTTGCTGAAGAACCAGGCACAAAGTAAAGAAGGCACCAGGAAGAGACCGAGGAACTGGAAAACCTGCAGTCCCCGGATATACGTAATCATCCCCGGTTTATTAAAATCGAGTTTATTAAAGTCAAGCAGTTCGGTGGATTGAATACCGGTAATTGCAGACAATACTATGGTACCCAGAAGGGAGCCAATTATAAACACACCCACCAGGGCGATGCAGACCATCAGAAGTAATTGATTTCCAGCTGATTTATTCTTAAATAATCCCTTCATGCTACTACTCTGGCGTTTTGATTGTAATTTTGCAGGCTTAACCTTTAAGTCCTTCGGGCAAAAATAGGTAAATACCAACGGAATGGTAAAAATTGGCAACATACAACTTCCTGAATTCCCGCTGCTTCTGGCTCCTATGGAGGATGTCAGTGATCCCCCTTTCCGTGCCGTATGCAAGGATAACGGGGCGGACCTGATGTACACGGAGTTTATTTCTTCGGAAGGACTGATCCGGGATGCAATCAAAAGCCGGAAAAAGCTCGACATTTTTGAATATGAACGACCGGTAGGCATCCAGATTTTTGGGGGCGATGAGGAAAGTCTGGCCATGGCGGCCAGAATTGTGGAAGTTACCAATCCCGATCTGCTGGATATCAATTTTGGGTGCCCTGTAAAAAAAGTAGCACTGAAAGGGGCCGGTGCCGGGGTGCTGAAAGATATCGACCTGATGGTGCGACTTACTTCAGCAGTAGTAAAGTCTACATCATTACCGGTTACCGTAAAGACCCGCCTGGGTTGGGATGATAACACAAAAAATATTGAAGAAGTAGCCGAACGTTTACAGGATGTGGGGATCAAGGCACTGGCGATCCATGGACGTACCCGTACACAGATGTACAAAGGGGAAGCTGACTGGACGCTGATTGGCAAAGTGAAAAATAATCCAAGGATACATATCCCTATTTTCGGGAACGGCGATATTGATTCACCCGAGAAAGCCGTGGAGTATAAAAACCGTTATGGCGTGGATGGCATCATGATCGGCCGCGCCGCAATCGGTTATCCGTGGATCTTCAATGAGATCAAACATTTTGTAAAGACCGGTACTCACCTGCCTTCTCCAACAATACAAGACCGTGTGGCCGTGGCCCGCAAACATTTATACAAATCTGTTGAATGGAAGAACCCCGTGGTGGGCATTAATGAAATGCGCCGTCATTATACCAATTACCTCAAAGGTCTTCCGAACATTAAAGAATACCGGGGCAAACTGGTTACACTCAAAACTGTGGAAGAAATCGATGAAGTGCTGAACGAGATCGAACGGGTCTATGCCGGTCACCAGTTTGAAAAAACCCCGATCGAACTGATCGATTATCATCAGAACTGCCCGGTCAACTAAACTACGAAGTTAGAAGTACGAAGTACGAGCGTGATGCCGTAAAGCGAGTAACGATTCGTTGTTTTAGTTTAAACCTTCTAAGGAGGGGCTGTTTCCTTCTAGCATCTAGCTTCTTGCTTCTAGCTTAGCGGGCTGTTTCCTGACAACCGACATCTGACAACTGATTATCCTATATTTGCTCCATAAAGTTTCCTCCATGACGATCCACAAAGAAGGCTACAAAACCATCGCAATTGCTACTACTGTTTTCGCGATTATCAACCTGGTATCTTTTTATTTTATAAGTGCCGGGATGCCGTTAGTAAGCCTGCTCCTTTTTATTTTGACATTAGGTTTGCTGTTATTCCTGATCTCTTTTTTCCGGATACCAAACCGCCAGCTCACGATACAGGAAAACGCGATTGTAGCCCCGGCCGATGGGAAAGTGGTGGTGATTGAAGAAGTGAAGGCCGATGAATATTTTAATGACCGACGTATACAGGTCTCCATTTTTATGAGTCCCCTCAATGTACACGTAAACCGCAATCCCATCAGCGGTGAAGTCATGTACAGTCAGTACCACAAAGGAAAATACCTCGTGGCCTGGCATCCAAAATCGTCAACGGAAAATGAGCGGCATTCCGTGGTTTACCGCAAAGATGGCCGGGAGATCCTGGTGAAACAAATTGCGGGTGCCTTGGCCAAACGGATTGTAAATTACCTCAAAGCGGGCCAGACCGTAAAGCAAACGGATGAAATGGGTTTTATCAAACTGGGCTCACGCGTTGATTTGCTCCTGCCACTGGATGCAAAAATCCATGTAAAACTGGGTGATAAACCACAGGGCGGGGTAACGGTGATTGCTTCCTGGTAATAGATCAGAAGATCGTTTCCAATTCTTTTAAGGAGAACACGGTGTAGGTCGGCAGCTGCTGATTGCTGACTGCTTCCCGGTTTTTATTAAGGTGATTGACATGCACCTGATCGATTCCCGCATTCATTCCCCCCAGTATATCCACTTCGAGTGTATCCCCGATCATGATGCTGCCGGCCGGATCGGCGCCGGCTTTCTGAAAAGCAAAATCAAAAATTTCTTTGTGGGGTTTGAGGCTGTTACTTCCTTCGGAGGTGATCACATGGGTGAAATATTTATCCAGCCCGGAATTCTCCAGTTTACTGTACTGTGTTTTCTCAAAACCGTTGGTGATCATATGCAGCTGGTATTGCTTTGCCTGCAGATAATCGAGTATTTCGAGGGTATACGGGAATAATAAATTACGGGTGGGCAGCAGGTCGAGAAACAGGACGCCCATCTTACGGGCCAGTGGTTCATCGGCAATCTTAAAATCCAGCAAGGTCAGCCACATTCTTTTCCAGCGCAGTTCATCCACTTTGATATATCCGTTTCGGTACCGGTCCCACAACTTATCATTATGCACCAGGTAGTTTTTGTGAAACAGGTCAAAGTCATGCACCCCGCGTTCACCGAGTTGCAGATCGTTAAACAAATCCAGCAGGGTGACCCGGCTGTTGGCTTCAAAATCCCAGAGCGTATGGTCCAGGTCAAAGAACAGGTGAGTATAACGCTTTTCGCCGGGGGAATTAATTTCTTTATTCATAGATAAGTTTGCAATTTACAGAACAATTCAGACAGGTATGGAAAGGAATAATCAGCTCAGTGTGGTGGTGACCGGTGCTTCAAAAGGAATCGGGAAAGCCGTGGCGGAAATATTTGCCGCCAATGGCGCCAGTCTTTATCTCTGTTCAAGGGGCGAAGCGGCCCTTTATAAAACTATGGAGGACTTGCAGACCCGTTTTCCGCAAGCCACCGTGAAAGCCCGTCCGGCTGATCTGAGTGTGAAGGAAGAAGCCATCGGATTTGGGAACTGGTGTCTGTCACAGGCCGTTCCGGATATACTAGTCAATAATGCCGGTCTGTTTGAACCCGGCAGCGTGCACAGTGAACCTGATGGATTGCTGGAAAGCCAGCTCAACGTTAACCTTTTCAGTGCCTATCACCTGACCCGGACTTTATTACCGGCTATGATGATCCGTAAACAGGGGCATATATTCAATATGTGTTCCATCGCTTCCCTGCATGCCTATGCCAATGGCGGTGCTTATAGTATCAGTAAGTTTGCACTATATGGCTTCAGCAAGAACCTGCGGGAAGAACTCAAACCCCATGGCATCAAGGTTACGTCTGTTCATCCAGGAGCCGTACTGACTGATTCCTGGGGTGATTTTGATAATTCATCCAACCGTATCATGGAAGCCGCGGATATCGCCAAAATGGTTTGGGCAGCCTCGTCGTTATCTGTCCAGGCCTGTGTGGAGGATATCGTGATCCGCCCTCAGCTGGGCGATCTGTAACACGGCTCCGGGCCGTTTAACCATTTTTTAGGTTTTTTATTGAAGGGCGGGCTTTACTTTTAGCCCTGTTTACATGAAGAAAACCAAAGCTATACTTTTCCTGCTCCTGATTACGCTTACAGGAACTTCCCAGGTTGTGTTTAAAACAATTGCCCCCACAGAGCCGGTAGTGGCCGGTGTGTCATTCCGTATCCAGTATTATGTGGAGGGATCACCGGTACATGAACTTACCCCGCCCGATTTCTCTCCATTCCGTGTAGTGGAAGGCCCTGATATATATCCGGGAAAATCCGAAGGAACCGGACTGCTTTTTAAAAACTATGTTTTTACCCTCGTGGCTTCACAGCCCGGTGATTACCGTATCCCTGGTGCCAGTCTGCGTACCGGTAACAGTATCCTGCAGAGCAGTATCGCCCGTATCAAAGTAATCAGTGCAGCCCGTTCCATGGAAGCGATGCAAAATGCTAATGCCCCAACAGGATATTATCTCGGGCCGGATGAGAACGCGGAAGAGAAGATCAGGCAGAATCTCTTTTTGCGGATGAGCACGGATAAAAAAAGTTGTTATACAGGCGAACCGGTACTGGTTACCTATAAATTATATTCCCGGCTGGAATCCAGTACTGATATTATCAAGAACCCGGGCTTTTATGGATTTACCGTACATGATATGATCGGCTTACAGGAGCAAAAACTCAGCACCGAATGGGTGAATGGGAAAGAGTTTTATGTGCATATCATCCGTAAACTTCAGCTCTATCCATTGCAGGCGGGCCGGTTTACGATCGATCCGATGGAAATAAAGAACAGGGTTAAGTTTTCTTCACAGATCATGAACCGGAAAACGCAGCAACGGATTGCTGAAGGGATGCTGAGTGGTAATGATGCAGAAAACGAGGAAGAGGAGGAGGGGACCACTACCATAGAAAACCAGATGCGTACAGATCCGCTGGTTATTGAGGTTAAACCGTTGCCGGAAAAAAACAAACCCGAAGATTTCAATGCAGCGGTGGGAAAGTTTACGCTGCATACCCGGTTGGAACAGTCAACGCTGGCCAGAAATGAGGAAGGGTTCCTGGTTGTAAGTATTGAAGGAGAAGGGAATTTTGTACAACTCTCTGCTCCCGTGATCGAATGGCCGGCCGGTATCGAAGGATTTGAGGCGGTGGTTTCTGATTCACTTGATAATTTAAAAATGCCCCTGGCAGGTAAGCGGCAGTTTCGCTATGGATTTGTAAGTACTGAGGCCGGTGTTTTTTCGTTGCCGGTTGTCCGGTTTTCATATTTCGATTCAGACAGTAACCGGTATCGGACAATGGAGAGCAAGGCATTGAAGATAAATGTCAGCCAACAGGAGAAGCAGCGCAGTACGATGGATACACCTAAAACATCCATTGATGAACTGAGTCAGCAGAAAAGCAAGATTGCCATAATTGTGGTCTTCTTATTGGTCTCAGTCGTACTCGCCTACTGGGCATTTAAGAAAAAACCGGTAGCGGCTGATCCCTTGCCGGTGGAAAAAGCAAAGCCGGATATCGGGGACCTCCTGGCTGAGGCAAGCATCCAGGTTACAGGGGATGAGGCTTCTTTTTACCCGGCATTACACGGGAGCCTGTGGGATTATTTTCAACAATACTTTGCAATCGCCGGAAGCACACACAATAAAGAGTATTTATTTAAACAGTTGCGGGAAAAAGGAACCGGGGAAGAAGAAATTACTATCCTGTCCGCTATATTGGCTGATTGTGAAACGGGCATTTACACCAACGCAGTGCCTGGTAAATCCAGGGAACAATTACTCACAGAGACGAGGGAATTGATGGAAAAACTGAACGATCAGTTATTCTGAGTATTTATAGCCTACACCCCTTACTGAATGGAAGTACCGGGGATTGCGGCTGTCTTCCTCAAAGTATTTCCGGAAGTTCAGGATGAAATTATCGATCGTACGGGTGGTGGGATAAACATTGTAGCCCCATACGGATTGAAGAATTTTCTCCCGGGGTACCACTTCGTTTTTGTTTTCGATGAGCAATTTCAGGAGCATCGTTTCCTTTTTACTCAGCTGTATTTTCTCCCCGTTAAAACTGGTGGCTTCCTGTGCTTTAAAATCCACCTGGTTATTACCGAATTCATATTGATCGCCCAGGCTGGATTTATCCTGCAGTTTCTTGTTCTTATTGATCAGTTTGTATACCCGGAGCAGGAGTTCTTCCAGGTTGAAGGGTTTGGTGAGGTAATCATCGGCCCCTTTTTTCAAACCCAGTACACGGTCCGCACTGCTGTTTTTAGCGCTTAGAATCAATACGGGCACATCGTTGTTGCTGAGACGGATCGTTTCGGTAACGGCGATGCCATCCATTTCGGGCAGCATCACATCCATGATGATCAGGTCAAAGTATTCATTGCTGACCGCTTTTAAAGCGGCCGCACCATCAAATGCAGAGGTTACTTCATAGCCTTCCAGTTCCAGGTTCAGCTTTAACGCTTCATGAAGGTTCTCTTCATCTTCCACCAGCAGGATGGATGTTTTTTTATCTCCGCTCATGTCTTAAAAATAACTGCAAAATTACTGCCTGTGGGCAGATTATTTGTCACCGCAATGTCGCCATTATGGTCGCGGGCAATCTTACGGCAAA
>JAKQJH010000068.1 GCA_029561255.1 Bacteroidota bacterium | reverse complement strand
GGATGGTCAGGTTGTTGAACAGAAATCGGTGATCGTGATTACCTGTCAGCCGCAACTGAAGATTGATCAGACTGCTGGTTATGAAACCGCTTTTATAAAAACCGGGACTAACCTGCAGACCGAAGCCCGTAAATATGCCCGCGGGAATAAGAACATGATCGTGTGGGTGGAGAAAAGTTTTGCCAATAGTTTCGGCAACCTGGCCCGCCTGAAATCATCCATGTTTAAAACAGCTACTTCCGTGGTGTTTGTATTAACAGATACCGCTCCGGCTGCCTATACGATTGAAGCGGTGCATGAAATCATCGAACAAAAAATGGCCAATGTGGTGGGCGTAATCCCTGGAAAAAGCATGGTCAATGAATTTGTGGTCTTCTCTGGTCACTATGATCACCTGGGGGTAGGTAAACCTGTGGATGGCGATTCGATTTACAATGGTGCCAATGATGATGCGGCGGGTACAACGGCTGTCATCATGCTTGCCAAATATTTTAAGAAGCTGGGTAACAATGAACGCACCCTGGTCTTCGCCGCTTTTACCGCGGAGGAAGTAGGTGGCTTCGGATCCCAGTATTTCTCCCGTCAGCTCGACGCGGATAAAGTAATGGCCATGTTCAATATTGAAATGATCGGCACTGAAAGCAAGTGGGGCAAAAACTCCGCCTATATCACCGGCTATGAAAAAACCAATATGGGAGATATCCTCGCCAAAGATCTGCAGGGTACGGCCTTCACATTTTATCCGGATCCCTATCCCACGCAACAATTATTCTATCGCTCCGATAATGCCACTCTGGCCCGTCTCGGAGTACCCGCTCATACAATTTCTACATCGAAAATGGATGTGGAGCCCCATTATCACAAACTCACCGATCATATTGAAACGCTTGATATGGCAAACATGACCGAAGTGATCAAAGCCATTGCACTGAGTTCCAAGAGTATTATTTCTGGGAAGGAGACGCCAACGAGGGTGAAGGTGGAGGAACTCAGATAAAAGTTCGAAGTTGGAAGTTGGAGGTTGGAGGTTTCGTGATGAGGGAAAAAACATTTCGATAGGGTTCTGTCTTCTATCAGATAATAGGCCCGAAGGGCTGACACAATTATAGAAAGAAGAGTTACAATAAAGCCCGAAGCCCCGAAGGGGTGACACAATTAACGTTGGAGATTCGAAGTTGGAGGTTTCGTGATGAGGGAAAAAGCATTTCGATAGGGTTCTTTCTGCTATCAGATAATAGGCCCGAAGGGTTGACAGAATTATAGAAAGAAGAGTTACAATAAAGCCCGAAGCCCCGACCTGCCGACAGAGACGAAGTGAAGGAGGGAGGGCTGAAATGATTATAGATTAAAGAAGCGAAGGATCCTGTAATCTGAAAACCCTGAAGGGGTGACATGATTATACCATTTTGAACGGAATAGACGAACATAACTTAGATCGAAACTGAATGTCCGGCCTTATCAACCTTTTAACCTTTCAACCAGTCAACCTGTTACCACCGGCACACT
>JAKQJH010000053.1 GCA_029561255.1 Bacteroidota bacterium | reverse complement strand
TCAAAGGTGAGTCCCTGGCTTTTGTGAATCGTTATCGCCCAGGCCAATCTCAATGGATATTGGGTAAAGGATCCCAATAATTCTTCTTTCATAGATTGGCTGGCTTTGTCCAGCGAATAGCGGATATTTTCCCATTTCTCCCTGACCACCTCTATTTCTTCATCTCCTTCGCAGCGCACGTAGATCTTTTTATCTTCCAGTCGGGTGACCTTACCGATTTTACCGTTAAAAAACCGCTTTCCTTTTTCTGCGCTGTCATTCCGGATAAACATGACCTGTGCTCCTTCTTTGAGCACCAGTAGCTGTTCAGCCGGAAAAGCATTCGGAGGAAAATCATTCTCCAGTTCCGCCTCATACTGTACTGCGGGACTGTTAAGTTGTTGCAATTGCTGGTTATTAATATTCCGGGCCTGTTCATTATGCGTGGTCAGGATAATATAACCGTCATCGTTTGTCCGACGGAAGCCTGGTTGAAAACGGCTTTCAAGGATTGCCAATCCTTCCGGGTTCAGTTCATTGTTTCGTACCTGGTTAAGCAGGCTGATAAAATCAGCTTCCCGCTGCCGGTAAATTTTGTCAAACTCAATATAAAGAGGCGGGTTTTCTTTCAGGACCAGGCTATCAAAAAAATAGGGGCTGATGTAATGTGCTGAAAGCAGGTTCCACTCTGGTTCTTTTACCACCGGCGGGAGCTGGAACATATCGCCGATAAATAATAGCTGTACGCCTCCGAAGCGTTCGCGGGGTTTACGTCGTACATGCCGCAGCACAGTATCAATTGCATCCAGTATATCAGCTCTGACCATACTGATCTCGTCAATAACAAGAAGCTCCAGTTGCTGGATCACTTTTTTCTTATCGCCATTAAAGCGAAGCCGGCTGACGAGGCTATGAGGGTTGCTGACCTCTTGTCCGGCCGGAGCAAAGCCTTGTCCGCGTGTCACGGGAATAAATGGCGCCAGGGGCAACTGAAAAAAGGAATGGATGGTCACTCCTCCTGCATTGATAGCCGCCACCCCGGTGGGTGCCACTATGGCCATCTGCTTGGTGCAATGCTCACGGATATATTTCAGAAAAGTGGTTTTACCCGTACCGGCTTTGCCGGTAAGAAAAATAGTCCGGTCGGTCTGATTGATCAGATCGGCAGCCAGGGTAAAAAACTGATTAGATATATCTATTTTAAATCCACTCATAGTTTTGCCACAGAAATAATTAAACAGGCTAAAGCCTGTTAAATACAAGCCACGGATTTCACGAATTCACACGGATCAAAGTACAAATCGTTTATGTTGAAGTCCTTTCCTGCCGAAGTTGACCAGTAAAGCCAACTTACAACCTGACGCTTTCATATAATTAATTGTTTGGCGAACGTTCTCTTCACATAAACCGTCTGCGGATGCCTTAATCTCTACAATTATATCTCCAAACATAACAAAATCTGCATTATACCTGCGCTTCAGCTTTCTTACTTTGTAATATACAAGAAATGGTTTTTCTCTCTCCACAGAAACATTACACAGTTCTGCCTCAATTTCAAGCGCATCTTTATAGATAATCTCAGAAAATCCAAACCCCAATTCATTATACACTTCCATACACATACCAATGATTTTATACGTTTCTTCTTCTCTGATCAGTGACATAAATCAATTTTTTTAGAAAAAATAGGCCACGAACCAACACGTTAATCCGTGTTAATCCGTGTGATCCGTGGCCTTGTCTTTACGCTTCGTTGGAGCGGCCGCCCAGGAGGACAAGTTCATTCACCTGGATTTCGGTGACATACTTTTTCTGTCCTTCCTTGTCATTGTAGCTCCGGTTGACGATCTTTCCCTCGATCAGTACTTCGCGGCCCTTGGCCAGGTACTTTTCGGCGATATCCGCCATCTTACCCCACACCACCAGGTTGTGCCACTGGGTATCTGTGACTTTCTCCCCTTTGGCATTACGATAAACCTCACTCGTGGCTACCGAAAAACGGGCCATTTTTTTGCCGGTTTCGAGCGTTTTGATTTCGGGCGCATTGCCCAGATTGCCGATCAGCTGTACTTTGTTTTTTAATGCGAACATAAATTTGAATTTGTGTCCCGGGTATTTCACCGGAACGGTTAAGGATTTATTTATTTCAATCACCGGGGACGTCACGCCGGATGACGGGACAAAAATGGCTTTCCGATGATCCCTTACCCGGTTTTTACCCGTTTATTCCCGAAACTAAACGGGTAAAAAACGTTTGCACACGGATCGGGCTGATGTAATTTGAAAACCTGAAAAAAGCAATTATGGAATCAATCCAGACAGAAAAAAGAAGCTGCCTGTCCTGTGGAAACCAACTGAGAGGACGGGTTGATAAAAAATTTTGTAACGACTACTGCAGAAACAGTTACAACAATGTCCAGAAAGCCAGAAACGGGTATAGCCCCATTGTCAGGAATATAAATAATGCCCTGATAAAAAACAGACGGATCCTGGCGAATGTATTATCGGACCGGATGGAAACCGCAAGGGCCAACCGGGATAAATTGCTTCGTTTAGGCTTTCATTTCGGGTACCAGACCCACGTGTATACCACCAAAACGGGACGCTGTTATTATTACTGTTATGATTATGGGTACTTAGCCCTGGAGAATGACTGGTATTTGATTGTAAAGAAGAAAGAAGACTAAGATTTTGCTATTACTTTTGCAGCATGTCAAAACCCGTCATCTGTATCGGAGCCGCCCTGGTCGACGAACTCTTCCACGCCACTTCTGAAATGCTGCTGGCCACCACCAATGATGCAACTGTTACCAAGACCGCTGGTGGAGTAAGCCGTAATATCGCACATCAGCTCGCCCTGCTAGGGGTACCGGTACAACTGATTACTGTAGTAGGAAATGACAGTGACGGGGAGTGGATCAAAAAGGGCTGTTATGAAGCCGGCGTAAAAATGGATGCCAGTATTACCAAAGACGGACTAACCGGTAAGTACACCGGTATTCTGAATGTGGATGGCTCCCTGTTTTCCGCATTCCTGACCAATGCAGCGAATCACCTGATTACACCCGAACACCTTGCTGCACATACAGACATTTTATGCACAGCCTCGTATATCCTGGCAGATGCAAATATCAGTGTAGACACAGCCGAATGGTTGTTGGCTTTCAGTCAGCAAACCGGTATTCCTTTTATACTTGAACCCGTATCTGTACCGCCGGCCCGTAAATTCCGGCATGTCAACCTTGGTGGGTTGTATATGGTAACCCCGAATGAAGATGAATTGCCGGTTCTCTGTTCGGAACAAGCCACCATGACACAAATGCAGATCGAAGAACTGCTGGACAACGGGGTACATAATATCTGGCTGCATAATGGAAAAATGGGGTCCGCTTTATATAAAAAAGATAAAGCCATCACCCTGCATGCCCCGAATATTGAAGTCCGGGATTGTACAGGTGCCGGTGATGGATCCCTTACCGGATTCATCCTTGGTAAGTACCTGAACCTCGAGGATATAGACTGTCTTAAGCTGGCCCACACCCTTTCCGCCGAAATTCTGCAGGTGAACGGTGCCATTGCCACCCACCTGAACCAGGACAAACTACTGAGTCTTATTCACGAATACTACCCCTCCTGATGCATCCCTATTTAGACATACACCCCGAAGTACAGCAGGCATTGGTTGCAGGACAGCCCGTGGTCGCGTTAGAGTCCACCATTATTTCCCATGGAATGCCCTATCCAAAAAATGTGGAAACCGCATTAGCTGTTGAAGCGGCGGTGAGGGATACGGGTGCCATACCAGCTACCATTGCTATTTTCAACGGGAAATGCTATGCCGGACTGACGGAGGAACAGATCCGCTATTTCGGTCAGGCGGAGAATGTATGGAAAGTGAGTCTCCGGGATATGCCCTATGTGCTCAGTAAAAAATTATACGGAGCCACCACAGTAGCCGCCACTATGCGGATTGCCTCCCTCGCAGGGATCCGGGTTTTTGTTACCGGTGGAATTGGTGGCGTTCACAGGGACGCAGCTAATAGCATGGATATCTCAGCGGATCTAACGGAAATGGGTCAGACATCAGTGGCCGTTGTTTCAGCTGGTGTAAAATCAATACTGGATATTGGTCTCACATTGGAATACCTGGAAACAAAAGGGATTCCAGTGGTCACTTACGGACAGGACGAATTCCCCAGTTTTTATTCACAGAAAAGCGGCTTTACCTCTCCGCTTCGCCTCGATACACCGGAAGAAATCGCCGCTTTATTGGATACTAAATGGAAAATGGGGCTGGAGGGAACTGTGCTGATTGCCAATCCGGTTCCGGCAGACCGCGAAATAGTAAGTGATGAAATGGAGATCCATATCCAGATTGCCCTGAGTGCAGCAAAAGAAAGAAAGATCACCGGTAAAGAAGTAACACCCTTCCTCTTAAAATATATAGCGGATCATACCAAAGGAGAAAGCCTGGAAGCGAATATCGCGTTGATAAAACACAATGCAAAAGTGGGGGCGGCGATTGCGGTAGCGTATTCAAAATTATAACAGCAACCGTTGTTAAAAGGGTTCACACCCTTTATTATAAACAAGAATTGCGGTGCTTAAAAAAGAATTTTTTTCCATCCGTGCTTTTTTAAGGTCTGTAACACCTTTTTCGATCATTTCCAAAGCCAGCGGACAATCTTTTACCGCTTTCCTGTAATCGTCAAATGTTTTCGCCTCAACCGGCTCTGCCTGATCCCCGATTTGCAAATACACCACGTTATAATAAATTTTACCGCTAAGGAAAGTACGTGTATAAACATTTATTTTTCCGGTGATTATCCGGCGGCCAAAACCATTGCCAATCCAATGAAAAACACTTGTCCAATTATACATGTACCTGACTTCTTTTTTATTAAATGTTTGCCCGTTTACTATAATTTTTTTGGAAAAATTTGGTTCTTTTATTTTGCCAAACACCGTATCACCATTACGCAACACGATAAAAGGAATGCTGCCCAGGTGCGTTTCTGAATTCGTGAATAACTCAACATACGATATAGTAGCAGTATGCGGTGTGCTACATCCTGCATTAAATATAAAAAGCATTAAAAGACAGGCCACCGGGTTCAAAAGTCGTTGATAAAGCATACTATAAATCTTTGCAGATAAAACAAAAACAATCAACATAAATATATATCTTTTGTCAAATATTATTGATGAGGACTTCTCTTGTATTCCTTCTTTTATGGGTTTCAGGCACTGCGGCAGCACAAATTGTTTCGCCGGCAGACTCCACTAAAAAAATTACCATCCTTTATACCAACGACCTTCACGCTCACCTTGATCCGCATCGGGTACCCTGGATCAGTAATACCCGGTTAGTGGGCGGATTTGCTAATATTGCCACCCGGGTAAAACAGGAAAAAGCCGCCAATCCGAATACACTATACTTTGATGCCGGAGATTTTTTTACCGGTCCCTTTATCAGCTCATTGACCAAAGGAGAGGCTGTTATAAATGTCATGAATTATCTCTCGCTCGATGCCGCGTGTATCGGCAATCACGAATTTGATCACGGCTGGGAAAACGTACCTGTACAGTTGAAGAAAGCCCGATTCCCGGTAGTAAACGGGAATATCTTTTTGAAAGGAAAGAAAAAATTGATCTGGAATAATCCTTACACCATTATTCAGATGGATGGTATACGCATTGGCGTAATTGGACTGCACGGAAAATTTGCTTTTTACGATACGATTGCCGATGAAATGATACAAGGGGTTGAAGCAAGAAATGAAGAAATCTATTTGAAAAAATATATAAAAGAACTCCGTAAAAAAGCAGACCTCATAATCCTGTTGGTCCACCAGGGAATACCGGGTCGACAATCCTCCACAGGAAGTACCGATGTGGCCCGTAACCTGCAACGGGATATTGATCTTGCTGCGGCCATTCCGGGAATTGATATTATGATTACCGGTCACGCACACCAGGGTACACCACAAGCCTTGCTTTCCAATGGAACTATTATTGTATCCACCGATGCGTTGGGCTCAGAATTGGGCAAGCTTGAAATAAATTATCATCCGGTTAAAGATAAAATCATTGCCCATAAAAACACCCTGGGCTACCTGTTTGATGATGAAGTAGCGGATGACTCTGCTACAGCAAAAGCAATTCTTGTATGGAAAGAAAAAGTAAAAAAAATTACCGAAGAAGAGGTTACAACAATTCCGTTTGCGCTTACCCGTTCATATGGCGAAGAATCTTTAATGGGGAATATGGTGGCAGATGCTATTCTGTATGCTTATCCGGGCTTTGATCTGGCCGTTACTAATAGTGGTGGGTTAAGACAGGATATTGAGGCGGGAACCGTAACCACAGGAAATATAATATCTGCCTTCCCTTTTCCAAACACTATCCATCAGTTAGAGCTGACGGGGGCTGATTTGTATGAGTTGTTCGAGCATGGCGCCGCACTAACCAACGGCATATTGCAGGTGTCGAAAGGAGTTGAAATCGTTTATAATGAAACCCTTCCTGTTGGTTCACGAATAACCAGTTGTAAATTAAATACAGAAGAACTGAATCGGAATAAAATTTATAAAGTACTTACTTCCAATTTTCTGGCTGATGGTGGAGATGGCTTCCTGGCATTTAAAAAGGCTGTATCCAGAAAGAAAACAACCCACGAAATCGTACAGGCAATGATCAGCTATCTTAAAACATTTAAGGAATATAAGCCCGTATTGGAAGGAAGAATAAAAAAAAGCTAATCTTTCTTTGGGCCCCCCTGCTTTTTAAACACCGGTACCGTACTGCAGGGTTCGCCATACATAATGCTTTTAGCCACCGGACGAAGAAGTTTCGTGATCTCCATGTAGACATAATCCGCAATAGGTGTTTCGCCACATCCTTTAATCACCACGCGTTTATCATAAAACTCCTGCACGTCAATTGCAGAAAGATTCTTCAGGAAAATGGTTTTATGTAGTTCCTTTTCATCACCCATCACAATTTCATTCGCAAAGGGCTGCAGGTTGGCGGCTACCAGCATATAGGCCCACACGGGAATGATGGCATCCACGCTGCAGGTCAGCGCCACATTTTTGTCCTGATAAATTGTCCAATCCTTTGCTTTCAGCGCTTCCCTGAAATCCTTTTCCTTCAGAATCATGCCCATGAACAGGTAATCCTTAATATCAAAAACAGCTGTCTCTTCCCTGGGGTACCATTTCTCGAGGTCCAGGGTGATCAGGCCACTGTCAGCCACTTTATTTACAAAAGGTTCGCTCATATTCTTTCGGTATGTAAAAATAACAAATTGAGCCGCGCCCTGGTTGCGAAATCTGGAAAACAAAAAACCCCGGAACGTTTAGGGTTCCGGGGTTCAACGATCAGTTAACGAATTCGCTTAGAAACGTTCAGAACGCTTGTCCTTGATATCCGCTGCATTCCGCAGGATAGTGAGGGGGTTGTTCTGACTATATTGATTACCCAGGCTTTGCTTGGCCTGCTGGTAACGTGAAAGTCTTACGGCATTGATATCTTCAGCCGGAACTGCTGTACTGCTCTGGTCTTCCACCCTTATCACATAAACACCTTGTTTTCCAACCAGTACTTCAGGAACAACCTTTCCTTTATTGGCCGGATTAAAGGCAGCCCCGATTACTTTGGGTTCATATGACAGGTTTGAGCCGTAAATACGCAGGCTGTCAATCGGCTCAATCTGCTTAAGACCACCCAGTTTCGCAATTGCGTCTTCCAGTGTGGTAACTGTGCCGATTTTCTTTTTCAGCAGTTCGCCTTTCTTTTTAACTCGCACTTCAGTTTCTGCACCAGCTGCACGGGCACGGGCGGTACTCATTGTCCCCTCTTCCAGTGCTTCTGTTACAACGGCTACCACATAACTGTTATCCACGCGTTCCGGTTTCAATACCTCGCCTCTTTTTGCCGCATATATATCTCTTACAAAAGAACGGGAAGCGTTTTCAAGACCACGGATAGATGTGCTGGCCCGAAGAATATCGGTCGCAATACCTTTCTGGAAACCTTTTGCTTTCAGTTTCTTTTCATAGGTATCATCAAAACTTTTTAAATCGGTGCTTTCTGCAGCAAAGGAATTGGCTTCATTCAATGCAGCATTATCTGTCTCCTGGCTGGCAATGATTTCCTTAGGCAGGTAGGCCACTTTGTAATGGGTAGACGGTTTGATGGCAGACATGATTTCGATAAAATGATAACCAAAAGAGGTTTTTACCACTTTACGTTCGCCAACTTTACCGTCAAGTAATATGAACTGTCCGAATTCCCGGGCAAAGTTCGGACCCTGAATTTCAGTAGAGGAAAACGTCATCTCACCTTTGTTCTGGCGGCTGGCATCGCTGGGCGGATTATATTTCTGCACCATGGAATCCCAGTTAGCACCGCCGTTAATCGCTAATTTAATACTATCGATCCTGCGGGAAGCAATACTGTCATCCACACCACCCTGCTGGAGATTATTACTTACCAATACGTGGCGGCATTTAACAGAATCAGGCAATACTCTTACACCGATCATTTTAGCCAGTACATAACTATTTGCATCGAGATATGGTCCGTAAACCCCACCAACGGGTAATTTAAAGATGGAATCCTTAACCGGAATCTGAATCGCATTTCCGCTTACATATGCATCAAAATACTGGGCACCCTCTCCGGCCAGAAACTGAGCAACACTATCTGAAGAAGCGAAACGGTCCCGAAGTGTAACTAAGCTACTAAGCGTAGCGGCACTATCTTTTGCAGAAGGCGCAGCGCTGAAACTTACAAAGCTGATGCTCCGGGTTTCTGCCTGTTTGAAAAGTTTTTTATTCTTGTTGACAAACGCTTCAATCTCGCTGTCTTCTACTTTAATACTGCTGTCAGGAATACTGGCGTATGTTTCTCTTACCAGTGAAATGCGGGCCATTTGTGCATTTTCCGCATTTTGTTTTTCAATCATCCATTTAGGAAAGTTGATTGTACCAGACATCAGAGAGAAAAATTTATCCGCCATGCGTAAGTTCACCAACTGATTGATATAGGCGTTGATATTTGCTTTTTCTTCCGCTGTACCGCTTTTCAGTTTCTGATCTATGTTCTGCTTGGCAAGCGCAGCATTAAACTGTCCGGTTTTTTCATCAGTAAACTGTTGTTTGATATCCTGCGGTGCATTCTGTCCGTAAAGAATATCACCCAGCTCTTTCCGGCCAACGGCAATACCAAGCTTTTCAAACTCATCACTCAGAATGGCCTGGTTGATCTCCTGTGACCAGGCCTGATCCAGTGCCTGCTGGCTTGCAGCAGCTGGTGGATAACCCTGCGCTTTCATGTTCTCTTCGGCCTGTGTAACTTTCTTACTGAAATCCTCAAAGAGAATTTTTTTACCATTTACTACACCAACCGTATTGGAGGGACCACCCACCATACCTCTTGATTTACCGGCAAAATAATCGGTCAGAATGAACCCTACCAGGGCCAGTGCAATCAACACTACAGTAAGCTTGGCGTACTTGTCTCGGATATCCTGAATAATAGACATAATATATTATTACTGATTTTTTTAAGGATGGCAAAAATAGGGGAAAAACTGTGGAAAATCTATAATTAATGCACCCGTTTTGAGGGTGAAAGTAGATGAAAAAACGGGCATGGGGGCTGTTTTCAGGGAAATTAAACGGGCTGACCCGTATTTAGTGGGTCAGCCCGTTTTTTTTGGAAAGCTATTCGCCAGAATCCTATTTTTTTCCAGCCCTGACCAGTTTCATTTCCTGGACCAAATGACCTGCTCCGGCGTATTTATCAACGATAAATAACACATAACGAATATCTACCATAATATTCCGGCAAATACTGGGATCGTAGTTGATATCGCTCATCGTTCCCTCCCAGGCACGGTCAAAATTGAGTCCAACCAGGTTGCCGTTAGCATCCAGAGCGGGACTTCCGGAATTTCCCCCTGTAGTATGGTTCATGGCGATAAAACAAACCGGCATTTTCCCGTTTTTACCATATTGGCCAAAATCCTTGTTTTTATACAAGGTCCTGAGCTTTTCAGGAACATCAAATTCGTAGTCGCCGGGTTTGTATTTATCCATCACTCCATCGAGATAAGTGTAGAAATCAAATTTCACGGCATCTCTGGGCTGATATCCTTTTACATTACCATAAGTGACACGGAGGGTACTGTTGGCATCGGGATAGAATTTCTTCTCCTTCATCACCTCCATCTGGGCTTTCATATAGGTACGCTGCAACTGATTCACCCGGGCCTGTATACCGCTCAACTTCTTTGTTACAGTCGATGCATAATGGCTGTTTAACTGTAAAAACAACTGGTTAGCCTTATTCAGGTCATTGGCCATCAGCACCAGATCCGGATTTGCCTTCAGGTTGGCCAGTACTTTAGGCCCGTTATTCAGCAGGTCTACATTCGTGTAAAAATCATCCGCCATTTTTGCAAAATCGGATTGATAGGACTTTACCAGTGTTAATAGTTCCGGTGCCAGGAACTCTTCAGGCTGGTCGTTGGTAAATTTCTGCATCAATACTTCAAAGAGTTTCTTGTCCACCGCCGGACTATATTCCTTGTAGAGTTCACCGAGTGTTTCAATCGTTTTAGGCACAGCATCTTTAAACGCTTTATCACCGTTTTTTTGTTTGATGCCTGCAAGACTATTGATTCTGGAACCAAGTGCAAAAGCCTCAATACGGCTTATAGTTTCAGTGTAATAATCCCTGGCCAAGCCATATTTATTCAGTTCCTGGTAGGCAGCTTCCAGATCACCGAGCAGGGTACCATACTGTTCTTTAAAGGCAGGATTGGCGTTGACCCTTTTCTGAAATTCGGCCGCATAGGCCTTTTTCTTTGCCACTGCATTGGTGCTGGTTAAACCCAGCACTTCACCCTGCCATTTCTTCCAGGAATTGCTGATACTGGCATATTTAGCCGCATATTGAATCTTAATCTGCTCATCCCGGCGCATAAAACCATCTATTACGCCCAGTGCTTTGTCACGGATTGCAATTTTAGCCGGGTCATTTACCTTTACAATTTGTTCCACCGCAGCTGAATGAAGGTATTGAGTGGTCCTGCCCGGAAAGCCAAAAACCATGGTAAAATCGCCTTCTTTCATGCCGTCCAGGGAAATAGAAAGGGCCTTTTTAGGCTTATAAGGCACATTATTCTCTGAAAATTCAGCGGGCTTATTATCGGTACCGGCATATATACGGAACATAGAGAAATCACCGGTATGACGGGGCCACATCCAGTTATCCGTATCCTTTCCGAAATTCCCGATAGCGGACGGCGGTGCACCTACCAGACGTACATCTTTATAGGTTTCAGTAACAAAAAGAAAGTACTGGTTACCTTCGAAAAAAGACCGGACAAAATAATCCTGATAGGCTTCCCTTTTTACTCCGCTACGTAAGGCAGCGATATTCTTATCAATGGCGGACTGACGTTCCTGTTCTGTCATACCCTGCGTAACCCCAGCCAGCGCTGATTTAGTTACTTCTTCGATCCGTACAATAAAGGTTACAAACAAGCCTGGATTCGGGATTTCCTCACCTTTATTACGCGCCCAGAATCCATCCCTGATATAATTACGTTCGAGCGTAGAGTGGTTTTGAATGGCATCAAAGCCACAATGGTGGTTGGTCAGTATTAGTCCCTGTTCTGAAATCACTTCCCCGGTACAAAACCCACCCAGACTCACAATCGCGTCTTTCAGACTTCCCTTGTTAATATTATATATATCACTGGCGGAGATCTTCATCCCCATTGATTTCATCTGCTTTTCGTTCAGTTGCTGGAGAAATAACGGGAGCCACATACCTTCATCAGCGCGGGCTGTAATCACCAGTAAAAGAAAAAAGGCGACAAGACTTCGTTTTATTGCTTTCATCGTTAATATATTTAAAGAAGTAAAATTAGTTCATTCATTCATACGGTAAAATCTGCTCATCGAATTAGTAATCGGGTCTGATTTTTGCACATTTGAAAATTAAATGGAAATTCAAGGGAATCGGCTGAACCTGGAATCCGGATTTTTCTCCACATCACACTGTGAATGGGTGAAAAATAATGTGCATAACCGGCTGTGGAACGTTAACAGGAAAGGGGACGAATGGCTTTTAAATTCACAGCTTCCGGTCCGGATATTGATCGGTGTACATAAATGCACATTTGTTCAATAACTGTCCACACCAGTTTATTAAAAAACATCCGGATAGTTTTACGCCTATACTAATACACAGGGATGTGGAAATCTGAATGAGACCCGCTCCAGTACAGTATCCTGGATTGTGGATTACCGTAACCGGAATGTGTATATCATAGAATTTGTAATTTTGTATTGTCAAAAACAACGAAGTTTTCCACGAATCCACAGCTGTAATAATAATATACTCTTTTTTATAAAAATATATTAATACTATTATTGTATTAATCGCCCGGGTTAAAAATTTTGTTTTGAAAAATTGCACAGGCTGGTGGAATATTGCACCCTGATCAAACAAACAAAACCGAAAGAATCATGAACACTGTTGTACCGGATACCGCGATCGCCAATGTTGAAAAAA
>JAKQJH010000041.1 GCA_029561255.1 Bacteroidota bacterium | reverse complement strand
CTTACTTTAGCTCCCGATACGCCACTTATGATCAAGGACAAAGACAAGGACAACAAAGAAGGTTCACATAAAAACATCTGGTACGGGGCCGGCCGGCAACGGATTGAGATTCCCAAGACCATCCTGAAGTCCAGGGTCAACAGCAATTCCATGCTGCGCCACCTGCATATCTGTTCGATTGGCTATTATCCCAAGGCCAAAGATCATTTTACTTACCGGAAGAAAGGATTACCTGAAAATTTTCTGTTTTACTGTGTGGATGGCAATGGCTGGTTCCAGATCGGGAAACAACGTTATGAAGTAGGGCCGAATGAATTCTTTATCCTGCCGCAAAACATCGAACATTCCTATGGCAGCAGTACCGACCATCCCTGGACCATCTACTGGATTCATTTCGGAGGAGAAGCCCTGCCACAGTTCAATGAAGTGCAGGAAATACAAAAGCACTTCAAACCGGTCTATATAAAGAACAATGGGGAGATCATCCCGATCTTTTCCCAGATTTATAAAACACTGGAACTGGGTTACAGCGTCGATAACCTGCTGTTCGCGAATATGTGTCTCTCGCATTTCCTGACCCTGTTTGTGTATAATGGCCGGCATTATGCGGCCAACTCCGGGGATAAACTCGATTGCGTGGACAGTGCCATTCTCTTCATGCAGGAAAAGATCAATGATAATATTTCACTGAATGATCTCAGTGCGAAATACAATTATTCTATCTCACGTTTTTCCAACCTGTTCAAACAGAAGACAGGTTATGCACCGATCGATTATTTTTTGCAGATGAAAATGCAGAAAGCCTGTCAGCAACTCAACTTCAGCAACCGCTCGATAAAAGATATCGCCTTCGGACTGGGCTTTGATGATCCCTATTATTTCTCCAAACGCTTCAGGAAAAATATCGGTATGTCGCCGAAGAAATACCGGTCACTGCGTTCTAATGATCTCAATGATTGATTTTATTCCAGCACCGGTTCTTCTTCCTTAAACCAGGCTTCGGGAGGTAATCCGTGTTTGAAACGGTAGAGGGCTTGTTTGATATACAACCGGAAATCATAATCGCCGGCTATTTTAGTAAATGTAAATGAGGGCCGGAATACCTGCATAAAACTATCCAGTTCACGACCGTCGAGCAACGTAAGCCGGCGAACCAGTGCTTTACTAAAGCGGTTGTCTACAAATTTATCCTGTTCTTCTGTCAGCAGCCGTTGCTGGAAAGAAAGCATGCTGCGGTTGCGCCGGAAGCGGAACATATTGATGATCTCATCGAGATCGAATCCTACACCGGCTCCATAAGTAGGCGTGACTGTTTTGAGTTTTGGTTTCTGGAAGCCGAATACCTTGGCATAGTCCAGCCGGTTCTGGATCGAATCCTGCCGGTAATTGCGGGGTAAAATTTTCACTTCTTTCAGGGTGGGTACATTTACCTGTATGGAAATATCAAACTGCATGGGGTTGCTGATCTTAGCCACCGGGAACTTCATGGTGGACTTGTTGAGGTAGCTGAACCAGATCGTATCCTGTTCACTTACCTCTAATTCATAGTAACCGATACTGTTGGTGACCGTTCCCTTGCCTGAACTGGAGATTACACTCACCAGTTCCATCGGGTAATTGCGGGAACTGTCCAGCACATACCCTTTAATCCGGTACGTCTGAGCCTGGCTGTTGTAAGCTGCTCCCAAAAAGAGCAGGGAAATGATAATATAAGGGTATAGCTTTTTCAATCCGGCAGCAAGTAACGAAAGAAAGTGCAAAAGCTATTCTAAAGTGTAAGGACTTGATCAATTATTTCCTTCTTCTTCCCCTTCTGCACTGGCTTCTTTGAGCAGGCGTTCGCTGTTTTCAGCGATTTTGGCCGGAAAATCACGGGTAATGGGGTAGATGCCGATAGCAGTAAGCTTATCCTCGTCGTATACCATTTCGAGTCCGAGGGTATAATAATAATGATCACCGGAATAATCGCCGTATCCGAGGGCTACAAAAGGGGATTTCGCCAGTTTTTTTCCGCAATCCTCCATGCTGTCGTGGAATTTAAGCCCGTTATTGAGACGAACCTGTTTCAGGTGATCTTCCGTGGCGGAATAGGAAGTGACGGTGATGAAATTCAGTTTGTGATTTTTGAAATATAATCCGAATACCGGCATGCTGACCGGCAGTTCGTTATCATAGCGGATACAACTGTCAAATCCCAGCACAAATTGCATCACACTATCGATCCGGGTATCATATCCTTTGAAAGCATCCAACTGATCTGCATAGGTATAACCCACCGGTTCACCTTTTAGGAGATCGGTCACCTGTTTTTCAGACATGCCCAATTTAATATTATTAACGCCTACGCCCGGGGTGATCAGGATCGGGTTATTCTGTGCGGTACTGGTCAGGGTACTTGCAAAAAGGAGGAAAAACAGGGTCAGCTTTTTCATAAAGGGTTTGTTTGAGAGATAAAGATGCAGTTAAACCGCGTACAGAACTATACCCCCTTGAAGGTATATTACAGCAGCCCTTCAATCACTTTCGGAAAATGGGCATGCTCCAGTTCCTGAACCCTTTTGGCCAGGCTCTCAGGAGTATCCCCTTCCAGTACCGGACAACTGGCTTGAAATATGACAGCGCCATTGTCGTATAGCTCATCCACAAAATGAATCGAAATGCCGCTTACGGCTTCTTTGTTTTCAATTACTGCCTGATGCACATGGCGGCCATACATCCCTTTGCCCCCATATTTGGGCAGAAGGGCAGGGTGAATATTGACAATCCGGTCCGGGTAGGCCCGGATCAGGGCCGGCGGGATTTTCCAGAGAAAGCCAGCCAGAATGATCAGATCGATCCCCTTTTTTTGGAGTTCAGGGACATACGCATCTCCCTGAAAAAAGAGTTCTTTTTCGATTAAAAGAGTCGGAATATGTTCTTTTTCAGCTATTTGTAAAATTCCAGCCCCAGGCTTATTACATACAATCAGGCTGATTTTCGCCTTTGCGGACCCGGTAAAATGACG
This sequence comes from Bacteroidota bacterium, assembly GCA_029561255.1. Classification (GTDB taxonomy): domain Bacteria; phylum Bacteroidota; class Bacteroidia; order Chitinophagales; family Chitinophagaceae; genus JJ008. The sequence goes on along the minus strand of JAKQJH010000041.1, from coordinate 4,109 downwards.
AATGATCTGATGCGCATTGCTGCCAGCCCCGGAGGCAAAAATGGCGATATGGGTCAGTTTTTCACTCATTGATATCAGGCGTCTTTGATCTGACCAGACCGATCCGGCTGCCCAGTTTTTTAATATAGCGGGAAAAGAAGGGAAACTGACCAAAAGGAATACTGATCAGGATGACCATCAGCGGCCAGCAAATCGTAACCAGTATAATATATATAACAGCCCAGAGCCAGTCCTGCTCAATGGCTAATACGTTCATAATCTTCTTGGCCACCCATCCGGTTGCACTTCCACCAATGGCAAACGTGCAGAGAATCAGGGCCAGCTGACCGCCTTTCACCTTCCATTTCTGTTGTAAACCCTCAAACATGTCGTGCTTTTTGAATAATGCGGAGCAAAAGTCGACAAAAAACAACCAATAAATGCCGCTTCGTCCACATATGTTGAACTTTAGGTCAGGCTTTACTGATTTATGACAAACAGAGTTTGACCCTTCAAAAAAAAGACTGAAAATCGGCTGAAACGCAGGCTGGTAGCGGATCAAAAAAAAGTTAAAGCTATTGGCTTTTTATAGTGATACTGACTTATTTTTGCGCCTGATTAGAGCTATTTATCCACATTTTTCAGATCAATTGCATCTATGATTCTTTGTAAACCAATCGGCCAGAGACTGACTGTACTATTTCTATCTCTATTTGTTATTTCGATAGTTAATATTTCTGCACAGGATGCAGCTGCCGGTAAAGCCATCTTTACCGGAAAGTGTGCCGCCTGCCACAACGTCTTCAAAAAGATGACGGGTCCCGCCCTGATGGGACTGGAAGAACGTGGTAAATGGGCAGACCATAAGGAGTTGCTGGCCTGGATCAACAATCCGGCAGCCTATATGGCCAAGGATCCCTATACCCAGGGACTGAAGGCGGAATACGGCTCCATGATGACCGGTTTTGCTGATGTCACCCAGAAGGATGTAGATGATATGGTAGCCTATATCAATGCAGAAGTGGCAAATAAAAATGCAGCTCCTAAACCCGGCGCTGTTACTGAAACTGCAGATACCGGCAACCAGAATGCGATCATTTTCGGGGTCATCTCCCTTGTACTGGGTATCATTGCCTTGATCCTGATGCAGGTAAATAGCAACCTGAAGAAAATGTCGGATGATTCTGAAGGAATCGTTCGTCCTGAGCCTGTAGCCTTCTACCGCAACAAGACCTATATCGCCATGGCCTCCATCGTATTCTTTGTATTCGGTGGTTATATGGTCGCCAAAGGCGCCATCGGACTGGGTCGTCAGAAAGACTATCAGCCGGAACAACCTATCTATTACTCCCATAAAGTACACGCCGGTATCAACCAGATCAGCTGTCTGTACTGCCATGGAAACGCCTGGGAAAGCAAGCATGCCGCCATTCCATCTGTGAATGTGTGTATGAACTGCCACAAGGCCATCAACACCTACGAAAAAGGACCCAAACTGTATAAAGAAAACGGGGATGAAGTAAACGGTACAGCCGAGATCGCCAAGCTTTATCAATTTGCCGGTTTCGATCCGAACAATCCTTCCAAATGGGATCCTGCTAAAGCGAAACCAATCGAATGGACTAAGATCCATAATCTGCCAGACCACGTTTATTTCAACCACTCCCAGCACATCCGTGCCGGTAATGTACAGTGTCAGAGCTGTCATGGTGAGATCACCGCTATGGATGAAGTAAAACAAGTGGCCGACCTGAGCATGGGATGGTGTATCAACTGTCACCGTCAGACCAATGTGAACTTCAACTACGACAGCACCAAGGGTAACAAGTTTTACAGCATCTATGAGAAGTTCCACAATGATATCAAGTCCGGAAAAATGGACAGCGTGAAAGTGAAAGATATCGGTGGTCTTGAGTGTCAGAAATGTCACTACTAAGCAGGTCCGTAACGTCAACAATTGTATTCAGCACATTATCGAATTATCAAACTGATATTCATGAGCCAAAAAAAGTACTGGCAAAGTTTCGGAGAGGTGAATGACAGCGAAAACTTTCAGAAAAAGCAGCAGGACGAATTTCGTGAGGAATTACCTTTTGAAGGTTTCGATGACAAAGGATTAATAGACGCCAAAGCCCCCCGCAGGGATTTCTTGAAGTACCTGGGTTTCAGCACCGCCGCCGCCTCATTGGCTGCCAGCTGTAAGATCCCGGTAAAGAAAGCGATTCCGTACGCCAACAAACCCGAAAACCTGATTCCCGGTGTGGCACAGTATTATGCCACCACTTATGTACAGGATGGAGATGTGGTACCGGTACTGGCTAAAGTAAGAGATGGCCGTCCTATCAAGATTGAAGGGAATACCGATTGTGGTTATACCGGCGGTGGCACAACGGCCCGCGTACAGGCTTCCGTACTTGATCTGTATGATACCAGCCGTCTTCGTTTTCCGATCCAGAAAACCGGAACAGGTGAAGCGGCCAAATACAATGAAGTTCCTACGTTCGAACAGTTCGATAAACTGGTAGCTGAGGCAATGAAAGCGGCTGGCGGCACCACGGTGTTACTGACCAGCACGATCGTTTCTCCTTCTACGAAAGAAATTATTGCCGCGTTTCCCGGCCTGAAACATGTGCAGGTGGATCCGGTTTCTTACAGCGGTATGCTGCTGGCCAACGAAGCCAGCGGATTTGGCCGTAAGATCCCTACTTATGATTTTGGTGCAGCCAAAGTAATCGTGAGTCTGGGTGCGGATTTTCTCGGTACCTGGCTGAATGCAGCAGAAAATGCAAAGGGTTATGCCGCCGGTCGTAAGATCGATGAGCAGCATTTTGCCATGAGCAAGCACTACCAGTTCGAAAGCTTCCTGAGCCTGACAGGCGCCAGTGCCGATGAGCGTTTCACCCATCGTCCCTCTGAAGAAGGTGCGGTAGCCCTGGAACTGCTGAACGCCCTGACCGGCGAAGCCAGCACCCGTCCTGGTATTAAAAAAGTAGCTGAAGACCTGAAAGCCAATAACGGAGCAGCCCTTGTAGTGAGCGGCAGCAACGATAAAAATGTACAGGTGATCGTGAATGCGATCAACAATGCCATTGGTGCTTTTGGCAAGACCATCGACTGGAGCCGCCCGGTGAATTATCGCCAGGGTATAGACTCAGATTTCGCCCAGTTGCAGGCCGAAATGGAAGCTGGTTCAGTAGGAACCCTGCTGATCTATGGCGCTAACCCTGCTTATTCTTCTTCTGAAGGTGAAATGGTGAATGGTAAATGGGTAACAAGGTTTGAAAAAGCAATGCCCAAGGTGAAAGTGAAAGTATCCTTCAGCGAAAGAATGGATGAAACCACCGAACGCTGCGATTTCATCCTGCCCACTCATCATTACCTCGAAAGCTGGGGAGATGCGGAAGCAAAAACCGGTGCGGTGAGTTTCCAGCAACCGACAATTTATCCTTTATTTAAAACACGTCCGTTCCAGACTTCCCTGCTGAAATGGAGTGGTAACAATACTGAATACGAAACCTACTTCAAAAGCTATTGGGCTGGTAAACTCGGCAGTGAAGAGGCCCTGAATACAACGTTGCAGCTGGGTATTAAAGAAGAAGCCGCTGCGCCTGCCGGAGCCGGTACCTACAATGGAACAGCTGTAGCCGAAGCCACAACCGCAATAACGAACACTACAAAGGTTACGGGTAAAGAGGTAGTACTCTATCAGAAAACATCGATTGGTACCGGAACCGGTGCCACCAACCCCTGGTTACAGGAATTACCGGATGGTATCACCAAAGCTACCTGGGACAACTATGCATTGATCAGCCTGACCATGGCTAAAGAGCTGCTGGGTCTGAACCTGATCGACGGTAGTGAGAAAGAAAGCAATAACTACGAATACTTCCCGCAGAAACCTGTTATTAAACTGACTATCGGTAAGAAAGAAGTTGAACTGCCTGTACTGGTCATCCCCGGTATGAATGCCGACACCATCGCTGTGGCGGTTGGTTATGGCCGTAGCGAGAACCTGGGTAAAACAGCTGCCGGCGTAGGTAAGAATGTTTATCCGTTCTCTGCATACAACGGATCTACCGTGGTTTATCACAATGCGGTGGTAGCTGCTGATGCCGGACGGAAAGAGAAAA
>JAKQJH010000024.1 GCA_029561255.1 Bacteroidota bacterium | reverse complement strand
AAAGGATGTATGCTTTCGTAAATATACACCCGCCGTTTCAATAAAAGAACTCAGCAAGCAATAATTATTTCACAGTGGACGAACCACCGTTCGTTGTATTGCCTGTTATATAATGGTTGATTTTCTCAACTCAATATTTTCTGTATTCACCGAACCCGAAATTTTACCACTTACAAAATCACTGATCAGTTCACCAATAGTGGAGGTGAAGTAGAAGTTAACAGGGTCAATATCTTTTGTAACAAATGAATTCAATAATGTCCAGTTTACCGCATCCCGCACCAGTTGGGCTTCTTCTTTCATTTCGAGGTGATCCAGCAACATGGCGGCAGACAGGATAGAACCAATCGGGTTAGCGATGTCTTTACCGGCGGCCTGCGGATAAGAACCGTGAATGGGTTCGAACAAGGCGGCCCCTTTGCCAATAGATGCGGAGGGGAGCAAACCAAGTGAACCGCTGATCACACTGGCTTCATCACTGAGGATATCGCCAAACATGTTTTCGGTCAGGATTACATCAAACTGCCGGGGATTAACAATGATCTGCATGGAGGCATTATCCACGAACATATAGTCTACCGTCACTTCCGGATATTGGGCGGCCAGTTCCTGTACCACTTTTCTCCAGAGCCTGGAGGTTTCCAGTACATTGGCTTTATCCACCAGGGTCAGTTTCTTTTTCCGGGTTTGTGCATGCTGGAAAGCGAGATGGGCAATGCGTTCAATTTCTTCGCGGGTATAGCTGCATTCATCAAAAGCCGAGGAACCATCCGCTGCGGTATCTTTCTTCCCGAAATAAATACCACCGGTCAGTTCACGATAGATGACAAAGTCCACGCCTTCGATCTGTTTGCTTTTCAGCGGCGACAGGTGGAAGAGTGAAGAATAAGTGCTGACCGGACGGATATTGGCATATAACTGTAACGACTTGCGCAGTTTAAGTAAACCCTGTTCCGGTCTTACTTTGGCGGTTGGATCATTATCATATTTCGGATGACCAATAGCGCCAAACAGGATCGCGTCACTTTTCAGACAGGTTTCAATGGTTTCATCCGGTAAGGGGTTACCGGTTTTGTCAATGGCATCGGCTCCCATCAGGTTATAGCTGTACTCAAATTCATGGTTGAATGAAGCGGCAATCGCATCCAGTACACGGATAGCTTGTTTGGTTACTTCCGGACCAATTCCATCCCCTTCAATTACGGCAATTTTCTTTTTCATAGTTGTTATCCTCGTTCGGTTTCAAATTTTTCAATCGCAGGTTTCATACTCAGTAAATAATCAATATCGTCATACCCGTTCAGTAAGCAGGTTTTTTTATAGCTGTTGATGTCAAAGGCAGCGCTGTCGCCGGTGGAAAGGATCGTGATGGATTGTTTCTCCAGGTCCACCAAGAGTTCAGTATCCGGACCCTGAGCAAATATTTTTTCCAGGAAGGCATCGCTTACCTGTACTGCCAGTACGCCATTATTCAGTGCATTGTTCTTGAAAATGTCGGCGAAGAAGCTGGACACCACCACCCGGAATCCGTAGTCCAGGATCGACCAGGCAGCATGTTCCCGGGAAGAGCCGCAACCGAAATTTTTACCGGCTACCAGGATATCTCCGGTGTATTGTGAATGATTCAGCGGGAAGTCGGTCCGGGGTTTTGATTCATCATCATTTTCATACCGCCAGTCACGGAATAGATTTTTTCCAAATCCATCTTTGGTGGTGGCTTTTAAGAAACGGGCGGGTATAATCTGGTCCGTATCAATATTCTCGATATTGATCGGTACAAAACGGCTTTGTATAATAGTCAGTGCTTTCATTACTTAGTTCATTAATTCCCG
>JAKQJH010000017.1 GCA_029561255.1 Bacteroidota bacterium | reverse complement strand
GCTTTCTGCAAAATCCCTGAAATGGGCATTGCAGGGAGTGAGCTCACTATAGGTATTGCAAATACCAATAACCGGGCGGCCATCAAACCAATCCGGAGGCATACCCTGGTTCTTCATCCAGCTTCTGTAGATGATACCGTCCTTGTCTTTTCGGCCAAACCAATCATGACTGCGGAGTTTTTGTGACATGGTAATTTTTTTAAAATGAGGAGGAAATTAATAATTAACCTGAACCCGGTTGCCCGATTCCATGGCTTTGTAAATGGCATCAATAATTTTCATATCCCTGACCCCCATTGATCCGGGTACAGATGAAGGTTGCCCGATCTGTATCGCCTGTGCAATGGCATCCATCTGCAGGGCCTGTTGCGGACAAGGCGGGTAGATGGTTTCCTGGCCATCCGATTTCTTCATGACGAGCCCGTTGTAATTAAAAGCAGGATTGAGTTCAGCCCAACCTTTTTCAGCATCAATACGCAAATAACTGCTGGTTTCACTGAAACTGGTACGACAGTTCGCTATTAATCCATCCGGCATTTCCAGCTGGAACAACAGGGTTTCTTCAATATCATTGAATTTTTCGCCGTCAGTTACCGGTAAGGATTGCGCAGTTACGGCTACAGGTTCCTGCCCTGTAAGATAACAAACAGCCTGAATACAGTAAATACCGACATCCACCAATGGTCCTCCACCGGATGCTTCTTTACTTAGTCGCCATACGGCTTTGGGAGGGATAAAGGAGAAAGAGCAATCAATGCCGGTCAGTTTCCCGAATACCTGTTCCCTGACCAAGCGGATCATTTCACGATGATAGGGATCGAAATGCAACCGATATCCGATTGAAATGGTTTTGCCGGTTCTCCGGGCGGCGTCCATCATTTGCTCCGCTTCTTTCATAGTAGCGGCCATTGGTTTTTCACAGATCACATGCTTGCCTGCTTCCAGGGCTTTGATGGTATATTCTGCATGCAGGTGATGCGGGAGTACTATATAGATAATTTCGATGGAGGGATCATTTTTTAGCTGATCAAACTGATCATACGTATATACCTGTTGCGGGGACAATCCATATTCCCTGATGAAATGATCCCCTTTGCTTTGTTCCCCTGTAATGACGGCTGCCAGGTAACAATGCTGTGTTTCCCGGAAAGCCGGTGCCAGTTGTTCCGTGGCATAATAGCCAAGACCTAATAAGGCGATACCTGATTTTTTCATGTATAACAGGATTAAAAAGCGGAATGCAGACTGTGTAATTTATATTATCTGATACTTAATTGAAAAGGAGAAGCGGGTAAGCCTTCTTTGTTAAATAAATTCGGATTCACCGGATTGTCGGCCCATGCATAGCGTACATAGAGTGGTTGTGTCACCTGGTCATTCCATACGATGATTTTGTCTCCTTCAATCCTGACCCTGGCCCAGACAAATTTCTTATCAGCTCCAGCAATCGCAAATTCAGCCGGTTCTTCACCGTCACTGGTCATTAAGCCAGCGCCAATATGGGTAAACCGGATGATCAGTTTATTTCCATCAGCGGATACTTCCTGGGCAATGGGGCCGGAATGAATACTGTTTTCTCCATAGGCTGTTTTAAACGCCGCCAATGCCAGGCGATCACCTACGGTTTTTTTATTGTCAGGATGAATATCATTCCATTCCCCCAGGTCAATGGCAACGACCATCGCCGTGTTTTCAACGGAGAGAGCTTTCAGCTGAGATTCCCGCATAGCCGCCCAGTTACTCTCCACCGGCAGGTAATTGTAATCCATAAATCCGGGTAACTGCACATTCAGAAAGGGGAGAGGTCCCTGGTTCCATTTTGTACGCCAGTCCCGGATCAGGGCCGGCAGTAATTTCGCATATTCATCTGGTTTACCCGCATTACTTTCCCCCTGGTACCAGCAGAAACCTTTAATTGTATACTTAATTCCCGGAGCCACCATGGCATTATACAGGGCGGTTGGTTGGTTCTGGAAGGAAAGTCCGCCTCCGCCACCGCCTCCGGTAAAAGGAGGAAATACATCGCCCACTTTATAGTGCCAGGTTCCTTTCAGATCGACAGTGTCTGTTCCGGCAAAAAGGCAATAAGGTTTATCGGGAACAAAGCCTCCTTTTCCTCCCGTATTGGTTACACGAATGACAAAGAGATTCTTTCCTGGTTTTAAAATTCCCTCCGGCAATTTATACCGGCGTTGCGGATATTGGTAAGTGGTATTCCCCACCAGTTTCCCATTGATATAGAGTTCATCCGCATCCACAATCCTTCCAAGAAATAGCTTGGCTGCTTTACCGGTCATGGTAGCCGGGATATCTATTTCTTTGCGGTACCAGACCACCCCATTGAGGTCCTTAATACCCTGGTCTTCCCAATAACCGGGGATATTGATCGTCCGCCAGCCCTTGGGTGAATAGGACGGGTCATGCCATTTTAAACTGCCCGTCAGGCCCAGGTCAGTCTGGGCTCTTGTTCTTGGAGGACCGGATCTCCGGTTGAAACTATTAATGTAAGCAGTGTCTTTATTTTTTTGAATGATGGCACTGACGGAAGCAAAATCGCTGAATCCTTCTTCGCTGGTCCACGCTTCAATCGGTGTACCTCCCACACTCGCATTAATGATACCTATAGGGATCTGATACTTTTCAAATAATTTTTTAGCGAAAAAATAGGCTACCGCTGAAAACGGCCTCACCTCTTCGCCTACAGCCGGCTTCCAGTTGCCGGCCGGCAGATCTGCTTGTGGCCCCTGCAGGTTGGTCAGGGTGGGAATCCAGAACTGGCGGATCTGCGGAAAATTGGCATTGGCAATTTCATTGGCATAAGTAACATCATGGATATTCAGTTGATGTACCATATTGCTTTGGCCGCTGCAAAACCAAACATCCCCGAACAGAATTTCTTTCAGGCTGATCTTGTTTTTACCGGTGATGTCCATGGTGTAAGGACCTCCGGCTTTCATGGGAGAAAGGATCAGGTTCCAGTTACCAGCAGCATCCGCTTTGGTTTTATAAGTTTTGTTATTGAGCTTTACCGCTATTTTTTCATTGGCGGAAGCCCAACCCCATATAGTTACTTTACTGTCCCGCTGTAAGATCATACTGTCACGGATCAGCCGGGGCAAACGAACCTGGGCATTACTTTCGTTCAGAAAAACTAAAACCGAAAGTAGCAGCAGACTTTTTTTCATGCTCAAATTATTGTACAGTAATATCTTTTGTTACGATATTACTGCTGGTTTTATTCGATACACCGGGTTGACCTCCACCGACACTGATACTTATTTTTCCGGTGGGTTGATACAGGGCGCCTGTTTCATTTACCAGGGAAAGTTGATCGGATGTAAGCGTAAACATCAGTTTTTTGGTTTCACCGGCTTTCAGGAATACCCGTTGAAAACCTTTCAATGCCCGGATAGGTTTGAGACCTGTGCTTTGA
>JAKQJH010000014.1 GCA_029561255.1 Bacteroidota bacterium | reverse complement strand
AAATAGTGAGTTGATAAGTGAATTGGTTGACGAGGTTGACAAGGGGAATACAGCTGAAGTGAAATTGATTGCAGGGGACATAAAAGACAACTCTGAAAAAATAAAACACCACGGCAAACGAGCCGATGCCATCGTAAAAGGCATGTTGCAACATTCCAGCAGTGGCAGCGGGAAAAAGGAGCCTACGGATATCAATGCTTTGGCCGATGAGTACCTGCGGCTGGCCTATCATGGACTCCGGGCCAAGGACAATTCCTTTAATGCCACCATGAAAACGGATTTTGACCCGGCAATTGGCAATGTCAACATTGTACCGCAGGATATCGGCCGGGTGATCCTCAATCTGATCAGCAATGCTTTCTATGCGGCCCCCCTGCCCCCCAAAGGGGGGTTCTCAGACCCCGATTATAGTCATGTTCCAACAGTCTGGGTAAGTACAAAAAGGGAAGGGGATAAAGTAGTTATTTCAGTGAGGGATAATGGACCTGGTATTCCTGCCGAAATCAGGGACAAAATATTTCAGCCTTTCTTCACCACCAAGCCGACCGGGCAGGGAACAGGGTTGGGCTTGAGTCTGAGTTATGATATTGTGAAAGCGCATGGAGGGGAGTTGAAAGTGGACACCAGGACAGCAGGTGGCGACTCAGTGGCTGATACCGGTACAACATTCACTATTTATTTACCTGTAATATAAAACGTAAATGAAAAAAGTTAAAGGGCTACTTATCATTGTACAGCTCATGTTGTTTCCCGGGTATGTTTTTTCACAGCAACCCCGGTTTAACAAAGTGCTGGACGTGGAAAAAAATGGCTTTGGACCGGTGTTTTCCATTACTCAAGATCAGAAAGGATTTGTCTGGTTTACTTCCGTATTGAAGGGATTGCAACGGTATGACGGGAAAAAGCTAACCGGCTTTACGCATAACAATGATAATCCCAATTCCCTGGTGAACAACCTGGCAGTTGCTGTTTCCGTGGATTCATCTGGTTTTATTTGGGTAGGAACCATAGGTTTTGGTGTGGATCGCCTTGATCCTGAAACAAAAAAATTCACGCATTTCCGGCATGACCCAACCGATCCTTCCAGTCTGGGAAGTGATACTGTTTTTGCCATAATGACCGATCGTTCTGGAATCATCTGGATCGGTTCCAGCCGGACCCTTGACAAGTTTAATCCGGCTACCGGAAAGTTTACGCATTACCCAATTGACGGGCTTGTCAATTATGTCCCCAATTCAGAAGAGATTCCGATAGTCAATACCATTATTGAAGACAGTAACGGTTTTTTATGGGTCGGCTGGGGAGATCCATTTACCGGTAAACCGGACGGGACTGGTGGGCTATCCCGATTTGATAAGTCCTCCGGCAAATTCCTACATTATAAGCATGATGCAGGCAATCCAAACAGCCTGTCTGATAATAACGTTTTTTGTGTTTTTGAAGACAGTAAAAAAGTACTTTGGGTTGGTACCAAAGGAAATGGGTTACAGTCTCTGGATCGGGCAACCGGAAAGTTTACCCGGTATGGATATTATGATCCATCCCATCCGGTGGGGTTGAGCCGTCCACCCAATAGCGGGAGTCAGTTTGATTACGTCAGTTTTGTTGTCGAAGATATAAAGGGAGGATTATGGACCGGTTCCAAGTCTGCCGGGCTCAATAAATTCGATCCGGTGCAGCAAAAGACCACGCATTTCGGACGTGTCAGAAATGATAAGTCGAACCTGTTCCTGAAAGATACCCTGGATGGATTTAAGGACAGTTCCACTTTCAGGGCTTTCTCAGCAAAAGACGGTTTACTCTGGATTGCCAGCGAGGGTAGCATTTATACAGTTGACTTTACCTCCACGTTTATTCCTTTTACTTATCTGAACTTTCCTGCGGGCTCATTTTATTTTGAAGAAGAGAAAAAGAATATCTGGATATTGACTGACAGCGGAATGATCAGGAGAAATTTGTTGAATAATCAGCAAAAAGTATTCAGGCATGATCCCCGGGACGCAAACAGTCTTTCTGATTTTTCGGTGTTCGATTTAAAAGGGGATGAGGAAGGAAATATCTGGATCGCCACTCATAATACCGGTTTAGAAAAATTCAATATCAGGACAGAACAATTTACTCATATCCGGCACGATAAAAACAATCCGGCCAGCCTGGTGAATGATTCCTCGCATGTCCTGTTTATTGACCGGCAGCATTTTCTATGGGTCGGTACGCATAACGGGTTGTCCCGTATGGATACCAAAACCGGCAAATGCACCAATTATATCTATGATCCAGCCGATAGTCTGAGTATTGGCAAGGGACATATAAACTGTATCATACAGGATAAGAGTAACCGGATATGGGTAGGGAACGACGAAGATATGTTCGTGCTGGACAGTCAGTCTGGTAAGTTTAAACGCTACAAAATAGGCAGTGGTTCACTGGCCATGGGATGTTCCGATCTGGATGGAGTGTTATGGGTAGCCTGTAATGCTGGCCTGTATTTTTTTGACCAGCAAACGGACCGTTTCAAAAAATTTACCTCCCAGATTTTCCCGGAGGGAATAGATGGCATTTGTGGCCTCGTGGAAGATGAAAAAGGAAACTTATGGGTGAGCACCATTAGTAATATCCTCCGGATCAGCAGGGGACGGGATGAGGTGAAAGTGTACGGTACAGCCCAGGGGGTTCAATCCGGTACAGCTGTATGGATGAAGAACATCAGGGTAAACGATGGCCGCTTGTTCCTCGGCGGAGCAAAAGGCTTTTACAGCTTTAAGCCCAATGAACTGCTGGATGAGAGAACAGCACCTATTATAAATTTCACCAGTTTTAAGATCGGGAGTGAAGAGGTGGTGGCCGGACCGGGAAGCCCGTTAAAGCAGCCAATCTGGAAAACCAATGAGGTCCGGCTGAATTACAGCCAAAATACTTTTTCATTGGAATTCGGGGCCATTGATTATAAAAACGGGGGCGATATAAAATACCTCTGCAAACTGGAGAATTATGATATTGAGTGGCGGGATATCGGCACTGAGCCAAAGGTCACATATTTTAATCTCCCCGCTGGTAAATACACCTTGTATGTCAAAGCGATCAATATTGATGGCTCTGTGGCGGAGAAAAGCATCGCCATTAGCATTGCCCCGCCCTGGTGGAAATCCTGGTGGGCTTATACTTTCTATGGGTTGTTAGTGATCCTTGCCGGATTCCTCATCTACAAATACCAGAAAAGTTATATCGTAAAGCGGGAAAGGGAAAGAACCCAGCAAAAAGAACTGGCACAGGCCAGGGAAATTGAAAAAGCCTATACGCAATTGAAGTCCACACAGGCGCAGCTTATTCAGTCGGAGAAAATGGCCAGCCTGGGGGAACTTACCGCCGGCATTGCCCATGAAATACAAAACCCGTTGAACTTTGTGAATAATTTTTCAGAAGTCAACACAGAGTTAATAAGTGAATTAATGGAAGAGGTGGACAAGGGGAATACCGCTGAAGTAAAGTCTATTGCGACCGATATCAGGGAAAATTCAGAGAAGATCGTGCACCATGGTAAAAGGGCCGATGCCATTGTAAAAGGCATGCTGCAGCACAGCCGCAGCAGCAGTAACCAGAAAGAACCTACGGATATCAATGCACTGGCGGATGAATATTTGCGGCTGGCTTACCATGGGTTAAGGGCCAAGGATAAGTCCTTTAATGCGACGATGCATACGGATTATGATTCAAGCATCGGAAGTATTCAGATTGTGCCGCAGGATATTGGAAGGGTGATTTTGAATTTGATCACCAATGCTTTTTATGTAGTAAATGAAAAGAAAGCCCTTCGGCAGGATCAGGGTAATAGTTATGATCCAACGGTTTCAGTCAGGACACGGAAGCTCGATGGTAAAGTGGAAATTAAAGTGTCCGATAATGGGAATGGCATTCCACAGAAAGTGCTGGATAAGATATTTCAACCGTTTTTTACCACCAAGCCCGCCGGGCAGGGTACCGGGCTCGGTTTGTCATTAAGTTATGATATTGTCAAGGCACATGGCGGGGAGATAAAACTGGAAACAAAAGAAGGGGAAGGAACCACCTTCATTATTCAATTACCTGATTCATTATCGTAAATGAAACGTTTCGTTATTATAATATTATTGATTGGGTGCTCAAGTACATTAACCGCCCAGCCCCTGTTGCCTGACAGCCTGCGGTATGCTTTTCAGCAAGCTACAGCGGATTTAGTAAAGTTTAAAGTATCCAGAGCCATTTATACTTTTTACGAGGAAACCAACCGCGATTCAGCATTGCATTATGCCTCGTTCCGGTATGAACTGGCGAAAAAATACAAGCGTCGCCTAGAAGAAGCGTATACACAAGGGCAAGTGGCCTATCAGCAAATCTACCTGGGCCGTTTCAGTGAAGCATTGACGAACCTGACGGAAGCTATTCAGATCGCCACGGACAGCAAAGAGGCCAATACCTGGGAACTGACTCCTTTCCCTGGTCCGGGTAAGAACCGGCTGATTTCGCTATCCATGTTGAATCACATGTATGGTCACCTGAAATTGCAGACCGGAAGCACGGAAAGCCTGTATTACTTTAAAGAAGGCCGACGCATCGGACTGGAAGCCGGGAATGATTTCCGGATTACCGTGGGCGACATGGTGCTGGCCACTAATTATCTTTCATTGAATCAACCGGATTCCGCCCTGATCTATGCCCGGGAAGGTGAGCGCTATGGTAAACAGGGAGGAGTAACCAAATACCTGGCCTATATATGGTCGGTCATGGGGGATATTTACCGGAAAAATGGAAGCGATTCCATGGCCTTGTTTTATTATCATCAATCGCTGCAAAGTGGCAAGGCAACGGGTAATTTCACCGTGGTGGCGGGGACTTATGAGAAACTGATTACCTATTATATGGAAAGGAAGCAGGCGGATTCGGTACTGTACTATGCGTCCATCAACCTGCCGGCGATAAAATCGCTGGGTGCCGTTACGTCATTCGTGGCCAGCGAGGTAAACCTGGGTAAAGCCTATCAGCACCTGGCCACTGCCTATATAATGAAAGGAAAAGTGGATAGTTCCAATAAATACCTGCAACTGGCGCTCACCGTGAAGGATAGTGTAACGGGGGAAAAACTGAAACGGCTGGCTGCTTTTCAACGATTGACCCTGGATGAACAAGTCAGGTTACAGAACGAAGAAAAGGAAAGGATCGCTGCCGGAAACAAAAGAAGGCTCTACCTGTTACTGGCCGGTATCGCGGTGGCCCTCATAATTATCGGACTGATTTACCGGAACAATCGGCAAAAGCAACGGGCTTATGAGCAGCTCCAGCGACAAAAAGAGGAAACGGACCTGCAGCGGGAAAAAGCGGATGCCGCGCTGGTGGAGCTGAAATCCACCCAATCGCAGCTGATTCAATCGGAGAAAATGGCTAGTTTAGGTGAACTGACGGCCGGTATTGCTCATGAAATACAAAACCCGTTGAATTTCGTGAATAATTTTTCTGAAGTAAGCAGTGAGTTGATCAGTGAACTGGTTGACGAAGTTAACAAGGGGAATACAGCGGAAGTGAAGGCGATTTCCGGAGATATACAGGGAAACCTGGAAAAGATCCTGCACCATGGCAAAAGGGCGGATGCAATTGTGAAGGGCATGTTGCAGCATAGCCGGAGCAGCAGCGGGACAAAGGAACCGACGGATATCAATGAATTAGCGGACGAATATCTGCGGTTGGCTTATCATGGATTAAGGGCAAAGGATCATTCCTTTAATGCCACGATGAAAACCAATTTTGATGAATCAGTTGGAAACATCAGTGTCATACCGCAGGATATTGGAAGAGTGCTGCTGAACCTGCTGACGAATGCTTTCTATGCGGTGAACGAAAAAGCGAAACAGGGATTGGAGGGATATGAACCAGTTGTAGAAATCAGTACAAAGAGAATGGGGTCAAAAGTTGAAGTAAAAGTCAGCGACAATGGGATTGGGATTCCTTCGCCTATTTCAGAAAAAATATTTCAGCCTTTCTTCACCACCAAACCCACCGGGCAGGGCACGGGGCTGGGGTTAAGCCTGAGTTATGATATTGTGAAAGCGCATGGGGGGGAGATAAGGGTAGCCACAAAAGAGGGAGAAGGATCGGAGTTTTTCTTTTCTTTACAGGCGTAGAAGGTAACAGGGTAAGTTTTGACTGCAAAGACATTTAATCATGAAGGACAATAGTAACATAGAGGCGAATGAAACAGAAAAGCAGGTATTGCTGGTACATGATGCTTTCTGGAAGGCATTGGGTGACAGGGATGTGGAGAAACGGTTTTCATTTTGTGCTGAATCCATCACGTTTATTGGCTCTGCCCTGAATGAAAAAGCGGCCAACAGGGAAGAATATATAGCCATTAATAAAAAAGGAGTTCAGCAGTATCCGGACAAATTTGAAATGACGATACTCTGGAAACGAATCACGTTGGCTGGTGATTTTGCCATTGTGGAAACCGAAGTGGAGTGGGAGATGAATTTCGACGGAAGAATTGACAAGGAGATGCTGAGGAATTCGGTAGTACTGAAGAAAACAGGTGACCATTGGCTGATAGTTCATGTGCATGGATCCATGCCTGATTATCGGCTGGCCGGGCAGAATTATATGACCAATGCGGAGACCAGTAAGCGTAATATCGAACTGGAACAGCAGGTATTTCAACGGACAAAGGAATTGAATAAGACCATTGAAATACTGAAATCCACCCAGGCCCAGTTAATCCAATCGGAGAAAATGGCTTCGCTGGGTGAACTCACTGCCGGTATCGCTCATGAAATCCAGAATCCGTTGAACTTCGTCAACAATTTTTCCGAAGTAAATACCGAGCTGATCGATGAAATGAAGGAGGAATTCAGCAAAGGGAATACGACGGAAGCGGTGCAGCTGGCTGAGGATATCAAACAAAATAATGAGAAGATATCCTTTCATGGCAAAAGAGCCGACTCGATTGTAAAAGGTATGTTGCAGCACAGCCGGAACAGCAGCGGGCAGAAAGAACTAACCGATATCAATAACCTGGCCGATGAATGCCTGCGCCTGAGTTATCATGGCTTCAGGGCCAAGGATCATTCGTTCAATTCAAAAACAGAAACCCATTTTGAAGAAGGATTGCCCGATATACAGGTAGCGCCACAGGATATTGGACGGGTATTACTGAACCTGATCACCAACTCGTTTTATTCCGTAGCCCAGAAACGTAAACAGGTTGGCGAAGGGTATGAACCGATGATCGAAGTGGCTACTAAAAACCTGGGAAATGCCATTGAAATAAGGGTACGGGACAATGGAAACGGGGTGCCGCAAAAAGTACTGGATAAAATTTTCCAGCCATTTTTTACCACCAAACCCACCGGTGAAGGAACAGGGCTGGGGCTCAGTATGAGTTATGAAATCATTACTAAAGGGCATGGCGGGCAATTGCAGGTGGATACCCAAGAAGGAGAATATGCTGAATTCAGAATTACAATACCATTTAAACATTGAACCAATGATGAAAATCTTAGTTGTAGACGACGAAACAGATGTTCAGACCTTATTTGAACAGCGATTCCGCCGTGAAATTAAAAACGGTGAAATGCATTTTGATTTTGCTTTTTCCGGCGAACAGGCACTGAAATACCTGAATGAGCATGAACAGGAAGCCGTGCTGATACTCTCCGACATCAATATGCCGGGAATGAGTGGACTTGAACTGCTGGGGCAGATCAAATCCAAGTACTTTAAACCTCCGCCCGTGGTAATGATGATTACTGCTTACGGGGACGCGGAAAACTTCAACACCGCCAAACAATTAGGGGCGGATGATTTCCTGACCAAACCGGTTGACTTTACCGAATTAAAAGAAAAATTAAAAACACTGATCTGATGGCTAAAATACTTGTAGTAGACGACGAAGCAGACCTGGAAGTACTGATCCGGCAGAAGTTCCGGCAGAAGATCCGGGAGAACCTGTATCAGTTTGTATTTGCGGCAAACGGGGTGCATGCGCTGGAACAGCTGACCCAACACCACGATGTGGATGTGGTGCTCAGCGATATCAATATGCCTGAAATGGACGGACTAACCCTGCTCACCAAACTGGGTGAACAAAATGGCTTGTTGAAATCAGTGATCGTTTCCGCTTACGGCGATATGGATAATATCCGTACCGCAATGAACCGGGGAGCTTTTGATTTTATTACCAAGCCAGTCAATTTCGAGGACCTCGAACTGACGATGGAGAAGACCATTAAACATGTCACGCAGTTGCGGGAAACC
Organism: Bacteroidota bacterium; assembly: GCA_029561255.1. Classification (GTDB taxonomy): domain Bacteria; phylum Bacteroidota; class Bacteroidia; order Chitinophagales; family Chitinophagaceae; genus JJ008. Next base: position 32,034 of record JAKQJH010000014.1, on the reverse strand, counting down.
ATGAAAGCCATCAAGGAGAACAATATTTTGAGAATGTATGTGGATGAAACGGTGCTGAACTTTATGGGCGGACGTGAGTTTGAATCTTCTTTGGCGGCTAACGAAACGGTGGAAGCCACGATTGCTTTTTTTGATATCTGTGGCTTTACCTCTATCAGCGAGAATGAGACACCCGATAAAGTGGTGCAACTCCTCAACAGTTATTTTGATGTGATGGTCAAAGAAATCATTGCACAGGGTGGTTATATTGATAAGTTTATGGGTGATGCGGTGATGGCGGTGTTCCGGGGTGATTACCACCTGGACAGGGCCATCGATGCGGCACTGGCGGTCCGGACAAAAATTGCCAATCTTCCGGTTGTGCAGGAACTGAAAAGTTATACGCCCAAAGTGTCAACCGGTATCAATTCCGGTGAAATGATCTCCGGGAATATTGGTTCGGCAACCCTGCGCCGGCTGGATTATACGGTGATCGGGGATGTGGTGAATACCGCTCAGCGACTCCAGTCTTCCGCGGCACCAGGCCAGATTCTGATCAGCGAGTCCTCCTACCAGAAAGTAAAAGACTCATTTAATTGCAACTCAGTGGGGGAGATGCACTTGAAAAACAAATCGCAGCCGGTAAACACCTATGAAGTAGTGGATTAGAATATTTATTTTAACTTGTAAGAACATGCAATACGAAAACGCCTATAATTTCCTGCTACCCAAGCTTCAGCATGAGCTTCCTTCCTGGGTGACCTATCATACGGCTGCGCATACCCGGTCGGTGCTGAATTCAGCCATTACACTGGCTAAAGCTGAGCTGGTGGAGGGAGAGGATCTGATCCTCATCAAAACGGCCGCTCTGTTTCACGATGCCGGTTTTCTTCATCAGTCGGATGGGCATGAGGAATTATCCTGTCGTATTGCAGAAGAACACCTGCCCCGTTTCGGATACAGCCCCGAACAGATCGCCAGGGTTTGCCGGATCATTATGGCCACCCGTATTCCCCAGGCACCGGTGGATCATCTTGGCCGGATCATGGCGGATGCGGATCTTTTTTATTTTGGTACAGATGAATATGATCAGACTTCTGCCAAATTGCTGGAAGAGCTTAAACAGTCTGGTAAACAAAAAACCGCTTCGGAGTGGTTACTGATGCAGACTGAATTTCTCACGGCCCACCAGTACTTTACGGAAAGTGCCAAAAAAATGCTGGATGAAAAGAAGGCGGATAACCTGAGAAAGATCAATGCCCGGCTCGAATCCAGCATACAGGCACATCATGAAAGCAGTCCGCGGCAGCTGGTACTGGACAGTATGCTGGCCTTTGCGGGGGTGATGATTGCGGCCATTGCCTTGAAATTATTCCTGGTGCCCAATCACTTTTTTGATGGCGGGATCACGGGAATCTCCCTGCTGGTCCATGAGATTTATGATTTCAATCTCGGACTGGTGATTTTGTTATTCAATCTTCCACTGATCATCGTCAGTTATTATTCCATCGGACAGCGTTTCGCTTTACGAACACTCATGGCCGTAATCCTCTTGGGCATTTGCCTCATGTTGATTCCTATGTATGCATTGACAGCCGATAAACTACTGATCTGTATCTTCGGCGGTGCTTTCCTGGGAATTGGAATTGGTCTGATTATGCGGACAGGTTCCGCACTGGATGGCATTGAAGTACTGGCGGTCTATACATTGAAGCGAACTTCCTTTACGATCACGGAGATTATCCTGGGGATCAATATCGTCATCTTCACCATTGCCGGCTTCCGCTTTGGTATTGAAACAGCTTTGTATTCTATTCTTACGTATTTCACCGCCACCCGTTGTATTGATTATGTGGTGGAAGGTCTGCAGGCCTATACCGGTGTTACGATTGTCTCCGGTAACAGTGAAGCCATCAAGTATCAGCTCGTGAATAAACTGGGTCGTGCCATTACGGTCTATAAAGGAGAACGTGGTTTTCTGCCGGGTAAATTTGAAGTGAGTGCGGAATGTGATATTATTTTCACCGTCATTACCCGCCTTGAATTACGCAAACTCAAAAACCTCGTCAGCGAAGTGGATCCCAAGGCTTTTGTATTTGCGAATACGATCAAGGAAGCTTCGGGGGGATTGATTAAGAGACGGCATTCGCATTAATCATTGAAAATTGGATTCTTATGCGTCACCCTTCGATACACTCAGGGTGACAAGGTGCACTCGTTGTCACCCTGAGCTTGCCGAAGGGTGTTGTAAGAAGAGCCCCAAAATCAAATTTCATTATAAACCCAGTACCTCCTTCAGCTTCGCATAACCCGAACGGCTCACCGGCACTTTAGCGCCGGAACGCAGCACTGCGACATGGTTGTCTTTTTCATAAGGATCAATCCGGGTAATCTGCTGCACATTTACAATATAGGACCGGTGGGAGCGGACAAAAATGGCCGGATCGAGTGACTGCTCAAAATGAGCCATGGTCTTATTCTTCAGGAAATAACCTTCGGTAGTATGGATCTTCACATAGTCATCCGCCGCTTCCAGGTACCAGACATCATTCACGGAAATAATCTTAATCTTACTGCCATTACGCACCACAATCCGCTGGCGTTGTGAGGGGGAAAGGGAAGCCGCTTCCAGGAGTTCCTGGGTGTTTTTTTCCGGAGCAGGAATGGCCGCTTGCTGTTCCGCCCATTTGCCAATGGCTTTATCAAAACGTTCCTGGTTAAAGGGTTTTAGTAAATAATCGATCGCATGCGCTTCAAAAGCCTTGATGGCAAATTCATCAAAGGCCGTGGCAAAGATCACGGCGGGTGGCTGATCCAGCAATTCCAGCATTTCAAAGCCGGTGATTTTGGGCATCTGGATATCCAGTAAGATCAGGTCGGGCTGATGTTGCTGAATGGCTTTTACGCCTTCAAATCCATCGCCACATTCGGCAACCACTTCCAGTCCGGGGTGCTGTTGCAGGTATTCACGTACCACACTTCTTGCCAGGGGTTCATCGTCGATGATAATTACTTTACTCATATTCGATTTATTTAAGCTTGCGGAATCCGCACAATTGTAATAAAAATATTGTCTTTGGCCTCCGTGGTAACCAGGTCATTCCGGGCAAAGAGGAGGTATAAGCGCCGTTGAACAGAGTTGAGTCCGAATCCTGTTCCCTGCTTAGGCGAACTGGTTTCCGGATCAAACGGATTCTTTACTTTAATGACCAGGTGGTTTTCTTCTTTCGCGGCACTGATTTCAATGACCGTTTCACCAATGGTATCATAGAGCCCGAATTTGATGGCATTCTCCACAATCGGTTGAAGCAACAAGGCCGGTAGTTTCAGGTTATGGGTGATTTCCTCAATATCAATTGCGGTGGCGAGCCGGTTGCCAAAGCGCACTTTCTCTATATCAAGATATAACTGCAGGTATTCCAGTTCTTCCTTGAGGATCACCCATTGGGCTTCATCTTTTTTAATGGTGCCTCTTAAAAAGTCGGATAGTTGTTGCACCATTTTCCGGGCTTCCTGCGGACGGCTGCCGATCAGGGCATTGATGGAGTTCAGGCTGTTGAACAAGAAATGCGGTTGCAGTTGCTGACGCAGTTTAAAAAGTTCGGCTTCGCGTGCCAGTTTTTCCGCATCTTTTTTCCGTTCTTCCTGTTCTTTCTGTTCCAGCTGACTGTACCAGAGTATACTCACCATGGTAATAAAACCAAGGAGCAGGAAAGCGAGGCTGAATCGGATCGAAAGTGAATTGTGAAGAAGTAATTTGTATCCTTCATACTGCCCGAGCAGGAGTCCCAGCAACCATTTGCTTAATAAGAGCCAGGCAATGGTGAGCAGCAGGCAGAGGGCGAATACATTGATATATTGTTGTCCCCTGGGCAGATAATAGCGCAGCACGATCATCACCAGCAGACAGGCCAGTAATAAAAGGGTATTACTCAATACCGCATCCACCGCAGCAGCTTCCCAGGGCTGGCCAAAGAAATGCAGGAGCATGACATGGTCTGCTAGTATGATCACCCATGAAGCGATGAAGATGATCCTGAACCGTATTAATGACAAAGGGGATTGCGCCATTTTATGCGAGGTTCAGGATTTCGAGCGTATTGCCAAAACGTATTTGTTCCGCTTTCTGCTGTATAATATGCATATAGCTTTCCGGGTTTTCCTTTTCCTCAATCCGGCTATACACTTCAGCGCCATCGATCAGTTCATTGAGCTGGTAAAGTTCACTGACACTGATAAACTGCCACTGTACCAGTTGCAATTGCTGGTTGAAGAACATTTCTTCCTCATGCATCCCCATCAGCTGTGCCTTATGAAAGGCTTCTTCTTTGCTGCCGGCTGTCACCAGTCGCAGTTGTTCATCAAACTGGGCAGTATGGTTGCCATCGCCACAGATAATGCGGAAGACCATTTTGGTTAAGTACCAGTTCATAGTAGGTTGGTTGAGGATTGTTGGTCTTCTGACCAATAATCAAGGTTTATGGTTTATGGTTACGATGTTGGTCTGTGTATGATGTTGGTCTTATGACCAACATCATACAGGCCTACTATCTAGAAGCTCTTAATTTCGATGCCCCCAAATATCACCGTCCCTTTCAGCAGTAACACCTTATCGCCGTTACTGTTCATCACGCTCGCACTCCGTTTGTCCTCCAGTCCGCCGAAGATGGTTACCGCTTCTGATTTTACTTCCCAGTTAGCGGGGATGATCAGTTTGGTGCCTCCGAAAATGGTGGTGATTTCGATGGTTACTTTTCCGTTGATATCGGCCTGGGTGAGGTTTAGTTCTGTGCCGCCGAAGATGTTTACAATATCTCCTCCTTTAAAATCTTTGGAGAGAAGGATCTTTTTATCTCCGCCGAAGATGGAGGTTGAATCGACAAAGTCATCCTTGCTCCAGGTTTCACCGGATCCCATAAAATTATCGGTACTACCCGTGGCGCCAATATTTGTTGCCGTATCTGCAGTGTTACTTGTATTCGCTTTGTTTTCTTTTCGCATACACTGTTCCCAGGATTTACGACGGGGCCGGATAATGATAAAAGCACCGCCGGCTATCAGTAGTAGAGGCCAGAAATAGCGGCGAATGGCGAGCTCGGGGTAAAACTCCTGTAACATAAAAAAGCTGCCGATGGCGATCATAATGATCCAGGCGGCTCCCCGGAACCCGTGCTTGAGACCGAGAAAGAGGCCCAGGGCGATCAGGAACATCTGCCAGCTGAAAATCCAGGCGGGCAGGTCGTCAAAACTGGCATGGAGCAAGGCAGCCACGCCGATAAGGACTATAAAGAGGCCGGTCCAGACATGCCCATGCCGGGGGGCATTATCCATATATTGCTGACGTTGTTCTTCCCAGCGCATCCGGTATTCCTCCCGGCGCTGTCGTCTTTCTTCTCGTCTTTGTTCGCGGTCCATACAATCAATTTTAACCAAAACTAAGGTCTGAGACCCTTCGGAGCAAGCGGGAATGGGCTGGAGAGGGGGTATTATCGGTGAATGGCGGGAAACCTGGGGTGAAAGACAAAGAACCAAGATGCCAAGACACCAAGATGCCAAAGAAGAACCAAACAACAAAACCCAAAAAAGGACCAATAAAGAAAAAATCCAAAGCCTCCTTAGAAGGGTTTGGATTTTACTTCTTGATGCTTATTTGGCATCTTGGTGTCTTGGCATCTTGGATCTTAGTTTAGAGAGCTGCTCCAAATCAACTGATAAGGCTCCTCCTTACCCTTGATGCAGGTAAACATAAAACAGGTAATAAACGGCATATTATAGTGTTCCTGTTTATTGAGGCTTTCAATCCCCATGGTGCCACTTACAAAGGCTTCGGTGGAAGAGGTTTCCAGGGCCTTGCAGCCAGGCGGCATGATCTCTTTATCATAACCGGCATCATAACGGCGGTAGGCGAGACGTTCTACGAGGTTCTGCACCAGCTCAGGCTGGTCGAAGGCGGCGGAAATGTGGAGGTGCTGTTTCATATCACTGGTTTTTGGGCCAGCCCCGTTACTCACATTCCAACCGCACTGGCTGTACTTATTTATTAGATGCAGGATTGGTTGAATTGGTTACTAAGGAAATGTGAAAGTCGGGTGTCAGATGTCAGATGTCAGTTGCCAGGACTTTCTTCGGAGTTTGCCTTTTTATCCCGGGCGGAGCGATGCATAGTTGCATAAGTGAAAAGCACAATTATTGTAGTTGTTACACGACAGAGTCCTTGTCATTCCGTTTGAAGCATTGTTCAATTTTAATGGGAAAATTTAAAAGAAACCTTGTCATCCCGAAGTTTACCCTGAGTTTGCCGAAGGGAAGGAGGGATAAGAGGATTCTTTTCCCATCGAATGTTGATTCCGAAGCAAAGCGAGGAATCTTGAATCCTGTCATTTGGTTAAATTGATGCAAAGTTTTCAATTTAACCTCAATGATATCTTTACCAGGAGAATTACTTGTGAACGCGTATACTTAAAAACCAGTAGTCGGTTTATTTTACGACAACCTCCCTTTTTTCTGAAAATTAATTCGAACCACAAAAAAGGAAATCAGTAAATAGGGAAGTGTGGAAGCCACGATCCCGACATGCGCGGTAAGCAACCCAATCAAAAAAAGTAAAAGCATCAGCAGTCCGGTACAAAGCAGTCCGGTCAAAGTGAGCCAGCGTTTTGGTGGTGTTTGAAACAGGCTGACCAGTAACAGCACCTGCCCGATAAAAGGCAATAGGATAAAAGGATGTGCCACGGAGCTGGCATTGGTTTTTGCGATCTGAAGTATTTCTGCTTCCAGTTGGAAAATAAATCCATGATTATCCGGCGGCCATTCCAGGTAGCCGAAAAAGGAACTAAGTAACAGGAGGCTGTTGAGAAGTTTTTTCATCCGACAGCGCAAAGATAAACAGAATCAAAACCGGATGCTGTATTCCAATCCAGCTACGAATTTCCGCGTAAGACCATCCGGTCGCGTATCTCTTACCAGGAATGGAGCCCCGAAACTTAATTGTAATCCTTGCCGGTTATTGATGGCATAGTCAAAAAACAGATTACTATTCAGGGTCAATCCATCCGAGCCAATGATCTCTTTTTGAATGCCCATATTATCGCGGTAAGTATCAGTGCCAAGATGATAAATGGATAAAACACCCGGGGTAAATGTGAGTTTTGATCCCAGGTTCAGCGGATAAGATAATCGGAGCAATACATCTCCCTTGCGTTTAAAGCGACTGGTGGACTGAAACTGCTGAAACGGAGAACCGTTTGGATAATCAGTAGCCATAAACCTGTTCTTGTTCTGGGTCAGCGGTTGTTGAAGAGCGGTGTTAAACTGTAATTTCTTTATCGTAAAGCCAATCCCGGCAAGCAGGTCAAACGTCCCCAGGCTCGATTGATAATCCATCGGTAACGGGAGATTATTTTTAGTACGATCTGCCGGGTTCAGCGGTATTTTAGCACCGAGTGTCAGGCCGACCTTTCCGGTTTTATAATTGCCATTAATATAAATATCTGAAAAGCCAAAAGTGCTTGCCGGAGTGCCGGACTGTGACAGGGAGGTAATACGGGTATCTACAGAAAACTGATCACTGATTGATTTATTCAATTCGAGGTACTGTCCGGTTATGAATATATCATTATCTGCTTTGCCAGCCGAAAAACCAATCCGCAACCGGTCCTGGTACTTAACGCCTGCGTTTGACTGGGGTTTAAATGAACTCATACTGCAGAATCCGGCATCGCTGCACCCTTGCGCATTAGCCGTTTGATAGAAAGACAAAAAGAGAAGAAAGCCCGAGAAGAAAATAAATTTTCGCATAAACAGTTTTTTTTCAATGTAGTCAAATATAATACTTGCACTGTTTATGAACGGACTAAATGCATGGGAGGTATTTCGGGAGGGTGTTAAATAATTGTCAAGATGAGTTTCGCTCAGACTTCGGAGATGCCTCCTGACATCTGACACCCGACACCTGACACCTGAAATAAACCCGGAACAACTGCTTCAATGGTTACTGTTATGATTGATCAGGATGGAGGGCAGGATAGGCAGTCGCTCCGGGCTGTATCTTAGGGTATATTTATCGGGTACGTGTACCTGCTGACAGTAACCGGCCGGCAGGGTCAGGTATTTTACACGGAATTATTATTCCGCGCATGACGAACATATTTGATACGGGAAGGGTAGCAGGATGGGAGGGGATTAAGATTACAGGGTAAAGGTAAACCGGCCAGACATACAACCCTATACCACTTTCTTGGTATTTTTTGGACAGGGAGTCACTGTTAAAGGGGGATGACTACTACATTTTATGTATTTCCTACACAATGCTGCCGGGCTAGTTTTGATAAAAATCATCAATTATGTGTAAATCATTTTTTCAACCCTTTGCTTTTTTGTTATTAACCGTTTTAGCAGCAGGTCTTTCGCTGACCAGTTGTGGTAAGGATAATTCCGGCGGTAATAATAATTCCGCCACCCCATTCTGGAAAGGGGTCATCAATAGTAATGTATGGGAACATGGAGCCCTGCTCCGGTCCAACGGCACTGCCCGGTATTTTGTAAGCTTCTCCGGCGGATCAATGAATGATACAGCCAATGTCAATGTTAGCAAATTTGAAGGCACGTATATCCAGGTTGCCGGCACAGACAGCATTTATATCAATTGCAGTAGTGCGACTTCCACTTTTAAACTGAAAGGGATTACAAACAGTGCTAACACCAGTATGTCCGGAACCTGGATCTATTCCACCGGGGGTATAACCAATACCCTGCCTTATGCGATGGCGAAGTAAATTCATTATATAGGTTGTTGGTGCTCCCTTTTTTTCGCAATTCAAAAGAGATGCTCCTGTCAGAAGGTAGAATATGCCCGATTTTAATTTATATTGCAATTAATAATATGTGACAAAAACCAAGGATCGGGGCAATATTTTAAGAGTACACTATGGTGAATGCTGAAAACGAACGGCTTTCTGAATCAACGAATAACAGGAACTGGAAAAAATGGGGTCCCTATCTCTCCGACCGTCAATGGGGCACTGTCCGGGAGGATTATAGTCCGGACGGACAAGCCTGGACCTATATCAACCACGACCTGGCCCGCAGCTATACCTACCGCTGGGGTGAAGAGGGCATTGCAGGGTTTTGTGACGCTGACCAGATTCTCTGCCTGGCTCCTGCTTTCTGGAACGGGAAGGACAGCATTATAAAAGAACGGCTTTTTGGTCTGACAAACAATGAAGGCAATCATGGTGAGGATGTAAAAGAACTTTATTTCCAGCTGGATTCTTCTCCCACCCATTCCTATTGCCGTTTTTTATATAAATACCCGCAAGCCGCTTTTCCTTACCTGGAACTGGTAAAAGAGAATAAGCGGGACCGGCTGAGTCCGGAATATGAACTGCTTGATACCGGGATATTCAACGAGGACCGGTATTTTGATTGTTATATTGAATACGCAAAAGGCGATGTGAATGATGTGCTGATGAAGATCACGGTGTACAACCGGGGTCCGGAAGCCGCGGCCATTCATGTTTTGCCCCAACTCTGGTTCCGGAATTTCTGGCGGCATAATCCCCGTTTCGATAAACCGGAGATCAGTTCACTGAATGACCATTGTCTGCAAACCAGTTCGGAGCGGAATGGGCAATTTTATTTCTATCATCAGGGTGGCGAACAACTTTTCTGTGATAACGAGACGAATAATCAACGGATGTATCATCGTCCGAATGATACCCTTTTTGTTAAAGACGGGATCAATAATTATGTGGTAGATAAAGCCACAACGGTCAACCTTGAAAAGAAAGGGACCAAAGCAGCTGTATGGCTGAAAGAAAAAATATTGCCTGGCGAATCCAGCAGTTTTCATTTTCGTCTGAGCAAAAAACAACTGGAAGATCCCTGGGTGGATTTTGACCTGATCTTTGAAGAACGGCAGACGGAGACCGATCATTATTACGAGAAACTGACACCAAAAAAATTATCCCCGGCTCACAAGGCTTTACTCCGCAGTGCGGCCGGCGGCTTGCTCTGGACCAAACAGTTTTATTATCTCGATGTTTATAAATGGCTCAATGGGGAGCCCGATGAAACCCCACCGGCCCGCAACTTCAAACGCAATAAAGACTGGCAGCACCTGACCTGCCGGAATATTATTTCCATGCCGGACAAATGGGAGTATCCCTGGTTTGCCGCCTGGGACCTTGCCTTTCATGCGGCTACGTTTGTGCATGTGGATCCTGATTTTGCCAAGCAGCAGTTACTCGTGGTGCTGCGTGAATACTACATGCATCCCAATGGACAGATCCCTGCTTATGAGTGGAATTTCAGTGATGTGAATCCGCCAGTACATGCCTGGGGCGTATGGTATGTGTTTGAAGCGGATAAAAAGAAAACGGGTAAACCCGACTGGGATTTCCTGGAACGTGCTTTTCAGAAACTGCTGATGAATTTTACCTGGTGGGTGAACCAGAAGGATGCCAATGGCACCGATATCTTCGAAGGAGGTTTCCTGGGACTGGATAATATTGGCGTGTTTGATCGTAACCATATGCCGCCGGGGATCAAGAAACTGCAGCAGGCCGATGCCACGAGCTGGATGGCCATGTATTCGATCAATATGCTGCGGATGTCGCTCGAACTGGCAGAGCATAATAAGGCCTACGAGGAATCCGCCGCCAAGTTCTTCCGGCACTTCCTGAATATCGGCTGGGCCATGCACCATATCGGGAAGAAAGATATTTCACTCTGGGATGATAAGGATGCTTTTTATTATGATGCCATCCAGTTTGAGAACGGCAGCAGTGAACGCCTGCGGATCCGTTCGCTGGTGGGTATCATTCCCATGCTGGCGGTGGAAGTGATGCACGGGGGGCTGTTTGAACAGCTCAAACAATTCAATACCCGGCTGGAAGTGATCCGGCTCACGCGGCCCGATCTCACCCGTATCATTTCCGATATCAATAAGAAGAATGCCGATGGTAATTATCTGTTTGCCATTATGATCGGCGACCGGATGGAGCACCTGCTCAACCGGCTGCTCGATGAAGCGGAGTTCTTATCCGATTATGGTATCCGTTCCTTATCTAAAATACATGAAACACCGTATACCTTCAGTTACCAGGGCAATGAATACAGTATCCGGTACGAACCCGGTGAAAGTTCCAGTTCTATGTTTGGCGGCAATTCCAACTGGCGTGGCCCAATCTGGCTGCCGCTGAATTACCTGATCATTCACTCACTCCGCAAATACTACGACTACTACGGCGACAGCTATACCCATGAATTTCCGGCCGGTTCGGGAAAGAAACTCAACCTGAAACAAATCGCCAATGAACTTACGAAGCGGTTGTTAAAACTATTTGAACGCAATAAGGACAGAGATGGGGCCTTCCAGTACCATGATCAGCAACACACACAATGGTCGGAAAATTATTTCCGGGAACATCATCTCTTTTACGAGTTTTTCCATGGTGATAATGGCAAGGGATTGGGGGCATCGCATCAGACAGGATGGACAGCCCTTGTTGTGAATCTATTGCTTGAAATAGAAGATGATTAATTTTAGTAGTGCTTGCCCTCCGAAGCTTTTAGCGAAGGAGGAGTGGTGAATTTATTACTGGAGATGGAAGATGAGTGAGAGAGGAAAATCAATAGCCAGCAGGCAAAGGCAGGTCGATAGTCAATAGTAAGCAGTCGGATTGTCAGAGATTGGGAACATATACACATTATATAGCTCTTCCTCAATTATTGGAATTCGATTATTTAGTTGTTAATATCCACAATTAATGGCAAATGGTCGCTGTGTTTTATCCATTTATCAAACTCTCCGATTTCTACTGATTTAATTTTTTTTATATAATCTTCCGAAAGAAAACAGTAGTCAATGTGGTAAGGCTTATTAATATGGCGATACATATATAAAGTATTCCCTTTTTCCATACCGTGATATTCATTGAAATGATGATGGTATGCGCTGCTAATTCCATATTTACCCAGCTCGTTAACAACAGACGAATGACTCCATTTTCGATGATCGGCATCCCATATTTTGTTGCTGTTAAAATCTCCTGCAAGAATGGTATTGCTTCTCTTAATAAGTTTCTTATAGTGTTGTATCCCTTTCCAAACCTGTTCTACATAACGGCCATCAGGATCTTTTGGATTATTAGCCCAAATGGCCAGAAGATTAAATTCTATTCCAGGAGCTGTTACTTTCAATGGAATAAAATATTTTATGTCTTCTTTATAGCTTTTATCAACTTTCAAACTAAAATTATTGTAGGCAAAGATGCCAATTCCTTTATGCGGATTGGTTCCGGCCCAGAATATAGAATTTGGTTGTTTTGTGTTCTTAGGGAATATCAGTTTTCCCGGGTTCTCGCATTCCGGTACAATTAGTATGTCCGGATTTATTTCTAATACATGGAAAGCTTTTTTTCTAAAAGCCATGTTACAGTTCCATGTTATTATTTTCATCGCGATTAAATTGAAATCTTTTTTGTAAGACTTATATGTCCTGAGAAGAATGTGTTCTGAAAAATCAGCTTTCTTTTTAGCCTTAAAATTCTATTGCAATTTTTGTAACTCAGTTTTTACCCCATAACTAATCAGCCAGCCTTTTACCACCTGTTGTTTTTCATTCATTTCAAATTGAATCTGCCTGTCGGTTCCGTCGGCATAAAAAAATTTGTTGGGGGATTCCGGTTTGATTTCTGTTTTCTGACCATTTGGGAAAACACGGTAGATCTTGTTCCCGGTTCGTTCAATTCTGAATTCGGTTGTTGTTTTGTACTTACCGGTAAATTTTTGTAGTTGGGTGGAGTCCAACACTATTTCGGTATGTTTATAAGGTATATACACCGATTGGCCATTTGCCAGTTGTTGTAATGCCTTGGTTAATGCCGGAGAATTAGAGGAATTGTTGGACAGTAGGATAAAGGTCTGGTCTTTATCGACATTTCTTGCAAGAAAGGTGGTATAACCCGGCCATCCTCCGGAATGTGAAATCATCTTTCCCGCCTCAGTTTTTTCAACAAAAACACCATAGCCGTAGTAGACCTTATTTACTGTATCAGCCAATGCCTGTTCTTTCAGCATTTCATTCTGCGTTGCTTCAAGCAGGAGGGAATGATTTTTGATTGCCCTGTCCCAGGTGAATAAATCGGCTGTAGTGGAATTGACAACACCATCTCCCTGAATGCCATCCAGGTAAATGACAAATTTTAAATCCGGTATACTATCCGGCATTTCATGTTTATTTAAACTGTCATTATACAAATACCCGTAAGCATAGTTGGGAATTGTATCTTTTAGGGAACGCCGGGTATTATAGATCCGGGAATGGGACATACCTAATGGCTGGAATATATTTTTTGCCAGGTATGTTGAAAATGACTGGCCGGAAATTTTTTCAACGATGGAAGCCAGCAGTGCATAGGCAGTATTGCTGTATTCCCAACGGGAGCCTGGCGCAAACACCAGCGGTGGTTTTTCCTTTGCCAGGAAAGCAATCATGTCCGGATTAAAGGCAATTTTACGCCTGTCCCATTTACTATTCATCGACGCTTCGTAATCCGGAAGCCCGGATGTGTGTGTCAGCATATGATATAATGTAATGCCATTGTACGGGAGCTCCGGAAAGTATTGCTTCAGTGAATCCGTTAGTTTAAGTTTATTCTTGTCTTTCAGTAATAAAATAGCTGTCGCCGTAAATTGTTTACTAATAGAAGCCAGTTCAAATACTGAGGAGTCATTCAGCAATCGCTTGCTGTCAAAATCAGCATAACCGTACGATTTTTGGAAAATCACCTTCCCTTTTTCAGCAACCAGTACATTCCCATTAAAACGGAAGTAATCAGCCTGCCCTTTAAGATATTCGTCCATCTGCTGATTTAAATTTCCGGCTTCATTAGTTGACCGGCAGGCAAACAGGAACAGCACGGAGAATGCCAGGAAAATGTATTTTCTATTCATATGGAAATAAGGGTTAAAATTTCTAAGAGGATTCGTAATAGATTGACCTTCGTGGTTTAGTTATCTGTAGCTGAAAATAGATATTTTCACTGAGAAACGTTGTTTCCACGGGAATACCTGTTTTTTGGGGGTTCTGCACCAATATCGGGCAGGGGCGCCGGGGCCTGCCTGCGGGCTCCAAAAGCGTGCTGTTTGACTGCCGGATACTATTCTCATTCCCCGCCCGGGCTGAAATCCTTTGCAGTATCATATCCACACCCTACTTTTGTTCCGCCAGGTTTTAGTATCACCGGATCCTGGAATTTACCGGAAGTGGTTAGGCAATCACGTTAGGGTATTTCAAAACTTACCTATCCATTTCTTTGAGGATAGTTCTACTTTTAAAGATAGTTCTACTGTCGTTTGAATTCCAGAATACCTGTTGGAATCAGAGTGGTCATTTTTCCGCAAATACTACAACGAATGTGGACGATAATGAAACGTATAATCTTTTCAACGGTTGCCATTTTTCTCCTTGCAGGCTGCAAAAGCGAGCTGTTGAATACCATTCAGATTTCCGGAGCCGCCCAGGGGACCACTTATCATATAACCTACCTGGCGGGCCAGCAATCCAATTACAGGGAAGCAATTGATTCTATTTTTAAAAAGATCGATTTGTCTCTTTCCACTTATCAACCCGGTTCGGTTATTTCGAAGATGAACAGAAATGATACCGCTGTTCTGGCGGATGAATACTTTTCAGATGTATTTGCTAAATCCATGGAGGTTTCGGAAAAAACAAAAGGCCTGTTTGATGTAACTGTGGCACCTGTTATTAATGCCTATGGTTTCGGGTTTACCAAAAAAGAAAAAATAACGCAACCATTAATTGATAGCCTGCTCCGGTATATCGGGTATAAAAAGGTACGGTTAGCCGATAGAAAACTGGTGAAAGAGCTGCCCCAGGTCATGCTTGATTTTAATGCCATCGCCCAGGGATATACGGTGGATGTATTGTCTTCCTTTCTGGAAAGTAAAGGAATACGCCACTACCTGGTGGAAGTGGGAGGGGAATTAAGGGCTAAAGGGAAGAAGGGGGACGACAGTGACTGGATCGTTGGAATAGAGCAGCCCGAAGAAAACAATGCAGACGGGGCATCATTAAATAATTTGCGGGTCAGGATAAAAGATAAGTCATTGGCCACTTCCGGAAACTATAAAAAATTTTATATCGAAAACGGAAAGAAATATGCCCATATTATTAATCCGTTTACCGGATACCCGGCCATGAATAATTTGCTCAGCGCAACCGTTATTGCCAGCGACTGCATGACCGCGGATGCTTATGCCACGGCCTTTATGGTGATGGGCTTGGATAAAGCCAGGCAGTTTTTAGCCGAGAATAAAAACCTGGGCCTCGAAGTATTATTTATTTATGATGAAAAGGGCATTTCGAAAACGTACATGTCAAAGGAGTTTGAAGCGAATGTGGACATATCGCATTAACATATAATGAGGGGGAGGCTGAGCAGTTCAGCGAATTTAAAGGAAAAGAGAAAAATGGCAATCCGATCAGGTTGGAATATTAATATAAAACTCAATCAGTATGAACACACCGAAATTAACAGCTGTACAGGGTTACGCTCTGGTACTGCTCCGGATTTTAATTGGCTGGCATTTCCTGTATGAAGGGATAATAAAGGCCTATAATCCATCCTGGACTTCGAAGGGCTATTTACTAAGTGCCTCCATTTTAAAACCCTTTTTTGCCTGGCTCGCCGGTGATTCCATGATTTCGGCTATTGACTACCTGAATATTATCGGCCTGGTAGCTGTGGGTATCAGCCTGCTCATAGGGATAAAAGTGCGCTGGGGTTGTATTGCGGGAATGTTGTTGTTACTGATGTATTACCTGGCACATCCTCCTTTTCCCGGATTGCCGCAAGGCCCTGCGGAAGGAAGTTATTGGGTAGTGAACAAAAACCTGATTGAGATGGCAGCACTTTTTGTCATCTACCTGTTCCCCCTCACTACCATTTTTGGCCTCGAAAATTTATTTGCACGTAAAAAGGCAAACACCACAATAAACTAATCAACATGGCAAACGATACTAATAATTTTAAAAGATGGAACCGGAGGGATATTTTAAAAGCCCTTGGCGGCATTCCATTCGTAGGTGCTGTTTGGTATTCTGGGGCCAGCCTGGCTGGTTCTGCAATACGGGAAAAGCAGTTTCTGCTGGAAACGTTGAATATAAAAGCATCGCCTCCCCCCGCTTCAGGTCCTATGAGTGGCAAGCCACTCCGGATTGGCATCATAGGGTTTGGTATTCGGGGCGAACAGCTTTGCCGTGCATTAGGTTTTGCTTCGACAGGATGGCTGAAAGATATGAGTGACAACCTCGCGAAAAATCCAAAAGATACAAGGCTTACCGATTTCAAAGCACAGGAAAACCTGAATGTAAAACTGGCTGCTATCTGTGATGTATTTGACCAGCGTGCCGAAAACGCGTTGAAATCATTTAACAGCGGGGATAATAAGATCAAACGCTTTCGTACGCATACTGAACTGATCAATAGCGGGGAAGTGGATGCGGTTATTATCGCCACCCCGGACCATTGGCACGCGCCGATTTCAATCGAGGCGCTGAATGCGGGGATACATGTATATGTTGAAAAGCCAATGACCCATAATATCGCCGAGACCTACCTTTTACGGGATACGGTTTTGAAAAACCCCAAAACCGTTTTTGCCGTAGGGCACCAGCACCGGCAAACACAGAGTTTCCTGACAGCCCAGGATGTGATCAGCAAGAATATTCTCGGCCATGTGTCCCTGGTTCAAACTAATACAAACCGGAATGATGATAATGGTGCCTGGCAATATGATATAGCTGAGTCGGCCAGTCCCAAAACCATTGACTGGGATTTGTTCCTTGGGAATGCACCCCGTGAACCTTTTAATCTCGAGCATTTTTTCCGTTGGCGTAAATGGTGGGCTTATGGTTCTGGATTGTCAGGGGATTTAATGACACACGATTATGACCGGATTAACTGTATTCTGAAAATGGGAATTCCGAAAACGGTTACTGCTTCAGGCGGTATCTATACTCACCGCGACGGGCGAAACGTACCGGATGTAATGCATGTAAATATGGAGTTCCCGGATTTCAGTACGGGCGGAAGCCAGGTAGCCGGAAAAGAAAAAGGAATGACCTTCGTATACAGTGCCACTTTAGGGAATCAGTTTGACAGGGGTACCGTGCTGATGGGGCACGATGGCAGTATGGATCTGGGAAACCGGATTACCGTCTATGCTGATCCAAGATCAACAAAATATGCTGAATTGATTAAAGAGCAGCGTATTGAAGCGGGCGTTCCGATTTATCAGTATGACCCGGCAGTAAACGGAACCGATGCGGTTACCTCAGCCACGGCAAAATATTTTGCCAATAAAGGATTGTTGTGGACCTACCGGGATGGCAAACGGGTTGATTCCACCTTTCTTCATTTAAGGGAATGGCTGAGTTGTATCCGGAATGGAGGCACCCCCAGTTGTTCCATCAAAGAAGGGTTTGAAGAAGCTATTTCGGCGCATATGGGAGGGCTGGCGTATAAATTGGGAAGAAGAATTGAATGGGATGCGGTCGAACAGAAAATTATTGCACAACCTGGGGAAGACCTGGATGCGGTGTTATTGTCGAATACGTAATAACAGTAGTCAATAGTCGTTAGTCGATAGTAAACAGCCGCTTTGTCTAAAACCTTGTACCTATTATGTATAGGTCGATATTCTTTTCTGACCGTGTTAGAATCGAAATAGACCTCGATTGCATTGCCCGTATTGGATAAAAATAATGATCATTGGTACTTACTGTTTTACATATCCTTCCACCAAAACACCTATTTTAAACAATGGCTTGTTTTCATTGTCATTATTTTTCTTAGTATAAATTGCCAGGCTGCCTTGTATACCGGCTGCATAACTGTTGCCATTTGTGGCACTTCCAGTTCCCGTTGACTGCAGACCACTGCTGATCGGGTTTCTGAAAAATTTGATATAGCCAATATCGTTTATCTGTATTACACTATTCAGCAAAGGGTCGGGAATAAACATTTCGTCAATATAAACTTCTACATAACCTCCCCGGTATCTTAGTTCCTCCTTATAGATAAAGAGTCCGGGTATTTTTCTTACCAGGTAATCAGTGAGGGAGTAGTTTAAAGCAAGCCGGTCGTCTTCCACATTGACCTGGATTGAGTTATGGTCCCTGAATATGCCATTGTTAATATACTTTTTCTCCAATTCGAAAAATCGGTCTTTGATAATTACATTCAGGTTAATATTTTCCAACGTTTTAAAATCAGGCGAAGCTGCTGGCTGTACGGCCGCAGGAATAATGGTAGGCCGTATGTATGTTTTGTTGATCTGGCTGAATTGATCATATAACTTTTCCATTTCTGCCGGGGTTAGTCCTTGTAATACTTCCTTAAACCCGGTGACTTCATTTTTGTTGATATAAAATTTAATGTACCCGGGGCCGTCGAAATTGCAACCACTGATCTGAGTGAGCCCGGAGCTGTCGGCTATTGAACTGCCGGCCTGTATGATTTCGTTCTGGTTATTATATATATAGTAGTCAATTTTGGTGCTTACATGATCCGGATTGCTGAATGCAAGCCGGAATCCTTCTTCCGCCAGTTTGATTATTGAATCCAGGTATTCCGGTTTAAAAGCGATCAAGCCGTCATTTATAGCAGGACTTTCGGTTTCGAGGTAGAAAGGAGTTGAAGCAGTTATGGCTTCACAAAATAATCCGGTTGCCTCTTGATGATCCTTGTTTTTACTGAATACATAGCGTTCAGCAATGATTTGTGCCTTTTCGTTTTTAAGCAGGACTTTCAGCAATTTGTTACTAAAATTTACCGGAGGTAAAAGGATATTGACAATTGAGGTGTCATTGAGGAACAAGACAGGCTTTTCTGCAAGGGCATGTTCTTTGTCATATACTTCCAGGTAGACTCTATGCCCTGAAGCCGCATCCCCTTTTCTTACCTGGATGATCATCGTATCACTGTATTCTGGTATGTGAAGTGAAAAACCGTTATTGCTGAATATCCGGTTATTGTTTACCTGAATTACGGAAAGAAGATTCTTTTTTGTGTCGGTTAACCAAATGCTGTCATCTGATACTATTGGAAGGTCCACCGAGCCCCAGCCAAAACTATTTGTCTGGCAAACGGCAATTAATTGCTGATGCCGGTTCCTAAAAGAGATTTTATCACTGACCGGATTCCCGCCCAATGATTTGAGCGTAACAATCATCCGGTTAGTAAAATTTATTAAAGCTTTGCCGCATTCCGGAATAATCTCGATAATCCGGTCAGCAAGTTGCTGCGAAATGGCATCGGGCAGGTCAACGGCTATACAGACCGTATTCCCGTTCAGTTTGGAGTTATTGCCAGGTGCATAACCAAAAACACTGATGAAATAAAGGCCGCTGTCTAAGCCAGTTAAAGGAAATACTATAGAAGTGTGTTCCTGGTTAAGTTGTAAAATCTGCCTGCTGACTATGGTCTGATCTGCAGTATGAATATAAACATAAGCAGTTGGCTCCGCAAAATGGCAGGCAGTTAGCTGTGTGAAAACCGAATATCTGAGTGAGTCTGTATGTTTGTAGGAGGACTTGTCAGTTGTAATTGTAAAGTAGTTTCCCAGGCTGTCATGTCTGAGGATTAAGAGGAGTATCAATAAAATGAAAATTGGTCTGTTCATTGATTTTTTCTTATGCAACTAAACGAATGACGATCAATTATTCCACAAACCTGAACCCATCCCCGTCAAACAACCCCTTATCACTCAGCTTTAAATGCGGGATCACGAGCAAAGCCATAAAGGAAAGGGTCATAAAGGGTGAGGCGAGGGTAGATCCTAGTTCTTTTTTGGTGAATTGGTCCAGCTTTGTATACGCATCAGCTATTTTGTAACCATCGCCATTGCTCATGAGTCCGGCTACGGGCAGACCGAGTACCAGTTCCTGGCCATGGCCTACGGCACTGAGACCACCCTGTTCGGCAATCACGAGGTTCACGGCCCGGCAAAGACTTTCATCATCCACTCCCACGGCCACGATATTATGACTGTCATGTGCAACGGAAGAGGCAAGGGCACCCTGTTTCAATCCGAATCCTTTGATAAAGGCTTTAGCCACCGGTGCTTCCTGGTACCGGTTCACCACCACGATCTTCAATACATCATTTTCAGCATCACTTATTATTTCTCCATTTGCCAGTTTAGGTACGAGGTCCAGTCTGTTGGTGATCAGTTGTCCATCCAGGGCCTCAATAACGGGAATAGTTTTTCCACCGACATAGCTCACTTTAAATTCTTCTTCGGTCTTAGGACTGCAACTGAACCTGTTTAGTACTCCCCCCTGTTTACTTTTTACTTTTGACTTTTGATTTTCAGCTACCACTTCACCATTAATATAAGTAGTCAGTACTTCGAAGTCCTTCAGATCTTTTACCAGGATAAAATCCGCAAAATCCCCTAGCCGCAATAACCCCACATCTAACTTGTAGTGCTCCACCGGATTCACACAAGCAGCCTTTAATACTTTATACAAATCCACACCACGTGCTACAGCCCGGGCACATAACTGGTTAATATGTCCGAGTACCAGGCTATCCGGGTGTTTGTCATCGCTGCAGAACATCATCTGTTCCGGCCAGTCGTGTAGTAAATCAATCAATGCATCAAAATTTTTCGCCGCCGATCCTTCCCGGATAATGATCTTCATGCCGTAGCGGAGTTTGTCGAGGGCTTCGGCAGCGGTGAAGCACTCATGATCGGTGGAGATGGCCCCCCAACCCCCCGAAGGGGGGCTTTGGTCCTCCGAAACATGAAAAATTTTTTCAGACTTTGACGACTCTGAAAGCCCCCCTTTGGGGGGTTGGGGGGCCAGCCACTCCGGTCTTATATACTTCCCCGCCACTTCCCCTCTCAACCCCGGTGCATGACCATCAACGGGCTTGCCTAGCCGAAGGGCGGCGGTGATTTTCTTTATTACTTCAGGGTCACCGTGAAGCACACCCGGAAAATTCATCATCTCGCTGAGGTATCTGATCTCAGGTCTTTTCAACAGTTCCTCTACCTGCGCTGCATCCAGGGCGGCCCCGGCGGTTTCAAAAATGGTGGCCGGCACACAACTGGGGGCCCCGAAGTTGAATTTGAAAGGAACGGTCTTTCCGTTTTCGATCATAAACTCCACACCGTCAAGGCCGCAGACATTGGCGATCTCATGCGGGTCGCTTACCGTGGCCACCGTACCGTGCACCACAGCCAGTCGGGCAAACTCTGCAGGTACCAACATGGAGCTTTCTATATGGACATGACTGTCGATAAACCCGGGCAGGATAAAAGGCAGGGACTGACCAGATTGTGGGGTAAAAGGCCTTATGGCCTGAATTTTGCCTGCTGATACAACCAGTTCGGCAGGATATTGCGTCTGCTGATGTACATCCACCAGTACGCCTGCGACAGAAAATGAACCATTCATCCTTTAAAATTGTTAGTACACCTAAATTTAGTGTTTTGTGCCCCCGAAAGGGCTAGATTTGTCACCAGATTTATAAAAATAAAATCAACCATTCATCATGAAACGTATTCTCCTTTCCTTACTCGTTCTGGCTTCGGCTTTTACTGTAAAAGCACAGACTGCAGACGAGGTTATTGCAAAACATATTGACGCCATCGGTGGCGCCGAAAACTGGAAAAAAGTTAACTCCATGAAAATGGAAGGGGTCCTGCAGGTGCAGGGCGCTGAAGTAAATGTAGTGGTGACAGTACTCCATGGTAAGGGTATGCGCCAGGATATTTCAGTCATGGGTATGACCGGTTATGAAATCGTAACCCCAACCGAAGGATGGGATTTTATGCCTTTCCAGGGTCAGACAGAACCTGAAGCTAAAACAGCAGAAGAACTGGCAGAAGCACAGGATAACCTGGATGCCCAGGGTGAACTGCTCGATTACGCCACTAAAGGACATAAAGTGGAGTTGATTGGTAAGGAAGATGTGGAAGGCACCGAGTGCTTTAAACTTAAAGTGACTAAAAAAGGAGGATCCGTTTCCACCCTTTTTATCGATCCCAAGAGTTTTTATATTGTTCAGAGCAAATCCACACAGAAGGCCAATGGCCAGGAAGTGGAAGTAACCACCAGCTACAGCAATTATGAAAAACTACCAGAAGGAATCGTAATGGCCAAGTCCATGACCCTGCCTTTCGGTGAAATGAATATGACCAAGATCACCGTGAATGGTCCGGTGGAAGAGTCTTTCTTCAAAAAATAATTTTTGACCCGTATTTTTACAAAACCCCGATCCCTGTATCGGGGTTTCTTTTATTATCCATTAATAACTACCTATGCGGATTTTAACAACTGCTTTAGCCCTGCTTATTGCTGCAACAGGGTTTACCCAGACACCCATCAACAGCAGCACGTTTGGTATGATGGAAGCCCGCTGGCTCGGTCCGGGTACTATGAGCGGGCGGATCACCGCTATTGAAGGGGTGGCCCAGGATGGCAAGACTATTTATATTGGTACCGCTGGCGGCGGTATCTGGAAAACCACCAATGCCGGTGCTTCCTTTAAACCCATTTTTGACCGCTATTGCCAGAGCATCGGAGCCCTGGCCATTGATCCGAATAATCCAAAAGTGATCTTTGCAGGTACCGGAGAAAGTAATATGCGGAACTCTGTTTCGATCGGGGATGGTTTGTATAAATCAACCGATGGCGGAGACAACTGGACCAAACTGGGCCTGGAGAAAACCGAACATATCGCCAAAGTCGTAATCAATCCCCGCGAGACCAATACCAT
Organism: Bacteroidota bacterium; assembly: GCA_029561255.1. Lineage (GTDB taxonomy): Bacteria > Bacteroidota > Bacteroidia > Chitinophagales > Chitinophagaceae > JJ008. The sequence goes on along the minus strand of JAKQJH010000014.1, from coordinate 9,238 downwards.
TTACGTGGCGGCACCAGGTCCGCTCTGGCATAGCAGCAAGGAAAGAGGGTTGTACAAATCCACCGACGGGGGTAAGACCTTTGAAAAAATATTATTTATCAGTGAAGAAGCCGGTTGTGCCGACGTGGCTGTGGATCCCGAACATCCGGATACCGTCTATGCTTCGACCTGGGAATTCCGCCGCAAACCTTATGCCTTCAATTCGGGTGGAAATGGCAGCGGGATGTGGAAGAGTACCGATGGAGGCAAGACCTGGAAGGAATTGAAAAACGGTTTGCCGGCCAAACCCTTTGGCCGGATTGCGTTTGCCGTGGCATCCAGTGCTTCTCAAAACCTGGTGGCCATTGTGGAATCTAAGGAAACAGGTTTATTTATTTCAGCGGATGGAGGAGAGAATTGGAAAAAGCAAAGCGCCACATTCAATGTGGTGTCCCGTCCGTTTTACTTTTCTACCATTGTAATCGACCCAAAGGATCCCAAACGGGTCTATCGCCCGGCCCTTTCATTTTCCTATTCCAGTGATGGTGGATACTCTTTTGCCGATGCGAGTAATGAAGGCGGATGGGTCCACAGTGACCATCATGCGCTTTGGATCAATCCCAATAATACCAATCAGATCTATTTAGGTACCGATGGCGGGGTATATATCAGCCTGGACCGCGGCGCCACCTGGAATTTTGTACAATCCCTGCCCGTGGGTCAGTTTTACCATGCTTCAGTGGATGACCGCAAGCCGTATAATATTTATGGCGGACTGCAGGACAATGGCAGTTGGGTGGGACCCTCCGCCGCAGCCGGCGGCGTAAGCAATGGTTTGTGGAAACCCATCAATGGTGGCGATGGTTTCTGGGTACAACCTGATCCCAATGATATTTATACTGCTTATGCCGAATCTCAGGGCGGCAATATCAACCGCATCAACCTGGTTAATACCAAGGCGGTGAATATAAAACCACAACAGGCACCCGGAGAGGAAAAACTGCGCTGGAACTGGAATACACCAATCGTATTCGGCGCTGCCAATAAGAAAAATCTCTATATGGCCAGTCAGTATCTGTACAAGTCGGTCGACCAGGGCAGAAACTGGGCCCGGATTTCACCTGACCTGACTACGAATGACAAGAAGAAGCAGGAACAAGAAGAGAGTGGTGGTCTGAGTGCCGATAATACATCGGCCGAAAACCATTGTACCATTTTCACCATGGCTGAATCTCCCCTGGATGAAAAACTGATATGGGCCGGTACAGATGATGGCAATTTGCAATACACAACGGATGCTGGTAAGACCTGGACCAATGTTGCTGCCAATTATAAAAATGCCGGCATACCCGCACAAACATGGATCAGCAGTATAGAACCTTCCCGCTTTGATAAAAAAGTGGTGTATGCCACTTTTGATAACCACATGTACGGGGATCATAAAACCTGGCTCGGTTATTCTGCCGATATGGGCCGTACCTGGAAACTGATCAGCAGTCCGGAGTTTACCGGCTTTGCCCATATCATCCGCCAGGATCTGATCAACAAGGATTTATTATTCCTCGGCACCGAAATGGGATTATTTGGAACGCTGGATGGCGGGCAAAACTGGTTCCGCATGAAGAATAAAATTCCTGAATATGCACTGGTAAGAGATATAAAGATCCATCCCCGTACCCATGACCTGATCATTGCCACCCACGGCCGCGGGATACTGATCGTCGATGATATTTCGCCCATCCGTAACCTGAAAAAAGAAACGGCGGAGAAAGATGTGGTCTTATTCCCCAATGCACCGATCACACTGACAATGGGTCAATTCGGCGATGGTGGTTTTCCGAGCACCGGTGGTTGGGTGGCTGGTAATCCGCCTTCCATTCCGCCGATCAAGTATTACCTGAAAGACAGGGTGAACAGTGGCGAAGTGAAAGTGGAGATTTTTGATGCCGCAGGTAAACTGGTGCAATCCATACCCGGCAGCAAAAGGAAGGGGGTGAATATGGTGATGTGGAACCTGAGTATGAAACCGCCGAAGATCGCGAGTGGTGGTGCCAAGATTGATTTTGCCGGTTTTCTTGCACCGATGGTATTGCCCGGTGAGTATACGATCAAACTGAAAGTAGCAGATTCAGTTTATACCAGCAAAGTAAAACTGGTCCATGATCCGCTGGATAAAAATTTTACCCTGGAAGATCGCAAGAAGCAAAATAAAGCGGCGATGGATCTCTATCAGTTGCATGAGCGATTGGCCACGGTGGTGGATTCCATCAATGACCGGCAGAAACTGGTTAAAGATAATCTGACAAAAGTGACGGACTCCACCCTGAAGCGTTCCATGGTGGCGTATAATGAAGAACTGGAAAAACTCAGAACTGAATTACTGGCCACCAAAAAAAATTCAGTATTTGCGGATGAGAAAAAACTGAGAGAGGATATCACCGAAGTATATGCCGGTGTAACGGGCCAGGAAGCGGCCCCTTCCAATCTGCAGTTACAACGCACGGTAACCTTGCAGTCGGAAGTGAAAAAGAAAGAAGAAGCGGCGAAAGTGGTTATAAAAAAATATGATGAAGCGGTGAAAGCCGGCCTCAGAAAAGAAGGCCTGATTGGACCAAAGCCCGAGAAGAAAGGCTTTTAAATTTTGCAACAAAAATATCAGGAGGCTGCCGTTGGCAGCCTCTTTTTTTTTGGCCACGAAATGACACGAAAAGGCACGAAGAATACAGAATACAAAATACAAGCCACGGACCTGCCTTTGCCGGCAGGCAGGTAGCACGGATATACACGGATTGGCCCCCTAAATCCCCCGAAGGGGGACTTCGGGGATGCTAATAGTTTGTACAATCATTTCTTATATACAGGCGTAAAAAGTTCCCGCAAAGATTTTTAAGGCTCTCCGAAATACTGAAAATTCTTTTTGTCTTTTCGGGATACAATACGCAAACCATTTAATAAAGTTTTTACGAACTAGCGGAGTCTAAAGTCCCCCTTCGGGGGATTTAGGGGGCCTTCGTGTTGCTTCGTGTCATTTCGTGGCCACCTAATTTTTGCCGCAGGCAAAAAACATTCTTGGCCTTTTTAGCGTAAATTTCATGTTCAATCACTGTTTATGAAAAATTGGATATTGGCCTTTTCCCTTCTATCTTTTTCCGTGGCGATCGCCCAGAAGAAAAAAACAGCTACCCCAGTAGCGGTAGTCAATCATGAAGAACAACTGATCAAAGGCAGCCAATACCGGCTGATCGGTCCCTTCCGCGGTGGGCGAAGCGGCGCGGTGGCGGGTAGTTATAAAAACAGAACAAATTTCTTCTTTGGAGGAACTGGTGGTGGTGTCTGGAAAACGGCGGATGCAGGGAGCAACTGGAAAAACATTTCCGACAAATACTTTGGCAGCTCCATTGGTGCGGTAGCGGTAGCGCCTTCCGATGAATCGATCCTCTATGTGGGTGAAGGTGAGAATACCATGCGCGGAAATGTAAGCGAAGGACTTGGCGGCATGTGGCGCAGTGAGGATGGCGGGCGTACCTGGAATAATATCGGCCTCAAAGACGGGCGTCATATTATCCGCATCGTTATACATCCACGTAACCCGGATATTGTGTGGGTGGCAGTGATGGGACACCTGTTCGGACCGAATGAAGAGCGCGGCATTTTCAAAACCACCGATGGAGGTAAGACCTGGAAAAAAACCTTATACGTCAATAACCAGACCGGCTGCAGCGACCTGGTCATGGAACCCGGCAATCCTTCCGTATTTTATGCGGGTACCTGGCGACTGATCCGCACTCCCTATTCATTAGAGAGTGGTGGTGAGGGCAGCGGTCTATGGAAAAGTACCGATGGCGGTGAAACCTGGACCAATATATCCGCAATGAAAGGATTACCTAAAAACACCTGGGGCATTGTAGGGGTGGCCGTAGCACCCAGTAATACCGATAAAATTTATGCATTGATAGAAAATGAAAAGGGCGGTCTCTTCATGAGTACCGATGCCGGGGAAACCTGGACCCTTCAATCCAATGATAATAATATCCGTCAGCGAGCCTGGTATTATACCAAGGTATTTGTAGATCCGAAGAATGAAAACAAAGTCTACTGTCCCAATGTGGAGTTTATGTTCAGTGTGGATGGCGGCAAGACATTTAAAAGTTTAAATACACCCCATGGTGATCATCATGATCTCTGGATCGATCCCGAAGATGGGAACCGGATGATTGTGGCCGATGATGGCGGTGCACAGGTATCGTTTGATGGCGGCAATAACTGGAGTACGTATCTGAATCAGCCTACTTCCCAGGTATACCGGTTGAGCACGGATAATGCATTTCCGTATCGCGTATTAGGCGGACAACAGGACAACAGTGCTTTCCGTATCCGTAGCCGTACGTTTGGGGCAGGGATTATGGCTACCGATATGGAGACAGCAGCCGGTAGTGAAAGTGGTTATGTAGTGGCTGATCCGACGAACCCGGATATTACTTATGGAGGAAACTATATGGGCATGTTGCAACGGCTTGATCACCGGACCGGCGAGAGTCGCATGATCAATGTATGGCCCGTGGACAATATGGGCGCCGGTGCGGTGGCCGCGAAGTACCGTTTCCAATGGAACTACCCGATCTTCTTCTCTCCGCATAATCCGAAGCGATTGTATGCAGCAGGGAATCATTTATTTGTTACAGAGAATGAAGGACGCAGCTGGGAACAGTTGTCTCCCGATCTCACTACCAATGACAAAACCAAACAGGCGTCCAGTGGCGGACCTGTAACACAGGACAATACTTCAGTGGAATATTATTGTACGATTTTCACAGCGGCTGAGTCGCCATTAGAGAAGGATCTTTTATGGACCGGCAGTGATGATGGGCTGATTCATGTAAGTAAGGATGGAGGTAAAAACTGGGAGAATGTCACCCCGAAAGACTGCCCGCCGATGATGATGTGGAATTGCATTGATGCCGATCCGTTTAAAAAGGGTACCGCATACTTTGCCGGTACGCGCTATAAATCGGATGATTTCAGACCTTATCTGTATATGACGGAAGATTATGGCAAAACATGGAAGGCTATCAGCAATGGCATCCCTGCTTTACATTTTACCCGTGCGATACGAGCCGATAAAAAACGTCCGGGTTTGTTATATGCCGGAACAGAATTCGGCATGTATATTTCCTATGATGGCGGCGCCAACTGGCGTTCTTTCCAGCATAACCTGCCGGTTACACCCATCACGGACCTGCTGATCAAAAATAATGACCTGATCGTGGCTACCCAGGGGCGGAGTCTCTGGATTATGGACGACCTCTCGGTGGTGCAACAGGCCAAGGAAGAAATTTTGAATAAAAGCCTGCATGTATTTGACGTTAATCCGGCCTATCGAACACCCGGTGGTGGTCGTGGTCGCCGGGGAGGCGGAGGCGATATTCAAAATGCAGGAATGAATCCGGCTTCCGGCGTCGTGATCAATTATTATCTCAAAAATATAACGGATTCCACTAAGCTTTCTGTGGCCCTGCTGGATAAAAGTAATAAGCTGATTAAGACCTATTCCACCACCTCAAAAGAGAATAAGATCGACTTGAAAAAAGGAATGAACCAGTTTATATGGGATATGAATCACCCCGAAGCAGATCGCATGGAAGGCCTGATTCTGTGGAATGGGTTTGTACGTGGTCCCAAAGCAGCACCCGGTGAATATACCGCCCGCTTCCGTTCCGGTACCGATTCAGCCGATGTGAAGTTTACCATTCTCGGTGATCCTAATTATTCCACCACCAATGCAGAGTATGAAGAACAGGTGAATTTTCTGTTAGCCATTCGTGATAAATTCACAGCGGTAATGAAAGGAATGAAGAATATCAAAGATATCCGTCAGCAACTGTCCGATATCAGTGGCCGTGTTGGCAAAGCCATTCCCCGCGAATTGAAACAACAGATGGATACGATCAACAAGCAACTGACCGCTATTGAGGAAGCCCTGCATCAGACGAAAGCGAAAAGCGGACAGGATGTACTGAATTACCCGATCCGTCTGGATGACAAAATCGCCGGTGTATACAATGCTGCCGCTGCCGGTAATACCGCTCCTTCAAAACAGGCCAAAGAAGCTTTTGCTGACCTGGCCGCACAAACCGATATACAACTCCAGCAACTGAAGTATGTGCTAGATGAGGAACTGAAAAAACTGAACCTGCTGATTCATGAAGTCAGACTGCCGGTGGTGGCGCCGAAGAGAGAAGTAGACTAGTTCGTAGTTCGTAGTCGGTAGTTCGTAGTCTCATTTCAGAAGACCTTGGATTTTAGTTGAAAGAGGTGAAAAGAAAGAGGCAGGCTTCAGTCGGCAGGAGGCAGTCAGCAGTCAAAGGCGCTTGTTAAAAAATATTAGTTCAAACATTTCAGTCATACTTTGTACTTCGTATCTCGTACTAAAAAGGAGAAATGGCATCATCTGCTATTTCTCCTTTTTAGTTTATTTCATTGAATTTTTGTCTGTATCTGCTTTTTATTCTTATCTGACGGTTATCCACGTTCCAGAAAAAGCAAGACTACTATCTACTAACTACGAACTTTTAACTTTCTTAGTGCGCTCTCTCATCACCCTGATCGCTTCTTCCTCCGAACTGAACATATTGTTTACGTTCACCAGGTTATGGGCCAGTTTGTCGTATCGTTTAGTCATAAGCCAGATGAAGATGTGGAGGTAATGGATGCCGTCGAAGACCAGGATTTTTTTACGGGCCAGTTCGTCTTTTGTCTTTAAGAATTCACCGGGGATTTCAGTATAATGCATGGCCGGACGTATATGGTGAATGGCATGGTAGCCATCGTTCCAGCACATCTGGTTGTATTTTGTGTTGATACAGTTGATGGTATTATCCTCCAGGTCTTCCAGGTTCACAAAGGCATGCTGGGTCCAGTTGCCAAGCATCATAACCACCCGGGCAAATACAAAGGGAATGATGAAGATGAAGAGCGTTGCTTTCAGGTTCACAAAGCACATAGCAATACAAAAGAGGTAGAACGACATTTCACCGGCGGTCAGCCGCATGTAAAATTTTTTGCGCTTGCGGCTGAAGAAATACATAAATGTGTCGGAAAACCCGAGTACCAGGAAACGGCCCACATATGCCAGGAAGCCAGACAGGCTGTCCCGCTGATAGCGCAACGTACTGCTGGCATCATCTTCCATATTGTTTTCCACGTGATGCATGCCCATGTGATGGGCGAAGTAGGTTTCAGGGGTATGGCCAAAAAACGGGCAGACGATCCAGATGATATAGTGAAACAACCAGGTGTAATTTTTCTTAAACAGTTTGCGATGACAAATGCAATGCAGCATCAACCCGAAACGGCCTTTAAAATACATCTGGGAAACATAGAAATAGGGTATATAAGCCAGCCACCAGTACCAGCCTTCCAGCACGGGGGTATATAATAAAATGGCAACCGGTATCACCAGGATATGAATCGAGGTAAGCAGGTGAATAAAGGGCAGGTCTCTTTTATCTTGGATGTACTTTAGCCAGAATTTTTCGTAAGCCGTAAAACCGGCGGGTTCTTTGTAGACGGGGTCTGTTATTACTGTCAGTGCCTTCATGAAATTATTAGTTCAGTCAATAAGCAGTTAATACACGTACGCAACTATAAAATTACAGGTTTAAAAGCAATATGCCTGCTTTGTTTAACAAAGCAGGCATAGCAGAAAATTCAGTTCGGATTGAAACTATTTCATTTGCAAGGATGGCTTTTGTTTCCGTACACCGGTTGTGCCACCACCATTGAGGGTGAGGTCAACGGGTTTATTGGTCTGCCAGGCACCCCGGGTAAAATCGGGTATATCGATCGTCCTTGATTTTTTATTCACTGATCGCTCACTCAGCGGCATCAGGCAACTCCAGGCGGCTCCATCATATACATCCTGATCCAACGGTAATCCATTACGCAGGCAATCGATCAGCCGCCAGTCCATAATAAAGTCCATGCCGCCATGTCCGCCTACCTCTTTCGCAATCTCCCCGATATGTTTAACAATCGGCAGGGCATATTTTTCTTCCAGCTTTTTCTGATCCTCCGGTTTCATCCAGCTATGTCCCATCGCGATGCGTTGTGGTCCGGGCCATTTTTGGGCAGCTCCTTTTGTACCACTCACCAGGTGGATCCGGGAATAGGGCCGGAGTGTAGATACATCATGTTGTACCATGATCGTCTTGCCCTTAAACGTGCGGATGAGTGTTGTATTCATATTGCCACGGTAGGGCCGATCCACATACTCTTTGAAGAAATCATCTTTGGCCGCCAGTTCCTTGGCCATATTATTCATCGTAAAATCATTGGTACTCATACTGACCAGGTGATCGAAGCGGTCGCCCCGGTTGATATCCATACATTGGGCTATCGGTCCCAAACCATGGGTGGGATAAAGATTTCCGTTGTGGCCGATATTTTCTTTCAACCGCCACATATCGGCATAGGCCTTTTTATTAAAGTTCCAGTCCTTACTCAGGTCATGGATGTAGGCGCCTTCCGCATGTACGAGTTCACCGAGCATTCCCTGGCGGGCCATATTCAGGGTGAGCAGTTCAAAGAAATCGTAACAACAGTTTTCCAGCATCATACAATGCTGCTTTGTTTTTTCTGAGGTTTCCACGAGGTCCCATAATTCATCCATGGTTTTACCGGCAGGAACTTCAGTAGCGGCATGTTTACCATGGCGCATGGCATATAAGGCAACCGGTGTATGCAGATGCCAGGGGGTGGGCGTGTAAACAAGGTCCACCTCATTGCTTTCGCAAAGGGCTTTGTAGCCTTCTTCCCCACTGTATTCTTTTGCTTTCGGACGGCCCGTTTTTTCCAATGTCTTCTGGGCGGCCGTCACCCGGTCAGAATATTTATCACAGAGCGCGGTGATTTCCACGCCATCGATATAGCTTAATCTTTCTACCGCATCAGAACCCCGCATCCCCAGTCCGACCACGCCAATACGTACCACATCCAGTTTTGGCGCTGCGTAACCGCACATATTAAAACGTTGTCCTTTTTTCTCCCATCCTTCAGAACGTTCCATTTGTTCATCCGATGCGCCGGTTACCCGGGCCAGGGAAGGAATGCCGGCTGCCAGGGCACCGGTACCAATCGCTATTTTCTGTAAAAAATTTCTGCGGCTGTTACTCATAGCAAACAATTTTTAGGTTCCTGCAATTTCATGATTTTATCGGGTCAATATGGATTTGCCGGTAAAATGGCACAATCGTTTGACTCA
>JAKQJH010000011.1 GCA_029561255.1 Bacteroidota bacterium | reverse complement strand
ACTGTCCGAACATTTAAAAAACGCTACCTGTATCGAATAGTCTTATAAGCTTTGCGGGATATTTTTTCCTCTGTCAAAATCTCTTCCCGTTCTTCCCGTCTTTCCGGCAAAATTCCATCCCGCAGGGATAATCCGTGTTAACCTGCCTGCCGGCAGGCAGGTCCGTGTGATCCGTGGCTTGCCTTTCTGTATTTTGTATTTTTCGTGCCCCTTCGTGTGTTTTAGTGGCCACCCTATTGCCGCAGGCAATCAAAATCCGTGCATATCCGTGTGATCCGTGGCCTGCCTTTCTGTATTATTTGTGTGCTTTTGTGTGTTTTCGTGGCCACACAATTTTGCCGCAGGCAAATCTTTATGGCTAACACTTGTTCATTCCGTGGCCCATATCCCTTAAATTAGCAGCGTAATCAACGGCTATGCAAATCATTCAACAGATACTTTTCATCCTCCTCAGCGCAGTGGCTATATTTTTGTTTACCAAAAAGGCCCGTGAGATCGCCCGTAATATCCATCTCGGACGACCGGAGAACCTCAGCGATAACCCCTCCCAGCGTTGGAAAAACCTGCTCCTCCTGGCCTTCGGTCAAAAGAAAATGTTCCGGAATCCTTTAGTGGCAGTCATGCACTTTTTTGTCTATGCCGGATTTATAATTATCAATGTAGAAGTGCTGGAGATTGTACTCGACGGCATCACCGGCCAGCACCGCTTATTTGCCGCTCCATTAGGGGGGCTCTATACTTTTCTGATCAACAGTTTTGAAATCCTGGCCCTGACCGTACTGGTGGCCTGTGTGATTTTCCTGGTTCGCAGGAATGTGATCAAACTGCAGCGTTTTGTAAGCAAAGATCTGGATGGATGGCCCCGCAGTGACGCCAATTATATATTGATTACTGAAATCGTTTTAATGTCGCTGTTTTTAAAAATGAATGCAGCAGATACGTTACTACAAATGCGCGGCGCTGAACATTATGCGGCTCATCCCACTGGTAATTTTATCATTTCCCAATTCCTGCATCCGATGATGAATGGCTTTAGTGATGGCACCCTGATTACCCTGGAACGCAGTTGCTGGTGGATGCATATTGTCGGGATCTTTGCCTTCCTGAACTATCTCCCCTATTCCAAACACCTGCATATCATCCTGGCTTTCCCGAATGCTTATTTTGCGCGACTGAAGCCTATGGGAGAAATGGAGAATATGCCCTCGATTCAACAAGAGGTTTTATATGCTATGCAGCCCGAACTGGCCCCCACCGGCGAACAACCGGTGCCTCAGAAATTTGGCGCCAAAGATGTGCTGGACCTCAGCTGGAAGAACCTGATGGATGCATATAGCTGTACCGAATGTGGTCGCTGTTCGGCAGCCTGTCCGGCCAACCAGACCGGCAAACTCCTCTCCCCCCGCAAGATCATGATGGATACCCGTGACCGGCTGGAAGTAGTGGGAAAAAATATCACAGCGAACAAAGAATTCAAAGAAGACGGCAAATCCCTTTTACACGATTATATCACGGTGGAAGAACTCCGCGCCTGCACCACCTGTAATGCCTGTGTGCAGGAATGCCCGGTAAGCATCAGTCCGCTCGATATCATCCTTCAGCTCCGTCGCTACCTAGTTATGGAAGAAAGCAATACCCCGCAGGAATGGGCGGCCATGTTCAGCAATGTCGAGAATAATTTTGCGCCGTGGAAGTTTAGTCCGGAGGAGAGAGACCTGTGGGCAACTGAGCTCAATGACCAACAAAAATGATAATTGAACATTGCGTAATGAATATTGAAAATTGAAGTTCTAAGAACAGCAATGTTCAATATTCAATGCTCAATTCTCAATTTTCATTTATTAAACACACGAACATGCAGCTAACCAACTTCCCTTTTCAATCTATTAACTGGTCATCAGTACCCCGCGAAGTACACGCAGGTGAAACCGGTACAGCCTGGTGGCAGGTACAGCACATGAATGAGGTACGGGTGCGGATGGTGGAATACAGTCCGGGCTACAAAGCCGATCACTGGTGCAGCAAAGGACATATTATTCTTTGCCTGGAAGGTGAAATGGAGACGGAACTGGCGGACGGACGGATAATGAAACTGAGCAAGGGGATGTGTTATTTTGTGGGGGATGACAATGAAGCACACCGGACTTCCACTGTTAACGGATGTCGGTTGTATATTGTTGACTAAGTTTCTAATGTGCCAATTAGCCAATGTGCAAATATGCCAATGTGCCAATTAGCCAATTGACCTCCTGAATTTATTATCAAAAAAACCGAACATCGGCTTTTTAATGGCTTTCATCACATCCTATTGAAATGACTGATTGATCTTTGAGTCTCTTCCTAAATTGGCACATTGGCATATTGGCACATTGGCTAATTATAATATTTTCACCTCAAAAACGTTATGGTCATATGCAAAAATCCAGCTACTTAGTAATCCTGCTTTTACTCATATCCGTATTGAGTCACTCCCAGCAACTGTTTGAACTGGGAGGTGAAATGCTGAAATCCTATGGCAAGGGCTATGGCACCACCAAAGTGGCCGCCAGGGGAGAAAATTTCAACAATAAGAACAGCTTCAGTGCTGGAATCACCTGGCAGCTGGCTTCAAAAAAAGCTTATTCTGTATCTACCGGATTCGGGATTTTTGCTGGTTACCGCAGGGCTTTTGGCAATAACCTGAAAGGCAGTAATCCTTTTGGTGGTGGCCGGATTTTGATTTCCCTGGAAGATTTCGAGGGAAAGACCCGCCAGAAAAGTATCATGATCACGCCGATGCTTGAAGCCGGTTATCATTTTGTATTTGGAAAACGAATCTATACCGCACCTGCTGTCGGGTTTGGGTATACCATTGAAATGAGTCAGGGTTTTAATTCACTGAATGAGGATGTCGGCAAACGATTTATACCTTCCCTCTCGGCGGGTTATCGTTTCTGAACCTCAACGCTCATCCGCACTGGGGCCATATACACCCGGCACCGGTACCTCCAGCAAACGCAGGAATACGGATAATTGCCCCCGGTGGTGAACCTGGTGACTGATCCCCCAGGAACGAATAGCCGCTTTTTTAGGACTACGCATGATTTCCTGCTCACCCCGAACGATGATCCAATCCTTCTCAAAGTCATCCCCAGTTGCAGTACTTAACGTGCTGACCGCCTGTTCCAGGTTATGATCCAATATACTGAGCAATTCGGCCGTATCTGCTGCCACATGACGAACAGGGGCTGGATTAGCTGCGAAATCAAACCTGTCTGGCCCAAGGATAACACTGATCCAATGGATCGTTTCAGCAATATGGGTGGCCAGGCGACCTACGGACATGGACTTTTCGTGTGGCTTCCATTCTCGTTTATCCATAGGTACCCGTTCCAGCATTTTACGGGTTATTGCAGCTTCCTGTTTAAGCTCTGTAATAAAGGAATTGGCAATTGACATAACTGTATATTTAGATTAACGGATTTTATCGTCATCCATTCCAAAACGCCCCATTTGTTCTTCCAGGTGTTTGGCCACTTCCTCCGGATGTTCCATTTTATGCACCGCATCCTTCTTTCTCAATATTTTCCATAACTGAATCAGGGCAGTAAGGGCAAAAATGCCCCCGATTACCCAGTTGAGGATATGCTGGTTATTATTGATCTTACTGGCAATCAGGAGCCCCCCGAAAATAAACAAGGCGTTTCCCATAAATGTACCAAGACCGATACCCAGGATATAGGTGTTATAATGATCATTGCGGGGCAGCAGGATTTTTTTGGAAAACAATACCGTGCTCCAGCCAAACCAGAAAGGAATCTGTACCGGGTTAACGGCACTCATGATAAATCCAAGTAAAATTTTTGGTAGCGGACTGTCCAGTACCATATTCTTCTCCACTTTCGGATGCAGGGCCGCATAAAAACTAAATATGGCCAGCGCGGTTACAATCAATAAGGTTACCCACTCCAGTGCCTTGAGTATCCGCTCCTGTTTCCGCACCCAGTCCATGGCCACCAGGGAAATCCGCACATAAATAATCTCCGCGATCAGCGACCCTACCGAAAACATCATCGCCGCCACTACCCCACTCGATATAGATATCTGCATGGCCGCTATATTCAACGTTCCCAGCGGCAGGGAGCCGAGAAAGCTGACGAGCATACCGGTGAAGAATATCTTGAGTAGTGGCGGCATAGTGTAAAGATAACTAGAAGCTAGAAACGAAAAAGCGAGAAGCAAGAAGCGAGAAGCGAGAAGGGGGCGTGATGAGGGAAGTAACTTTACAGTCAGCAACTTTCTGCTTTAAAGTCCTTCTTGCTTCTAGCTTCTCGCTTCTAGCTCAATCATATTGCTCCAATAATTTGAAATGTTTGTTAGACTCCTTAAGAAAATTTTTCCCTCTTCTGTACGACCAGTACGGCGTACCATTCTTATGATTATACCGGCTGATCTGGTAGAGGGCTTTCCAGTGCTTGAGTAATGTGGAATAGGCTTTCCAGAGGGGCATTCCGCAATCATAAATATGATTGGGCTCGGCCCCGCAGCCATTGAACTCCAGGATGCTGATATTCTTTCCCTGCTTGAGGTCCTCAATAGAAGTAGTCTTGATATCATAACGGCCATAGTAGAACCGGGTCTGATGACTCAGTTCATCAAACAGTTCATGCATTTTCTCATTGATCTCATTGTGCAGGTTGGTAAACTGTGCTCCACGGTTGTGGTTACCGGCATAGGACAGAAAAAAAATGGTCTGATCCGGAACCACTTCCTGATAACGATGCCCATGCCGGTGCTTCATTTCATCAAGTCTGAACTTAGCTCTCGGATGGGTCTCTACCAGTTGCTGCAGTGTAGCTTGTCCATTCCCTACCACATGCAGCAGCTCTTTATGAATAAACCCGCTTACGGTTCCTTTTGACTGGGCCGGATGCCGGTAATAAAACACACTCACTTCCACCGGCCAGTCCACCAACGCCTGCACGATATATTCCACCGGGATATGTTCATGATACTTTTGTAATTGGTCCTCGTTATCCAGTTTACGGAAAAGGATGCCTTTCATCCCCACATCGGGCTTTACAATAAAGGGGTAAGAAAATCCAGCGGCCTTCACCTGCTTTTTTACTTCCTCAAAGGGAAGGTCGTGCCGGATATAGATGGTGCGGGGAATCAGGTGTCCGGGCAACTGGTCATACATTTCCTTCTTTCCCTCCCCTTCAAATCCGCCAAAAGTGATGGTAGGATTGGAAGAGCTGAAAAACCAGAGTGAGCCGCTGCGCAGGCAGTACCAGATCCAGACCGGACTGATTGGTGCATAAAGCACATAAAAACTCCAGTGTTCCCAGTTGAGCAGTTTTTGAAAAAATTTCTTCATTCGTCAGGGTTCCTTCAAAAATAATGAAGCGTTTATAATTTTGGCAATATAGGGTTTAACCGCCCATTTTACAGCAAATTTAGTCATAGTAATTACTGATTATATCGAAAATTCCTGTCCCCCGGGAGAAACCACTGCCACCCCGATTTTCAGAAACGTTTAATACGTAATATTGCCTTGAAATAATGCATGTTTTTTATGCAAATCAGAACCGTCGCCGAATTAATGGCCAGTGGCCAGCAACCGGATATTTTATTTTGGGTGGGTTGTGCCGGAAGTTTTGACCAGCGTGCCCAGAAAATCACGAAGGCCTTTGCCACGATACTGAATAAAACCGGTATTAATTATGCCATCCTGGGCAAAGAAGAAATGTGTACCGGCGACCCGGTCCGCCGGGCCGGGAATGAATTCATGTTCCAGATGATGGCCTACCAGAACATCCAGCTCCTGAATAATTACGGGATCAAAAAGATCGTCACGGCCTGCCCGCATTGTTTCAATACCCTGAAAAATGAATATCCTGCCCTCGGGGGTAATTACGAAGTCATCCACCATACCACCCTGTTGCAGCAACTGATCGATGAAGGAAAAATCAAACTGAAAGAAGGCGGTTCTTACAAAGGGAAGAAGATCACTTACCACGACAGCTGTTACCTGGGACGTTCCAATAATATTTACGAAGCCCCCCGCAAAGTGCTCGAAGCGCTGGATGCCGAACTGGTGGAAATGAAGCGTTGCAAAAGCAATGGTCTCTGCTGTGGTGCCGGTGGTGCCCAGATGTTTAAGGAAGAAGAAAAAGGCAGCAGCCGGATCAATATCGATCGTAGTAACGAAGCCCTGGAAACCGGGGCCGGGTTTATCGCTTCCGCCTGTCCTTTCTGCAATACCATGATGACGGATGGAGTGAAACTGGCCGAAAAAGAAGACAGTGTACAGGTGCTGGATATTGCGGAGATGGTGGCGGAAAGTATGGAGTGAGTACTAAAGGAGTGAGTTTGTTTCCAGAGGTAAGGAAAAAGTCAAAAGTAAAAAGTAAAAAATCCTAAAGCGGGTAAAGTACCTCTAAACGCCAAACGACTAAACGTCTAAACCACTTATGAGCGGAAGACCGGACTCGAACCGGCTACCTACAGCTTGGGAAGCTGTCGCTCTACCAGGTGAGCTACTTCCGCTTTTATGTTCCGTAGCTTTAGCGAAGGAACATTTTACTCCGTAGCCCTGCCTGCCGGCAGGCAGGTTTAGCGAAGGAACATTTTATGTTCCGTTTTTTCAGCAAGGAGCAATACAAAATTAAGAAACCGGTCCTGAAAATTCAATTTTCTTCGCCAGCCAGCTTTCTTTTACAGGTATGATCCAGTTAGTTTCCAATTCTTTTTTTGTCTGCACCAGGTTATTGAAGTAAAGGGTATCTCCGTTTATAAAACCGTTTTCTGCTGCATATGGCAACTGGGAAAGCGGCAGTAATTCCACCTTATCTTTTACAACAAATGCCAGGGATAACCTGTCAAATAAGGTTACACCAAACCGTTGTTCAATATCCTTGATCAGCCGGACCGATGTATCTGTACTGCATCCGCTTACCCCGGAAGCTGTTTCATCCGCCATTAATACAACAAACTGTCCGAAAAATAAATAGGCCGCTCCTTTCACGGGTGTACCATGACTCAACCAACTTCCGGTAAACTGTTTCAGGATATCTTCCACTTCAAAAGCTTCACTTAGTGAAAAAAGCCGGTTGCACTGGTAAATCCAAACCCTTGATTGAGGATCTAAATTACCCTCCAGCAGGTATTGATAGTCGAGTTTCATTCCTCTAAATTACGACCAAATTGATGAGGATGACAATGCACGGGAAAAATGATAGTTGGCAGACTAACTGGCTCTATGACAGCGCTGAATGGAAACGGTTTGCAAAATGGGAGCTTTTTAAGAAAGGGGGTATATCCCTGCTACTCTGTTTGCTCATTCCTTTTCGTTATAAAAAGAGTAAAGAAGTGAAAGTCAGTCAGCACCAGGTACTTATCGACGGGAAAACATATCTGTTTAATGCGGGTAAGCGGGTATTTCAAACGGCAGATCTGTACGATGCGGGTCCATTGCATGTATTGGAGATCTGTTTTAAAGAAAATGAAAGCTATGGAGTGATCCGGGTCCCGGTGCCAAAAGGCAAACTGAAAGAAGCCATTGTGCTGGAGAAAAGATTGCAGGTTACCAATGTATCCTTAATAGTAACAAGAGAGGTTTAGTTGTTTATATGTTTAGTCGTTTGACGTTTAGAGGCACTTTACCTTAATCACGCCCTCTTTTATCCTCCGAAGCTTTAGCGAAGGAGTATTTTATCCTCCGTAGCTAAGCGAAAGAGGATTTTCTCTCTTTTTTACTCCTTTGATCTCTTTAGCGCCGCCCGCAGGGCAAGAAAGGTTTAGTTGTTTAGTCGTTTGACGTTTAGAGGAACTTTACCCGCTTTAGGATTTTTTACTTTTTACTTTTGACTTTTGACTTTTAACTTGCCCCTGTAAATCATCTTCCCGCTTCAGGTCTTCTGACTTTTCTTCTTCGGTGCGTTGCTGAAATTATAGCCAATCGTAAACCGGTAATTCTTCGTACGGGTCAGGCTATAACTCTCCAGGTTGAAATTGGTACCATACGTAAATGTGCGGCGCTGCTGATTAACGAACGGATCGACCGTACTCAGCGTAATGGTCATACGTTTATTGAATAAGCGACGCATAAGCCCCATATTCATACTGGTATTCCAGCGGGCAAAGCCCTGGGCTGAGGCAAAACGGTTGATATTAAAGCCCCCGTTAAAACTCCACTTATCTGTTGGATTATAAATAAAATTAAGGTTAGAAGTAAACGATCCGCCATCCCGGAATCGCCGTACGGTTTTATCAAAAGCGCTGTACATATTATAGGTATAACTGGAACTGAAATTGACGCGAAGCTTTTTGGAAAGCGTTACGCCGTTCCAGGTACTGACTTCCAGTTCCTTCCGGTCACTGATATTTTCCCAGGTAATCTGGGTTTTCCCATCGGGTAATAAAGTGCGCACCTGGCTGAAAATATTTTCCACTTTGTTGAAGCCAAAGCCCAGATTAATAAAGTACTTGGTCTTGGTTCTTCCGATAATAAAATCAAAATTATCCGAGGTAGAGGCTTCCAGTTCAGAATTACCAAACCGTACATTATACGGATCGGAGAAATCAATCGTGGGATTCAGTTCCCCGATACCCGGGCGCCGGATACTACGTCGGTAGGCAAACGTGAGGCTGAGTATTTCCCGCCATGTTTTATTGATATTGGCAAAAGGCAGCCAGGTGAGATAGTTGTTTCTTACCTCCCGGTTCTCTTTCAATAACTCAAACCAGATACCCGTATGTTCGGCCGTACTGCCGGCGGTAAAACTGAAATCCTTTCCAAGCAATTGCCTGACGGAGGCCCGCAGATTGCCAACAGTCTGGTGAAACCAGAAATTATTACTGAGCAGGTCCAGCTTCTCCATCGTTCCTTCCGGTTTCTTTTTATAACTGGCATCGATGGTTACATGATTATTGGACCGGTTATAAATTCCCCCAACCGATATAAATGTTTTTTTATTATCCAGCATCCGGTCATAATTCAGATTCAGGGTTTGCCCGTTCACCCGGGTATTGTTGTTCTGGCGCTGCATGGAGTCCAGCCCGGTGGGTGTATAATCCGGATTATAAAATTGCTGGTTAAAATCCCGGTTGCTTTCATTCCAGGAGAAATGATAACTGCTGATGATCCGCAGCACTTCGCCCGGTTTGCCCCGGTAGGTATACGTAAAACTGGCGTTGGGGCTATACCCTTTTCCCAGGCTCTGGATCTCGCGTTCACTGAGCTTCCAGAGTTCATTGAACCGGTTAATGTTTTTGTACTCGGTGTTATTATAACTCTCCGCATCGCTCTGGTTATAATTCAACGTTACATTCACCGAATGTTTTTTATTGAAATCATAATCCATATTGAACCGGAAATTGGGGCGAATACTCTCACTCCAGTTGGTATTACGGGTATTGAAAAAATTGGATGAGTCGGTATAAATATTATTCCGGATAGAATACCCGCTGCCCCCGTATTTATTATAACCGGCTCCCGCATTCATACTGATAGAGAGTCCCTGTTTCCGGTAATTAAAACTTCCATTGAATAAAAATTCTCCACGGGTTCCTCCCGATAAGGATAAGCGTCCGCTTTTGCCCACCCTTCCTTTACGGGTTACTATATTGATCACGCCGCCCTGTTCATTCGCATATTGTGGTGGCGGATTGGTCATCACTTCAATTTTTTCAATCGAACTGCCCGGCATCGATTCCAACAGGTCCTGCAATTGCTGCATATTCAAAGTAACCGGCTTATCATCGATCAGGATCTTGGGTTCTTTTCCCCTTACGGATATTTTACCATCCTGATCCTTGGTCACCAGCGGTACCTGGGTCAGCAGTTCACTGACGGTTCCTCCGGCTGCCAGGGCCGACTCCCCTGCATTAAATGTGATATTCCCGTCTTTGGATTGAATCAGGGGTTTCTCGGCATAGATCACCACATCCTCCAGCATTTCATTCGATTTTGGCTTCAGGGTGATATCGGCCATATTGAAATCAAAACGCTCGGAACGAAAATAGATACTGTCGAGTGTGAGCGGCTGTAAACCGACAAAACTGACGGAGAGTTTATAATAACCAAATGGGATACTGCTGAAACTGAATTCCCCGGCCTTGTCAGTCAGCATCGTGCGGTTGGTAAGCGTGTCGGCAAAAGATATCAGGCGAACGGTCGCCCCTTCCAGGGCTTTACTGCGGCTGTCCATTACATTCCCGGTCAGAATACCAGAAACCGTTTTGTCCTGGGCTGAACCTGCAATACTGCAAAGAAAAACCAATAAAAGGAGAGGAAACCTTTTCAACATGCTAGATTAGACGGTAAAGTTATAACGAACTTGCCCAACCCGGACCTGTTTTTATACAAAAGGCAAATACAAACATCTGTTTATCAGTATCTCAGGGAGTTATGACAACCTGTCACATTCTCCAAGGTTTTAGGTATATTTGCTGTTCTAAATCAGGGTTGAATGATTGATTTAATGACAGATAAAGTGCCCCGGAGTGATCGGGATAATCAGGACGAAGGACGGCAGGGGGAAGCTTATGCCCCGTTTGTCCAGGATCCGAATCAGTATAAGAAAAGATTCTATATCGAAAGTTATGGTTGTCAGATGAATTTCGCTGATAGTGAAGTCGTGGCCGCTATTCTGAACCAGGAAGGTTTTGGCGCCACCCGCAACCTGGAAGAGGCTGACCTGATATTTATTAATACCTGTTCGATCCGTGAAAAGGCGGAACAGACCGTCCGTAAACGCCTGACTGAATTCCGGAAACTCAAGCAACGCAAAAAAGGAATGCTGGTCGGGGTACTGGGATGCATGGCAGAACGGCTGAAATCAAAATTTATTGAAGAAGAGCGATTAGTGGATATCGTGGTTGGGCCGGATGCATACCGTTCCTTACCCGAATTGGTGGCTGAAGCATCCGGTGGACAAAAAGCCGTCAATGTCTTATTAAGCCGGGATGAAACCTATGCGGATATTTCACCCGTACGACTTGACACTAACGGGGTGAGTGCTTTTGTAAGTATCATGCGGGGTTGTAACAATATGTGTTCCTTCTGTGTGGTTCCTTTTACCCGTGGACGGGAAAGAAGCCGGGATGCGGCCAGTATCCTGCAGGAATGCCGGGAGCTGTTTGAAAATGGCTACCGGGAAGTGACGCTGCTGGGACAGAATGTGGACAGTTATTATTTCGTGGAAGAAAACAGCAACCGGATCATCACTTTTGCGAACCTGATGGAAGAAGTGGCCCGGCTCTCTCCCCTGCTTCGGGTGCGCTTTTCCACTTCACATCCCAAGGATATAACCGATGAAGTCCTGCATGTCATGGCCCGTTACGAAAATATCTGTAAGTATATTCATCTGCCGGTGCAAAGCGGCTCCACCCGGGTGTTGCAACTGATGAACCGCACGTATACCCGCGAGTGGTACATGGCCAAAGTAAACCGTATCCGGGAAATCCTTCCTGATTGCGGTATTTCATCCGATATTATTTCCGGTTTCTGTACGGAAGAGGAAAAAGACCATCGCGAAACCCTGGATGTGATGGAATTCAGCCGGTATGACATGAGTTATATGTTTTTTTACAGTGAACGTCCGGGTACCCTGGCCCAGCGCCGGTATACGGATGACATTCCGTTGGATGTGAAGAAAAGAAGACTGCAGGAAATTGTAGACCTGCAGGGACGGCTTTCTTTTGAAAGCAATAAGCGGGACCTGAACAAAACCTTTACAGTGCTGATTGAAGGTGACAGTAAAAAAAGTAACCAGGACTGGATGGGCCGGAGTTCGCAGAACAAAGTGATTGTATTCCCGAAAGAACAATATTCCCTGCAAAAGGGTGACTATGTAAAGGTGCAGGTGACTGATTGCACCCAGGCCACCCTGCTGGGCAAAATAATTGCTTAACATTTACCAGGCCTTTGCGCCAAGACTATGGATATTCAAAGTATTAAAAATCGTTTTGCCATCATTGGCAACTCCCCGGCGCTGAATTATGCGTTGCAGGTAGCTATACAGGTAGCTGCTACCGACCTCACGGTACTGATCAATGGAGAAAGTGGTGTGGGGAAGGAAGTGTTTTCTCAAATCATTCATTCATTATCATCCCGGAAGCATAATCCGTTCATTGCCGTAAACTGCGGGGCAATTCCCGAAGGTACCATCGATTCGGAATTATTCGGACATGAGAAAGGCAGTTTTACGGGAGCCGTGGATGCCCGGAAGGGATATTTCGAAACCGTAAATGGTGGAACTATTTTCCTGGATGAAATCGGGGAACTGCCACTCGGTACCCAGGCCCGTTTATTACGGGTTTTGGAAACCGGTGAATTTATCCGCGTGGGGTCTTCCAAAGTGCAGAAAACCGATGTACGGGTGGTTGCCGCCACTAACCGGGATCTGTTGCAACAGGTACAGGCTGGCAAATTCAGGGAAGACCTGTATTATCGCCTGAGTACAGTACCCATTCGCGTTCCGGCCCTGCATGACCGTCCGGAAGATATACACCTGCTCTTCCGCAAATTTGCAGCAGACTTTGCCACCAAGTATAAAACCACTTCCGTACAGCTGGATGATGAAGCAAAACAACTGTTAATAAGCTACCCCTGGCCTGGTAATGTGCGGGAATTAAAGAATATTGCAGAACAGATTTCCGTATTAAGCGAGGACAAACAGATCAGGGCAAAAGATCTCGGTAAATTCTTACAGCCCTATTCCAGCAACCGGTTGCCGGTCTTATCATCGGCTTCCTCCGCGGCGAATGGCCCGGAATTTGCCAATGAAAGGGAGATTCTGTACAAGCTTTTCTTTGATATGAAAAAAGATGTGACGGAGTTGAAGCGGATGTTCCTGGATATGTTACAGAATCCGGAACTGGTAGCACAGAACCCGCATATCCTGAATGAACTGAAAGACCTTCGCCATTCCGGCCAGGAAATGTTGCAGCCAATGAGTTTCCCCGGTGGTTTACAATCTCCCGCTCCCCATACACAACCTGTATTGATGAACAACGATATCCAGGATCATGTGGAAGTGGAAGAGAGCCTGAACATAATGGATAAGGAAAAAGAACTGATCATAAAAGCGCTGAAAAAACACAAGGGCAAACGGAAAGATGCGGCGCTTGACCTTGGAATCAGTGAACGAACCCTGTACCGGAAGTTAAAAGAATACGATATCGAAGAATAATGAAAAAATTATCATCCCTAATCCCGGCCGGATTACTGGCCCTGGTTGTAGCTGCTGCGCTTTTCAACAGCTCCAGTTGTGGTATTTATCGCTTTTCCGACGCCGCGATACCGGATTCGATCAAGACCATCAAAGTGAACCTGCTGGAAAACAG
This sequence comes from Bacteroidota bacterium, assembly GCA_029561255.1. GTDB lineage: Bacteria > Bacteroidota > Bacteroidia > Chitinophagales > Chitinophagaceae > JJ008. The sequence continues at coordinate 6,945 of JAKQJH010000011.1, read as the reverse complement.
GGCTTCCTATGTCAACCCTTCCCTGAGTCCTAATTTATCGGATAAACTGCGCCAGAAAATACTATCGCAGACCAAGCTTTCGCAAACCAATAATGACAATGCAGACTGGGAAATCAGCGGCACCATTACTCAATATTCATTCAGTACTTCGGCCATTACCGGTCAGCAGGCTTCCAATAACCGTTTAACGGTCAGTATCTCGATTATTCTGCAGGATCGTAAAGCGGACAAAACAGAAAAACATGAAGTCAGCCGGAGTTTTGAATTCCGTGGCGATCAGTCATTCCAGCAGGCCGAAACCAACCTGGCCGAGGAAATGATCCGGACCCTGACCGATGATATTTTCACCAAACTATTTTCGAAATGGTAAGCGGGAAACACTGTTCCCTCTTTCCCGGAATCAACGATTCACTTAACTTGCAGGCATGAACGTCAGTATCAATCAATTGGTAAAATCGCTGCTTCAGAAAGAATCCCTGGAGCATTGCAGCCTGCCGGAACTGACGGCCTATGCTGAACGGAATCCTTATTTTGGCGCGGCCCAATTACTGCTGGCAAAAAAACTCCAGACCGAATCCCCGGAAAGATTTGAAGAACAATACCAGAAGACCCTGCTCTATTTTCATAACCCGCTTTGGGTGGAGCATTTGCTGAATGATACGGGTGGGGCGGAGATTGAAGAGGTTGAAAAGGTTGAAAGGTTGACTAGTTTACAGGTTGACAAGGTTGAAGAGGTTCAAGAGGTTGAAGAGGTTCAAGAGGTTGAAAAAGTTCAAGAGGTTCAAGAGGTTGAAGAAGGAGCTGAAAGGTTGACTAGTTTACAGGTTGACAGGGTTGAAGAGGAAGTTGAGAAGGAAATTATATTAGATGAAGAAAAGATGGAGACTGGAGATAATATGAACAGTTTTGAGACAGCGGTTGTGGAGGAAGTGAGGGCCGATGCGCCGGTTATTCCGGTGCCTGTGCCGGTGGAAGCGGTAAATCCGGCAAATGACCTGGTTTTTGAGCCTTTTCATACCGTGGATTATTTTGCCTCCCAGGGTATAAAGTTTAAGGAGGAAGAACGGCCGACTGATGAGTTCGGGAAGCAACTGAAGAGTTTTACAGACTGGCTGAAGACCCTTAAACGTCTGCCGGCCACTGAATTAGCCAAGAATATCACCCCCCAATCCGAGAATAAAGTGGAACAACTTGCTGGTCAGTCCATCACCGACCGGGAAGTACTGACCGAAGCTATGGCGGAGGTATGGGAAAAACAGGGAAATGCGCTAAAAGCCATGGAGATATACCGTAAATTAAGTTTGTTCGAACCCGCTAAAAGTGCTTATTTTGCAGCGAAAATCGAAGGATTAAAGAAAAAAAACTGATATGACGACTTTATTTGTGATTCTTATAATTGTGGTTTCTGCTGTTCTGGGTCTTATTGTGCTGGTTCAGAATCCAAAAGGTGGCGGTTTAGCCGGAAATGTGGCAGGTTTTAGCAACCAGTTAATGGGGGTGAAACAAACGACCGATGTGCTGGAAAAAGGCACCTGGATCTTTGGTGGCCTTATTGCGCTGCTTTGTTTACTGTCTGTATTCTTTATTTCAAATACCACAACAGCCAATGCTTCAGGTCCTGGTGTTGATCCGACCAAGGTAACGGTGCCTGTTCAGCAACAGCCGCAGCCTGGTACTAATCTCCAACCAACTCCGACTCCGGCTCCTGTACCCCCGGCTAAATAATAACAACGTACTATTTATACAAAACCCGGTCTGCTTATTAAAAGGACCGGGTTTTTTATTTAAATTGATCCCACTATGAAAAAGAAAATCATCCTGGGTACCCTCGTGGTTCTGCTTTTGCTCGCAGGCTTTATCGGGTACAAAGTGGCCGGTCCGGCTGTCTCCGATAAAAACGGGAAATACCTGTATATCCGTTCAGGTGATGGAATGAAGGAACTCCTGGAAAAACTGGATACGGGTAAAGTGATCAGCAGCAAAGCCTGGTTTTCACGGGTAGCGGGTTGGCTGAATTTTAAATCCGTTAAACCCGGCCGATATGAATTAAAGAACGGAATGAGTCTTTATGCCTTTGTCCGCAAACTCAGGTCCGGCGACCAGTCACTGGTAAAAATGGTGATCGTAAAAGAAAGGACCCGTGAAGCCTTTGCCAGTAAAATGGGGCGGAAGTTCGACACCGAATGTGATTCGCTCACGATGATCCGCTTTATTAACAGTAATGACTCACTCCAATCCTTCGGACTGGACACCAGCACTTTTCTGTCGGTTATGCTTCCTTATACCTACGAGATCAGATGGAACAGTACACCAGCCCGGATCATTGAGCAGTTTCAGGTGGCTTATAAAAAATTCTGGACTCCTGAACGTACGGCTAAAGCGGCTCAATTGAACCTGACGCCCCTGCAGGCAACCATCCTTGCTTCGATTGTAGAGGAAGAAACCACCCGTAAAGCGGATAAATTGAATATTGCCAGCACCTACCTGAACCGGTTAAAGATCAATATGAAACTACAGGCCTGTCCGACGGCCAAATATGTCAGCCGTAATTTCCAGCTCGACCGGATCACAGAGAAACAAACCAGCCTGGTATCCCCCTATAATACCTATCTCAATGAAGGGCTGCCTCCGGGGCCGATCTGTACGCCTTCCCTTGAATCAATGGAAGCGGTATTGAATGCCCCGGCAACAGCGTACCTTTACTTTGTGGCGAGTTACGCTTTTGACGGCAGCACTATTTTTACCAGTAATTATGATGACCATATGAAATATGCAAGAATGTTTCAGGCGGAGCAAAGAAGAAGGGCTGATTCTGTGAAAAAAGCGCGGAGTAAATAGTATGCCGCTACTGGATAAAATACTGCACCGGATTGAAACACTGCCATTGGTCTCTTTTCTTATCAAAAAAAGCAAGACCACTTCGTTGCCTGGTTTTAATGGGATTGCGATTTATGATGTGATCCGTTTTTTTTTCGGCCAGGTAAAGACAATTGGTATGACAGAAAGAGCTTCCGCTGTCGCCTTTAACTTTGTGATGGCGATTCCGCCTGCTATCATCTTCCTTTTTACCTTAATTCCGTTTATTCCCATCACCGATGAATTTCAACAGGAAATGTTCAGCCTGATCCGGGATGTGATACCCGGTGAAAAAGACAATGCGGTCGTGATCCACTTCCTGGAAGACTTTATTAATAATCCCCGCAATGGATTATTATCGCTCGGTTTTGTGTTGTCCCTGTTTTTTTCTTCCAATGCCATGATGGGCATTATGCGTTCATTTGATAAAAACTATATCGGCTTCAAAAAAAGAAACGGATTACAGACCCGCCTGGTGGCCATCAAGATCACGCTTATACTTTATGTGTTTGTTTTCGTTTCTGTGCTTTTACTGGTTGCCCGGGTAGCCGTATTAAAATGGCTGGGGATCACCGACGAAACCGTCCTTGCCGTGATCAATAACCTGCGGCTGCTGGTGGTGGTCCTGCTGTTCTTTGCTTCGATTTCCATTATTTACCGCTATGCCCCTTCTGTACATAAAAAATGGAAACTGATCAACCCTGGCTCCATTCTGGCTTCTTTCCTGATGTTGCTGATGACCTTCGCCTTTTCCTGGTGGGTCACCAATTTCAGCAACTATAACCAGCTTTATGGCTCGATCAGTACCATCCTGATTATCATGGCCCTGATTTTCATCAACTCCCTGGTCCTGCTGATCGGTTTTGAACTCAATGTGAGTATCTCCTCCCTCCGTAAAATGGCGGATGAACGGAAAGATAACGGGACCACTGAAGAAGGAATATCTGCCTGATTGCCGAACTTTAAGGTCTAAACCATTGAAACATGAAAAAAATCCTGTATGCCGCCTTCCCGGCTATCCTGCTTATTTCAGGATGGCTGAATACCGCAGACCCACTTCCTATCGGAGCCGCTCTGCCCCAACCTGAAGTAAAAATGAAAGATATCAGTGGTCAGGAAGTTTCTTTCAGCGATGCACGGAAAAAGAACGGGCTGCTGGTGATGTTTTCCTGTAACACCTGCCCTTATGTGATCAAAAACCAGTCCCGCACCAAAGAAGCCTGCGCTTTTGCTTCCGCTAATGAGATCGGGGTGGTGTTACTAAACTCCAATGAAGCTCAGCGGGATGGGGATGATTCATTTGAAGAAATGAAAGCCTATGCGGCCGAACAGGGGTATAACTGGTATTACCTGGTCGACAAAAACTCGGTCATGGCTGATGCCTTTGGCGCCAACCGCACCCCGGAATCTTTCCTGTTTGACAAAGATGGTAAGCTTGTTTACCATGGGGCAATCGATGATAACGCCGCTGACGCATCTGCCGTGAGCCGCAAACACCTGGTTGTAGCCATGACGGAAATGAAATCCGATAAAGATGTTTCGGTAAAAAAATCCCGTTCAGTGGGATGTGGCATAAAAAGACAATAAGGTCTGCTGCCCTGAAAATTTGCATGTCCGGCCTGGCCGGACATTTTTTTTAACTTTTTTTATGGAAAGTGTAAAGCCCTGCATCCAAAGAACAAACCACCTTTTCAAACTTAAATCATCGCTTATGCTTTCCAGACACCAACTCAACCGGATCATCGTGATCGGCTTTATGGTACTTGTGGGCTATGCCCTGGCCAAAGCTTTTTACCACAACAGTATTTTAGGTATCCTGCTAGGATTAACCAGTCTTGGTGCCGGCGTCTATTTCCTTTACCTGATGGCCAAGGCCAAGGAGGAAATGGAAGCAGAAGAAAATGCCTGAACGAATAAAGTATAGCCATGCTTTTTATTAAACCCCGCCTGTGAAAATTCTTTTTCCCTGGCTGTTGATGCTCTTCATCAGTTGCCAGCAAAAAAACAAAGCCGGCACGTCATTATTGCCCGCATTAAATGCGGCCGGACCTATGGGTTCTGTTGCAGACAGTCCGACTGTCCGCAACAGTATCCATGTGTTTACCGCACTCTGCGATAACAAATACCAGGGAATCGTTCCGGTTCCGGCCATCATGGGAAACGGCCAGGATCCGGCCAACAATCTCTATTGGGGATGGGGATATGGCATACGTACCTATTTCAATAAAAGTAAAGAATGGAAATTAGTTACGGTCTCCACACCGGGTTATCCGGTACATGAGCGATTGGTCTATAAAAGCACTATTGGCGATTACTACCTCGTAGCCGATGCATATGATGGCCGGGCCATGAAGGAATGCCTCCAGGATTTCCTGAAAGCCCTGTCAGGAAATCATAAAAAAACGATCATCGCCGGCAATCAGCAGGTCGGAATATTTGGTCATGCCCGCTTGCTGGCTTTTGTGGGACATAACGGATTAATGGATTTAACGCTACCCGAAACATTTATACAGGCTGATAGTCTGAAGCGGGAAGGTATTGTCCTGGCTTGTTACAGTAAAAGCTATTTTAGTTCCCGGTTTAAAGACGCTGGTGCCTATCCCCTCTTGTGGACCAGTAATCTGTTTGGCCCGGAAGCCTATAGCCTGCATGATGCCATTAGTGGTTATATCCGGGGTGAAAATGCAGTTGCCATACAGACCAGGGCAGCTACTGTTTATGCAAAATTCACGAAGTGCTCCGTCCATGCAGCGAAGCGTTTACTTGTTACGGGATGGTGAACGGAACATTTCTTTGAGTATATCCTGTAATGTCCGATCCGACAGTTTTGCCTCCACAAATTTCCGGTATCCATTTTTTTTGTGGAGAAACAGGGTGGCTGGAATAGCTCCAGACCATGAGCTATCGATTAAGGGACAGAAATAATCTGCATTGGTTTCATCCAGCCATAAAAACGTCCCTTCATAATTCCTGGCACGGATAAAGTCCCTGAGTTTCTCCGGAAAATTCTCTTTGTCATCCAGACTCACCAGGATCAACTGCAGACTGTCTGCCTCATGCTTCTTCACTTCCCGGATCAGGGAAGGCAATTCCTCCACACATGGGGTACACCAGGTCGCCCAGAAATTAATCACTAAAGGATGTTTGCTTTCGCTCATCAACTTTTCCATGTCCGTAATCTTAACACGACGAACCTCCTGGGCATCCAAACGAATCCCCGGCATAAAAAACATAACCCATAATATAACAAGCCCTCCCTTCATTCCTTACTTTTAACTAACGACTAATGACTAACGACTTCCGACTACCGACTACTAACTACCGACTTCTCCCTCCTCCCTCAGCTCCCACTCCCTCAGCAACCCCTGTTTCATTTCATGTTCAAAGCCCGGGCGTTCATAATGACCCGCGAGGGTTTTCTGCCGGAAGGCTTCGTATAAAGTAACCGCACAAGCCACACTGATATTGAGTGAGCGGATAATACCCACCTGTGGGATAATAAAATTGCCATCGGCCATGGCCCGGATTTCATCACTTACCCCACTGTGTTCATTACCGAAAACCAGGGCAATCGGCTCGGTCATATCAATATCATGTAAGCTGACCGCATCACTACTCAGGTGAGTGGTCAGTATCTTTTTATATTTTTTCCGGAGAGCGGAAAAACAAGCAGCGGCATCTTCAAACTGATAGATAGTGAGCCATTTCGCGGCACTGGACGAACTGCGGGCACCCCATTTTTTGTGCGGGGGGATCCGGTTGTTGAGAATATATATTTCCTGTATCCCTACTGCATCACAGGTCCTCATTACAGCGGAGATATTGTGCGGATCGAATACATTTTCCAGGACTACGGTCAGGTCGGGCTGACGTTTGGATAAAACCTGTAAAAGTTTATGGCTGCGTTCAGGAGTCATGCGGGGAACTGTTTCCTGCAAACTTCGTTATTTTAGTTATTTTTAATCCGATTGTTTATTACAAATACCGGTGAAAATGAAATATCCTCCCGTCCAGAATTTTATTAATGGTGCATTTATCACTCCTCAAACCCAACGGCATTTGCCGGTGATCTCGCCCGTAAACGGGCAA
>JAKQJH010000128.1 GCA_029561255.1 Bacteroidota bacterium | reverse complement strand
ATTTATTTCAATGGGCGTGGCGGCGATGACCAGGATATTCATTTCTGCTGTTTCTGCAAAGGTGCTTAATTGTTCCCTATCCGGGTCATAAAAGGGGAAGTTTCTCGTACCTTTGTGCCCCGCAGATAAAAAAACGGCGGTCACCTCTCCGCCCGAATGCCGGAGGGGAAACTCAAAAAGTAAAGCATGGTTTACTTAACCCGGATCGAACATTTTAATGCGGCCCACAAGCTGTACAATCCCCGCTGGACCAAGGAAAAGAACGAGGCCGTATTCGGGCGCTGTGCCAATGAGAACTGGCATGGACATAATTTCGAATTATACGTAACCATTAAGGGCTATCCTGATCCGGACACCGGATTTATCTTCGATGCCAAACAACTGGGTAAACTGGTGCAGGAACGGATCATCGAGCAACTGGATCACCGGAACCTGAACGAGGATGTCGGGTTTATGAAAGGGAAGATGTGTTCTATTGAAAACCTCGTGATCGGTATCTGGAATGAGTTGCAGCCTTTATTACCGGCTGATGCACCCTTGCATTGCCTGAAACTGGTGGAAACCGATAAAATTTACGTGGAATATTATGGGGAGCAGGAAGCAGTGAACAAATAGTTCCGTTCCCTGTTATAACCTGCGGGTTAGCCGTTCATATTTCTTAAATTGTAGCATGAGTAACAAGGTGGCCGTTTTCCGGAAAGAGAGTTTTAATGCAGCGCACCGGTTGTTTAATCCCGGCTGGGATCAGGCGACCAATGACCGTGTATTTGGTAAATGTGCTTTCCCCAATTATCATGGACATAATTACGATCTGGTAGTGAAAGTGGTGGGCGTACCGGATCCGGCAACGGGGTATGTAATGGACATGAAAATACTGAGTGACCTGGTGCAACGGGAAATCGTGGAACGCTTTGATCACCGGAACCTGAACCTCGATACGGTGGAATTCAGGAATCTGAACCCGACCGCGGAAAATATCGCGGTGGTTATTTATAATTTATTGCGCCCGCATATCGGACCAGAACTTGAATTGCAGGTGCGTTTATATGAAACACCCCGGAACTTTGTGGAGTATCCGGTTTAAATAAGGAAATTATGGCGTATAGTAAAATTGAACAGTATGATGAATCCACCACCAGCGGACTTATCAAATCATATAAGGATGTATTGGGGCTGATCGGTGAAGATGCGGAAAGAGAAGGGTTACAAAAAACCCCGGAACGGGTGGCCAAAGCCATGCAGTATCTTACACAAGGATACCAGCTGGATGCACACGCGATTCTGAATTCCGCAAAATTTCATGAAGAAGTGAGTGAGATGATCGTGGTGAAAGATATTGAACTCTTCAGTATGTGTGAGCACCATATGCTGCCGTTTTTCGGGAAAGCCCATGTGGCCTATATCCCGAATGGCTGGATCACCGGTCTGAGTAAAGTGGCCCGGGTGGTGGATGTGTATTCCCGCCGGCTGCAGGTGCAGGAAAGACTGACCATCCAGATCAAGGATGCCATCAAGGAAACACTTAATCCGCTGGGAGTGGCCGTTGTAATAGAAGCCAAACATCTTTGCATGATGATGCGGGGGGTGCAGAAACAAAACTCAGTAACCACCACATCTGCTTTTGACGGGGAATTCCATAAAAACTCCACCCGGAGTGAATTTATGAAACTGATCGGCTCCCGATTAAGCTGAGAATGAATAATATTTGCGGAAATGCCATAAAGATTTTTCTAATTAAAACCTTTATGGCATTTTTGTTTCTATAACTACCAACTACCATGAAACATGCATATATTTTTCCCGGTCAAGGATCTCAGTTTCCGGGAATGGGAAAGGATCATTATGAGAACAGTGCCTTTGCGAAAAAATTATTTGAACAGGCGAATGAAATTTTAGGGTTCAGAATTTCGGATACCATGTTTGGTGGTACTGAAGAAGACCTCAAGCAAACAAATGTGACACAACCTGCCATATTCCTGCACTCGGTGATTGCATTTAAGAGTATTGAAAGCGCCCGTCCGGATATGGTCGCTGGTCATTCATTGGGTGAATTTACCGCGCTGGTGGCCAACGGAACCCTGAGTTTTGAAGATGCATTGCAATTGGTGGCCGTACGTGCCACCGCCATGCAGAAAGCCTGCGATGTGAATCCATCCACCATGGCCGCCGTACTCAACCTGGCGGATGAGAAAGTAGAAGCGATCTGTGCGGAAGTACAACAGGAAACCGGGGAGATCGTCGTTCCGGCTAATTATAATTGTCCGGGTCAGCTCGTGATCAGTGGTTCTAAAAAAGGAATAGATATAGCCTGTGAGCGTATGAAAGCAGCGGGCGCCAAAAGAGCATTGGTATTACCCGTTGGCGGCGCTTTTCATTCCCCGCTGATGTTGCCGGCCAAAGAAGAATTGCAGGCAAAAATTCTCTCCACCAAATTCCATACGCCCACCTGTGCCATTTACCAGAATGTAGCGGCAAAAGCGGTGATGGATAATGAAGAGATCAAACAAAACCTGGTAGATCAGTTAACGGGTGCGGTGAAGTGGACCCAGAGTGTGCAGGCGATGATTGCCGACGGAGCCACCCGTTTTACCGAGGCAGGACCAGGTAAAGTACTGCAGGGACTGGTGCTCAAAATCAATAAAGAAATGCAGGTGGAAGG
>JAKQJH010000411.1 GCA_029561255.1 Bacteroidota bacterium | reverse complement strand
CCAGGTAAAGGGTTGTTCGGGATTTAACCTAACTGCACTAACTTGAAGCAGTTTTTCGGCTACCGCTTTTGCATCTGTCATGCAGCGAAGATAAAATGAACCCCGCACTATGTATATAAAAATTTATTTCAATGACAAGCCTCTCTTTCTCTGCGATGCAGTGGATGAGACCATCGAGCCCTATGTACATCACGATGATGCCGTTTTCATTGACGAACTGGATACGCATACCGTGAAGACCATGCTCCACGAAATGCAACAGGAAAAAGTACATGCCGGCGTGTTTCTTCATCCGGACCTGGAGGAGTTAAAGAAAGCTTTCTTTAAGAAATTTGTTTTGATAAAAGCCGCGGGCGGACTGGTGATCAACGACCAGCAGGAATGGCTGCTGATCTTCCGCCTGGGAAAATGGGACCTGCCCAAGGGTAAACTGGACAAAGGCGAAAAACTCGACGCCTGTGCCGTTAGGGAAGTGGAGGAAGAAACCGGCTTGAAAAAAGTGAAGCTGCTCCACCCTCTCTGTGTTACCTGGCATACCTATCATGAAGGGACAAAATTCATCCTGAAGGAATCACATTGGTTTAAAATGAAAGTGAGTGGTGCCCAAAGCCTGGTGCCGCAAACAGAAGAAGATATACTGGAAGCAAAATGGGTGAAGCCATCGGGAATCGATGAATACCTGGGATTATGTTACCCTTCCGTGGCCGATGTATTGCTACAGGCCCGGTATGAAGACTGATCAGCGACGGGGAATCACGGCTACAGTCAGCCGGCTGACACAGATGAGCTTCTCACGTTCATCAAAGATTTTTATATCCCAAACCTGGGTACTGGCGCCAATATGGATCGGACTGGCCACCCCTGTAACAAAACCTTCGCGGGCACTCCGCACATGGTTGGCATTGATCTCGAGTCCCACACAATTAAATTTTAGCGGATCCACCACCAATGCAGCCCCTACACTGCCCAACGTCTCGGCCAGTACACAGGAAGCGCCCCCATGTAATAAACCATAGGGTTGTTTGGTGCGGTGATCCACCGGCATCCGGGCCTTTAGAAAATTATCACCAAGTTCAGTCCATTCAATACCCAGGTGATCCGCCATTTGTTTTTCCTGGCTGAATACGCTGAAATCGGCCAGGCACAGATCTTTCTTAAACCAGATTGACATCTTATTGTAAAGTTTTGATCGAACGGGCGACCAGTTCGGGTATAAATGGAGCGGCATTTCCGCCATTGCGGATGATATCCCTTACGATGGTCGAGGCCACAGAAGTATATTTAGGTTCCCCGGTCAGGAAGATGGTCTCAATGCTTTTATCCAGTGTGCGGTTGGCATCGGCAATCGTTTTTTCATATTCAAAATCGGATACGTACCGGATACCCCGCAGAATAAAATTGGCCCCTATCTGTTTGCAATAATCAATGGTCAGTCCCTCATACACTGCGCCAATCACCCGTTCCTCATCTTTATAAATTTCGTTGATCCACTGCAGCCGCTGGTCAGCAGAAAACATGGGGGCTTTGGCCGAGTTCAACCCGATACCCACTACAATTTTATCAAATACCGGCAAAGCCCGATTGATAATATCCACATGTCCCAAGGTTACGGGATCAAAGGTTCCGGGGAAGAGGCAGATTCGTGACATGGCAATAGTTGTTAGTTGTTAGCTGTTAGTTGTTAGTTGTTAGTTGTCGGTTGTCAGTTGTCAGTTGTCAGGACCTCCTAAGTATGTTTATCTAAAATAACCAGCTCCATCTCTTTTACGATAATCTTTCGTACTTCGTACTTCTAAATTCGTACTTTCTTTAGTTGTTTCTGTTTGCGAGCAGATACAAAACCGCCATACGTACCGCTACCCCATTCTCCACCTGTTGTAAGATAATGGATTGTTTGCTGTCGGCCACATCACTGTCCAATTCCACGCCCCGGTTGATTGGACCCGGGTGCATGATCACGATTTCTTTATTCAGGCTGTCGAGCAACTGGCGGTTGATGCCGTAGGCGATACTGTATTCACGGAGCGAAGAGAAAAGCACCTGGTTCTGTCGTTCGAGCTGGATCCGGAGCACATTGGCTACATCACACCACTCCAGGGTTTCACGCAGATTATAACTCACTTCCACGCCTAAGGCCTCGCGGATATATTTAGGGATCAGGGTGGGCGGTCCGCAGACAGTAACCTTTGCTCCCATTTTATTCAACAGGTAAATATTGCTCTGGGCCACCCGGCTGTGCATAATATCGCCGATGATCGCCACTTTACGTCCTTCGAGTCCCCCGGTCTTTTCTTTAATGGAGAAGGCATCCAGTAAGGCCTGGGTGGGGTGTTCATTGATCCCGTCACCAGCATTGACAATAGCCGCAGGAATATGCTGCGATAAAAAGTGAGGGGCGCCGCTGGCACTGTGCCGCATCACTACCATATCCACTTTCATGGACAGGATATTATTCACCGTATCGAGCAGGGTTTCGCCTTTGGCTGCGGAGGACGAACTGGCCGCGAAGTTGATCGTATCCGCACTCAGCCGTTTTTCCGCCAGTTCAAAAGAGAACCGCGTCCGGGTTGAATTCTCGTAAAACAGGTTGACAATGGTCACATCCCGGAGGGAGGGGACTTTCTTTACGGGTCGTTGTAAGACTTCTTTGAATTGCTCGGCGGTAGATAAAATAAGGGAGATATCTTCCTTCGTGAGGTTTTTAATGCCCAGCAGATGTCGCGTAGATAGTTGCATTAAAAAGCGAAGTTAGGGTAAATGAGTTTTATCTGTTATAAAAATATCCACCGTTATCCCGGTATGAGGACAAACTCGCGGTTGACCAGTTTTACTTTATCAGAACGTTCAGTAACCACGGTAGTACCCACATAATCAGCCTGTATGGGGAATTGCCGGTGTTCCTTCCGGTCTACCAGCACACAGAGTTCCACTTTGGCCGGGCGTCCGTAATCAAAAAGTACATCCAGGGCGGCTTTGATCGTACGGCCGGTAAACAGTACATCATCGATCAGGATCACGGTTTTATTTTCCACCCCAAAATGGATATTCATCTTATCGGGAGGAATAATATTCTTCCGGATATCATCCCGGTAAAAAGTAATATCGAGTTGTCCGTACGGAATGGTACGGCCAGGGTGCATGCGTTGCAGTTCTGCCACGAGTTGTTCCCCGAGCACGGCCCCGCCCTGCTGAATACCCACAAAAACCACGTCCGCAAAATCAGGATGCCGCTGACTGAGCGCAGTGGCCAGTACCGCAATATTCGCCGCCAGTTGTTCAGATGTTATGATTACTGCCATGATCCGGTTTTATAGTTCAAGTTACAACGCCGTATTGACAAACCACTTATTCTTCTCCAAGAAATGCATAACGATAATCCGTAGGGGGATTAAAGGTTTCCTTGATCGTACGCGGACTCAGCCAGCGATATAGATTCAGGATAGAACCGGCTTTATCATTGGTACCACTGCCCCGGGCCCCGCCGAATGGTTGTTGTCCCACCACGGCACCGGTCGGTTTATCATTGATATAAAAATTACCCGCCGCATTTCTCAATTTATTCGTGGCCAGTTCCACCGCTGCCCGGTCCTGCGAAATAATGGATCCGGTCAGTGCATATGGCGAGGTTTTATCCACCAGTTCGAGTGTCTTTTCAAAACTGTTGGCCGGGTATACATATACGGTCAGTACCGGGCCGAAGATTTCCTCGCACATGGTCACATACTTCGCATCCTTTGCCTGGATCACCGTGGGTTGAATAAACCATCCGTTTTTACTATCGCATTTTCCACCAACCCATATCTCTGCCTTGGGATCTTTCTTCGCGTTATCGATATAGCGTTTAATACTGTTAAAACTTTTTTCATCAATCACGGCATTGACAAAATTGGTAAAGTCTTCCACCGTACCCATTTTGAAACTCTTAACGCCGGCGATCAGTTTCTTCTTCACTTCTTCTGCTATATTGGAAGGAACATAGGCCCTGGAGGCCGCTGAACATTTTTGTCCCTGGTACTCAAAAGCCCCTCTTAATAAAGCGGTAGCCACCACATCGGGATCGGCACTTTTATGTACCATCACAAAATCCTTTCCACCGGTTTCTCCGACAATGCGGGGATAGCTGCGGTAGTTCGGCATATTTTTACCAATGGTCTCCCACATATTATTGAACACCCCGGTTGAACCTGTAAAGTGTACGCCCGCAAATTCACGGTGATTGAAACAGACCCGTCCGATCGTTGGTCCGTCTACATAGATCAGGTTGATTACGCCATCCGGCAGTCCGGCTTCCTTCATAATCCGCATAAACATCTGAGCGGAGTATACCTGGGTGTTGGCGCATTTCCATACCACCACATTGCCGCAGAGGGCGGCCGAAGTGGGCAGGTTACCACCGATAGCGGTGAAGTTGAACGGGGTTACGGCCAGTACAAAACCTTCCAGCGGACGATACTCCAGGCGGTTGTGCATACCCGGACTGCTGATCGGTTGTTGCTTATAGATTTCAGAGAGATAATGTACGTTAAAACGGAGGAAGTCGATGAGTTCACAGGCACTGTCGATCTCGGCCTGGAAAGCATTCTTACTCTGACCCAGCATGGTGGTGCCATTTATATAAGGGCGGTACTTGGTAGCGATCAGGTCAGCCGCTTTTAAAAAGATATTGGCGCGGTTTTCCCATGTGGTGGCGGCCCAGCTTTCTTTGGCCGCAAGGGCCGCATCGATCGCCAGATGAACATGTTTTTCTTCACCGGCATGGAAATAACCCAGGGTATGGGCTTTTTCATGGGGCGGATGCATTGCCACTTTTTTATTGGTCCGTACTTCTTTGCTTCCGATATACATCGGCACATCGGCCTCCTGGCTTTTGAGTTCTGCCAGTACTTCCTTTAATCTTTTCTTTTCAGGAGATCCGGGTCCGTAATTCAGTACCGGTTCATTGACCGGCATCGGGTATGAAAAAGTTCCAAAACTCATAGTACTGATTTATTAAGTAAAGGTAGATAGTTTGTTATGGAAACGCACAGCCGGTTATTCACCGGTTTCCTTCTCACTCATCAGGTAAGCCTTGATAAATCCATCCAGTTCACCGTCCATGACCGGTTGCACATTGCCCACTTCGAAATCGGTGCGGTGATCTTTGATCATTTTATACGGATGGAATACATAGCTGCGGATCTGGCTGCCCCACTCGATCTTTTTCTTTTTGGCATTGGTGGCATCTTTCAGCGCATTCCGTTTCTGTAATTCCATTTCATACAATCTGCTGCGGAGCATCTGCATGGCCAGTTCGCGGTTACCCAACTGGCTCCTGTCCTGCTGACAAACCACCACGATTCCGGTAGGTAAGTGGGTCAGCTGAACCTTGGTTTCCACTTTGTTTACATTCTGTCCGCCTGCTCCCCCGCTTCGGGAGGTTTCCATTTTCACATCCGCCGGGTTGATTTCGATATTGATGGTATCATCCACCATGGGGTATACATACACGCTCACAAAAGAGGTGTGGCGTCGGGCATTGCTGTCGAATGGGGAAATACGGACGAGTCGGTGTACGCCGCTCTCGGCTTTCAGGAATCCATAGGCAAAGGGACCTTCAAACTGCAGGGTGCAGGTTTTGATTCCGGCTCCATCGCCCCATTGCCAGTCCATTTCGGTTACTTTCCAGCCCTGTTTTTCCCCGTACATGCGGTACATCCGGGCGAGCATTTCGGCCCAGTCCTGGCTTTCGGTACCGCCGGCACCGGAATTGATTTGCAACACGGCAGGAAGTTCATCTTCCGGCTCATTGAGGGTGGCTTTGAATTCCGCATCATCGAGTAAGGCAATGGCCTGTTCGTACGCCTCTTTGGTTTCCTCTTCGGTGGCATCGCCCCCTTTCCAGAACTCAAACAAGACGGCAAAGTCTTCCACCCCGGCCTCCGCTGTTTCATACAGCTTCACCCAGTACTCGTTTAATTTGATGCTTTTGAGAATTTCTGTCGCCCGCTTATTATCGTCCCAGAAGCCTGGGCTCAGCGACAGTTGTTTGTCTTCGGCTATCTTATATTGTCGGTTAGCGACGTCAAAGAAACCTCCTTATCCCGGCAATGCGGGACCGCATATCCTGTAATTTTTCGATTGTCATGGGGCAAATATAGTGGAAAGATGCGGTTTGGATTAATTTTAAACATCCGGGACAACGGTATGTTATAGTTTCCCGATACCTTATAATTTACGATCTTTAAACCCGGATCAAAAACACAAACCAATTATAATGAAAAAGTATTTTTTCCCGCTGCTGACCAGCCTGGCCCTGATCAGTATTTCCTGTAATAACAACACCGATGACAAAAAAGAAACAAGCATGAAAGAGCCTGTTATTAAAACCGAGGCCATTACTTATTCCGCTGAAAACATAAAAGACAGCCTGGTGATGGATGGCTATATAGCCTGGGACAGCAGTATTACCGGCAAACGTCCTGTGGTATTGGTGGTACATGAGTGGTGGGGTATGAATGATTATATCAAACGCCGGGTGCGTGATCTGGCTTCTCTGGGTTACCTGGCGATGGCCGTAGACTTTTATGGCAATAACAAAAGAGCGGATAATCCCACGGATGCCGAAAAACTGGCTGGTCCTTTTTATATGAATCCCCTGATGGCCCAGGCACGTTTTGATGCGGCCCTGAATGTGGTCCGCAAATATGAACTGGCAGATACCAGTAAGATCGCCGCGATCGGTTATTGTTTTGGTGGTACCCAGGTTCTCAATATGGCCAATCTGGGTGAAGACCTGGTGGGTGTCGTGAGTTTCCATGGCGGTCTGCAGGTGGTTACTCCCGATAAAGCTAAACTGAAAGCCCAGGTGCTGGTTTGTCATGGCGGAGCTGATCCTTTTGTCCCTGCTGAACAGGTAGCCCAGTTCCGCAAACAAATGGATTCTATCGGCGCAAAATATACATTCAAAGTATATGATGGAGCCACCCACGCCTTCAGCAATCCGGATGCCACTGCTACCGGGGAGAAATTCAAAATCCCGATTTCATATAACCCAGCGGCAGATACGGCTTCCTGGAATGACATGAAGACCTTCTTTGGAACCATCTTCAAATAGTAGAACTACGATTGATTTTTAAATAAAACCCGGATAGTCCGGGTTTTTTATTGCCCAAATTGAAAGGCAATGAATTCATCTTCAATACTGTGCGTCGAATAACAAGGAAAGAGGTGAAAAAATACGTAGTAAAATTATGAGTTATAAAAACCGGCTATTACTTTAGCGGCCCGTACCTTTTAAAAACGACCCTTTGAAAAAAACGTTTATCCTCTTCATTGCAGGCATCTTATGCCTGTCTTCCTGCAAAAAAGAATCCCTGTCAGTTCCTGAATCGAAATCCGCATGTTCAGTTCAGACCAGCAATCCGTCCGGACGCAGTTATTCCGCCGATTCGGTGATTAGTTATCCCTGCACTGGTAGTTTTTGTGGACTCATGCCGATGAACAGTAACAATTTCTGGATCTATGAGGATTCCCTTTTTACTGATGGCGTTTTCAAACAGGTACAATATGACACCCTGCGCTTTACCGGCACTTACCGTTCATTAAATGATGGATTGGTATGGTGGGAATCGAATATCAGCGTGGGTCTTCCGGAGAAAATGTATGCCAGTGATTCGGCCCTCTTCAGCATGGAAGACCGTATGTTCATGGAAGGAATCAAGGATGTGAAAAAAGAGTATGGTCTTTTTGCAGGCGATTCCCTTCGTTATCTCACTGCGTTTGAAGATGCGGCAGCCATCGGCCGCTCACTCAAAATGACCGGCACCCTCTCCACTCCTGCCGGCGATTTCAGTCATTATCTTTTCATTGAAAAAAATGCCCGCAATTTCCGGAAGGACCAGGTCTGCTTCATGCCCGGTGTGGGTGTTATTAAATACCGGCAGGAAAAAGCCGTCATGGGTAGTCCGGTGGTGAAACTGCAAAAGGTATCGACGCTGGTGAAGTATTACATAGAATAAAGTACGGGCGTCATCCCTTCGATACGACGCAGGGTGAAAGCGGTTGTCATGCTGAGCCTGACTGCCGGACAGGCAGGCTTGCCGAAGCACGACTAATCAAAATGTACTTTGACCTGCTCACCCTTCGACACGCTCAGGGTGACAAGAGCAATCTGCTTAGAAGAGGCTGTTGACTACCGACTCCCGACTACGAACTCCCGACTAGTTAGAATGGGCTGTTGACTACCGACTCCCGACTAACGACTACTGACTTGTTTCCTCACTTGCTTCGCCAGTTCCTCCAGCATTTTCACATACTCCCGGCTGTAGCTGCTGTTGTCTTTGAAGTCAAAACTGGCACGGCCAATGGCTCCTTCCAAAACATAACTGGCAAACTTCGCCTGTTCGGTTGAATAAAAGAGTTGGGCGAATTTACTTTCGGGATCAAAGGCTTTTAACCCAATACCGTGCTGGTAAAACTTAAAGGGCAGGATCACCCGGGAGGGCATGAAAAAAGAGGACTCATCTGCGATCAATTGAAAATAGGCGGCATAGTATTCCAGCATCTGAACCAATCGTTCCCTGATTTCATTATCGGACTCTTTTTTTATGGCTTTATATCGCCATTTGTTATTCGCTTCATCAAAGAGAGTGGTAGCATTGCCTTTATCAATTCTTAATAAATGCCAGACCAGTTTTAATTTTTCGCCCCGGGCATCCGCCAGTTCAGTTAGTTTCAACACCCTGTTTTTATACCCCGTAAACCGGGTTTGAAAACGATCGAATCCATGCCCCCCTCCTGCTACCTGCACTACACCTTCTTCTTTCATATTCCAGGTGCCTTTAATGGAGATACTGTCGAGCTGATTAAAATCTCCATTCTTCGAAAACCGGAGCAGCTTCAGGCATTTCAGATTGGTCAGGGAATCCTGCGTGGCCGCGTATACTTCTTCCTGTTTTCGGGTCTGCAGTTCTTCTACCGGATAAAGGACGAACCAGTTGCCCGGTAGTATGGTCTCCGGATTATTTTTATCCACGGAATTACAAGAGAAGAATACGAGGGGGATGATCAGACAGACAGATAAATAGCGCATGGCACAAAAGTAAAACTCCTCCCGGATTAAGGGAGGAGTTTTCATCAACAATACATAAGGATTAAGGCAGGGTAATCAGTCGATGGTTGTTGCCGTTGTTCCAGGTCAGCAGGGCTTTGTTATCACAATCCCCGTTGCTCGGAGCCCCGTAGTTCAGGAAGAGGATACGGCTGTTGATCTTAATTTTCAGGGTACCGTCACTGATCCAGGGACAGATCATTTTCTTGATCAGGGGCGATTCGGTATTCAGGTTAATGGTCAGCCCATTAGTGAATTCTGTTTTGGAACGTACTTCCAGGCTGTACACATCATCGCGCAGCTGACGGGTGGCACCCCCCTCGATCTGTTTTACATATTTGATACCATCGTATTTGTAACCCCGACCGTTCGGATGTGTTACTTTACCTCCCACCACCTGTACGGTGAATTTGATATTCCCGTTTTCACTGAGATTGGTAACGATTTTGGTGCCTTCAATTTTAGCCCGGTTCAGGTAAAAATTATCCAGGGTAATGGTCATAACTGCATCAGGACGGCGGATCGGCGCGGTCAGGTGAATCACGATGGCACCACGGCGGATTTTACCATCGGCACAAAGACAACCGTTGGGTCCGAAATCAATGGTAATTGTTTTGGGATACGTGCTGTCATTCGGGGAAACCGTAATGTCTGCACAGGTACCGAGACGCAGGCGCAGTTCCACAAAAGGAAACAGGCGGCCGGTTTCACCGCCACGGCCATTCATACTGGTTTCGCCTTCTTCATCAGCGGCCAGCATACTGACATCTTCCACGTCATCAAAACTGGCTTCCGTCTGTGTACTTTCATCGGAATACGTTACGGCCTCTTCTTCGGTCACGGCAACGGTTTCGGTGGAAGACAGGCTTCCTTCTTTCTGACAGGATACCAGGGCAAAGAGGAAGAGGGCGGCAATAACCGCGGACAATTTAAAAGAAAGGTTTAAAGTTTTCATGGCTATACTTTTTTTGTGTTTAAATGTTTAACGAAAATTTGGAAGTGTTTGGCGCAGGAAAGTTTAAAGCGATAAAAAAAAATTACTTTAGCCATGTTGAAAAACATCCTGAATTATATCCGCAACTACCTGCTGCACAGTGATAAAAAAATTTTATTACTGAGTAGTATTTTTTGTGCTTTGCTGATCTTCCTGAATTACTATTTTCACCTTGACCGGATGATCGGAAAAAATAGTTTTTACCTGGTTAAACTTCTGGCATGGACGGTGGTCTTTATGGTTGCTTTTGGCATTCCGGTCTGGCTGCAACGGCAGATCTCCCGACCGGCGCTCCCACTCCCTGCTTCTTTTTACGGACTCTTTCTTTTTGCCGTTAGTTTATTTGCCCTGAAGTATACCCTGCATGTTCATTTTGTTTTTTCTGCTGACTCGTACACCAATCAGTTCTGGAATAAAATACTGCACTGGCCGTTCCTCCTGGCCATCGTGTCCCTATCCTTGCTGCTGATCCGTAAATGGTTTATAAAAGAAGATACAGCCTGGGGTACCTTAAAGAAGATTCCAGACTGGCGTCCTTACCTGCTGATGTTACTATTCATGCTGCCCCTGATTTCCCTTGCAGCCACACAGCCTGACTTCCAGGCGATGTATCCAAAACTGAAAATGCTGGCACCACACAGTTCTTTAAACGAAATACCCGGCTGGCAGGCGCTTTTGTTTGAATTGTCTTATGGTTCCGATTTTCTGACCATTGAACTTTTCTTCCGGGGATTTCTTATTATCGGATTTGCCCGTTGGTTGGGGAAAGAGGCAATCCTGCCTGTGGCTATATTTTATTGCAGTATTCATTTTGGAAAACCCCTTGGAGAATGTATCAGTTCTTATTTCGGCGGACTGTTATTAGGGATAGTGGTTTATAATACACGATCCATCTGGGGCGGATTGATGGTGCATCTGGGGATTGCGTGGATGATGGAAATTGCAGGCAATTTAGCTAGAAGTTAGAAGCGAGAAGCGAGAAGGCCCTTCGATACGTCCCGCTGTAAAGCCTGCTGAATCCCTGAAATAAATATTTAGCGGGACTACTCAGGGTGACAAGATCATTTCGCTTCGAAAGTAAAAAAGAAGATAATGTAAGTTGAATGGACAGGTTTTATAAAATAAAATTTTTCAGAAGGGGCTGTTTCCTGACAACTAACATCCGACAGCTGACAACTGAAAAAATAGCTACAAGCCATAAGCCGGATCCTGTAACACATTTGCATGTGCGGCCTATCATTTATCTGTCCCG
>JAKQJH010000410.1 GCA_029561255.1 Bacteroidota bacterium | reverse complement strand
ATCACGATGGCCAGTTTTTCAGTCACATCATAAAAACTAAAGAAGGAGGTGGTGTCTTTAGTTTCAGGCATAAGTTTGGAATAGGTACTACGGCTGAGTGATTGTATGCCGCCCATAACGAGTCCGACTAATGCGGCCAGTATATAAAAATGAAATTCAGTGGTAATAAAATACCCGGTAATACAAACGCCTATCCAGAGTATAACGGTCAGCAGGAGGATGCGGATATTTCCGAATTTTTCCGATAACCTCGACATCCCGATGGCTCCGGCAATGGCCACCAATTGAATTATGACTGCGGTTATGATCAGTTTATCATCTGCCAGTTTTAATTCCTTTAAACCAAAATCAATAGCCACCAGCATGACCGTCTGCACCCCCATACTGTAAAAAAAGAATGCAGATAGAAAACGTTTAAGTACTGGCATATGAACTAATTGGTTCCAGACCAGTTTTAATTCATGAAAACCGTTGACCAGTACATGTTTTTTGGATTTACGCTCTGAGCGGCTGCTGATGGGTAACCATTTCAGCGGAATCTGGGCAAATGCGATCCACCAGATGCCCACCAGGAGAAAAGTGAGCTGAAGAGCCAGGCCTTTGTCTTCCATCAGCATCACCAGCGCAAAACCGATCATTTGCATCAGTACACTCCCGATATAGCCAAATGAATAACCTCGGGCGCTGATCCGGTCCCGGTCGGCTTCAGCCGCAATGTCCGGCAGGTATGAGTTATAAAATACCTGGCTGCCGTAGAAACCAATACCGGCAAACATAAAACAGAGCAAACCGAATCCTACATTGGTTTCATCAAAGAAAATCATCATCGAACAGCTCAGGGCGCCCAGGTAGCAAAACCAGCGCATGAAAATTTTCTTATTTCCCTTGTAGTCGGCAATGGATGAAAGAATCGGTGAAGCGGCGGCAATTACCAAAAAGCCAAAAGCCAGTACATAATCTTTCAGTTCGGTGTTGACGAAATTCCGCCCGAGAAAATGCACCCCGTTTTCAAAACCTTCATTTTCAGGTTTGGTAACAGCGGAATAATAAGCGGGAAAGAAAGTGGTCGTGATTACCAGGTTGTACACTGAATTCGCCCAGTCGTACATCGCCCAGGCGTTTACTACTTTTTTCGGAGCCGTCTGCATGAATGCTTGCTTTAGGTAAATATAGGAAATTGGCACACAATCCAAAAAAAGGGGCCATACCATTACCGGTACAGCCCATAGGTTTAAAAGGGTATATCTTTTACTGCATGCCGGCTGCATCTGCCGGATAGGAATAACGCCGCAGGGGTTTAAACTTTGTATCGGTCAGTTCAAAATGAACCGGTGACCCGTTAAATACCTTGTCCGAAATGCCCTTGCTGATTTCCTGCAACACATCTTCAGTGAAGAAGCTCATCCTGTCAGGATTCGCCACCATCCGGGCAATCACTTCCTTTGCCTCGTTTGTTGTCAATTGGAAACTGAACGTGGTCTGCGGACTGAAATAACTGTTCATAAAAGAAGCCAGCTCTTTTACTGCCGGGGTTCCAACACCATCATCATAAACTTCTATTAATCCATCGGTATACTTTTCGCCCCAGGAGGACACTGCATTCTTCCGGTAGGCATAATTCTTAAATCCCTTAAATGTATTATCCGTGAGCGTAAGGTTGACCACTGCCCCGGCAAACACACTGTCGGATACCATGGTGGCAATGGCGTAAAACGCATCATCCCCCACAGCACTGAGTTTGGATTTATCCGCTACCATTTTAAGTAAAATGGTATCCCCGTTTTTTAATAACTGAAAACTTTTTTTGGAATAGTCATCCGGACTGGTTTCATTCAGCAACTGATCAAACAAACGGGCAGTATTTTCCGCCTGTTCTTTGCTGATTCCATCTTTGTAATACACTTCAATTTTGTCAGAAGTGGCTTTTGAACCATAATTGCTGCAGGCGGCCAGGAAAGGAACAAGCAGCAGGAGGATATACTTTTTCATACTGTTATTTACACGCATAGATAGGAAATGAATGCGGAACGCTGACTACCCTGTTCAGGGGATATTTCAGCTTTTCAGGTACCCGGTGGCCAGGAGCACCAGTAACACAATACCACCTATGATCCGGTAATAGCCAAACAGGCGGAAACCATGCTTCTGCAGAAACCCGATAAAGAATTTAATCGCCAGCATGGCTACGATAAAGGCTACCACATTCCCGATGGCAAAGAGTTTTATATCCTCGGCCCCCAGTGATTTATATCCTTTCAGCATCTTATAACCCGTTGCGGCGGCCATCGTGGGAACCGCCAGGAAGAAGGAAAATTCAGCCGCCAGCTTGCGGGTCAGTTTCTGTTGCATACCCCCTATGATACTGGCCGCACTCCGGCTTACCCCTGGAATCATGGCCACACATTGCCAGAGTCCGATTTTAAATGCGGTGGGGAAACTGATCTGTTCTTCGGTAGTGATAGGATGATCTTTAAAAACATTATCAATAAATAAAAGCACAATTCCGCCGAGTATCATCGTAATCGCCACGGTGAGCGAACTTTCCAGCAGCGTATCAATATAATCGGATAAAAGAAAACCCAGTCCCAATGCCGGTAAAACAGCCACCAGCAATTTCAGGTAAAAGTTCCAGCCTTTTTTCCCCTGGGTCAGCGGGGTCATGAATTTTTTCCAATATAATACCACCACCGCCAGGATAGCTCCCAGTTGAATACCTACCGTAAAGAGCTTGGTAAAATCATTGTCTTCCACACCCAGCAGTTTCCCGGCAATGATCATATGACCGGTCGATGAAATAGGCAGGAACTCGGTCAGTCCTTCCACGATGGCAATGATGATGGCTTCTATTGTTGTCATGAGGTTGTTTTTGGCTTGGAAGCGTAAAGGTATGTCTTTAAAAAAAGGCTAAAAAAAAGAGGCTGATCGGATGGATACAGCCTCTTACTTATTTAATCCGCCACTCAGGCAGCTTTGGGTTTCTTAAAAATCGCAAAAACTTCCACGATCAGCCCGGCCAGGATCAGTATCGGGGCTACGGTAATCCGGATAGGACTATAAACTTCTTCTTTGTTAAAAACAGCCGGATCGGTATTGCTTTTCCCGCCAGACATTAAAAACATACCCAGGGCAATCAGGATCAGTCCGGCCAGCATCCAGATATAGTTTTCTTTGCTGAACATCGATGTATTTTTTGATTCACTCATTTGGGGTCATTTTAGGAGGTGCAATATAGGGAAAAGCTAGAAGCCAGAAGCAAGAAGCCAGAAGGGTCTTTTTTTAGGACTATATCTTTAAATATCAGGTTCATACTGCTTTAGGATACCTTCTCGCTTCTCGTTTCTCGCTTCTCGCTAATATAGATCGTCCAGCTTCATTTTCAAGTACTTAATCACACTCCGGTGGGTGCTGAATACAGTAATGGCAATACCGAGAAAGATCAGACCAACAAAAAGCAGCACGAGGCTGGTATTATCGTGGATGGCTTTCATTTCAGGAATAAATTTCTCGATGACCATCAGGAACAGGATCACCGCTACTGCCGCAATCACCCCACTCAGGGCACCATTGATCACCGCCCTTACATTCATCGGTTTGGCAATAAACCAGCGGGTGGCCCCAACCATCTGCATGGTCTTGATCAGGAAACGGTTGCTGAACATGGCCAGTTTGATGGTATTATCGATCAGTACAATCACCACAATTGCCAGCACGATGGCCACGATGAGGATGCCCAGGCTGATATTACGGAGATTAGTACTCATCTGACTGATCAGTGCCTCGGGATATTCCACATCACTCACATAAGTCTGGGCTTTCAGATCAGCTTTGATAGCGGTCAGCGAATCTGTGTTGAGGTATTCGTTTTTTACTTTGAAGTCGATACTGTTGGGGAGAGGATTCTCGTTCAGCACTTCTGACCAATCCTTATTACCATCCGCCAGGTATTTCTTTTTCGCAATCTCTTTAGTTACATACGTGAACTCCCGGATATAGGGTTTGGCACTTACATAATTGACCAGTTCCGTACTGTCCTTGGGATTCAGGTCACCCCGCAGATAGGCACTCACGGTTACATTTTCCTTGAAATGATCCGACAGTTTATTGGTGTTGATAACGATCAGCCCGATAATGCCCAGGAAGAACAAAACCAGGGTTACACCCAGGATAGACATAAAATAGGACGGTTTCCCTCTTTTGATCGAGGCTTTACCTGCTTGGGACATGCGATTTCTTTTAGCGATGAATGGATTACGGCAAAAATAGCCTTTTACACCCAATCCTGTTGCCTTTTCAGGGG
Organism: Bacteroidota bacterium; assembly: GCA_029561255.1. GTDB lineage: Bacteria > Bacteroidota > Bacteroidia > Chitinophagales > Chitinophagaceae > JJ008. The sequence goes on along the minus strand of JAKQJH010000410.1, from coordinate 2,287 downwards.
CTGGATTTGCCGGGTTCAGGCTGTTACAGATACAGCCGATCTTTCGGGCTGTATTCAGTATTTTTGCACCCCAATTTAACGGGTACAAATGGCACATATTGCCGCATCCGTTAAAGATAATGTTAAAGCTGTCCGGGTTACCCGGCAGTGATCATCGTATTAAAAAGAAAGAAGGAACACACATGGAATACCAGTTCAGGGACATTGAGAAAAAATGGCAGGCAAAATGGAAGGCAGATAACGCTTACCAGGTGAACAATGATTTCAGCAAACCCAAATTTTATGTACTGGATATGTTTCCCTATCCCAGCGGGGCCGGTCTGCATGTGGGTCACCCATTGGGCTATATCGCTTCGGATATCTACAGCCGTTATAAAAGACTGAAAGGATTCAATGTCCTGCACCCGATGGGCTTCGACAGTTTCGGACTGCCGGCCGAACAATATGCACTCGATACCGGTCAGCATCCGGCCGTAACCACCAAGAAGAATATTGAAACCTTCAAAAAACAGCTCGATAATATCGGTTTCTGTTTCGACTGGGAGCGGGAAGTACAGACCAGCGATCCTTCTTATTATAAGTGGACACAGTGGATCTTCCTGCAATTGTTCGGGTCCTTCTTCAACCGGCAGACTGCCAAAGCGGAATCAATCGACAGCCTGGTGGCCGTTTTTGAAAAAGAAGGTAACAGTGCTCATGCTTGTCCGGGTGATGAAAAGATAAAATTTACAGCGGCTGAATGGAAGTCCTTTGACGAAAAACAACAGCAGGATATCCTGATGCAATACCGCCTGGCCTTTTGTGGCTATGGCGAAGTAAACTGGTGCGAAGCCCTCGGTACCGTGCTCGCCAACGATGAAGTGGTGAATGGCGTGAGCGAACGCGGCGGTCACCCGGTAGTGAAAAAGAAACTCCGCCAGTGGTACCTGCGCATTACAGAGTATGCTGACCGCCTGCTCGAAGGACTGGAGCGGATCGAATTCAGTGATGCGATGAAGGAAATGCAGACGAACTGGATTGGAAGGTCGAGTGGGGCGGAGATTGATTTTGAAGTCAAAAAGCCCCCTCTGTCTCCCCCTAAGGGGGAGGAAACGGCACCCCGTTACCAAACCGCAACCTCGTCACTGTATAGTATAACCAAATCTTTGGCAGAAGAAAAAAGGAAGAACCCAACATCAGAAGAACAGATTCTCTGGCAATTATTAAGAGCAAATAAAACTGGTTTTCATATTCGCCGGCAACATATTATTGGGTCATATATTGTAGACTTTGCTTGTTTGGACAAAATGGTCACTATTGAAATTGATGGGGGCTACCATAATAATCCTGAGATTCAATTTTATGATAAAGAAAGAACCCGTTTCTTAACAGGCCAAGGCTTTACAGAAGTTAGATTCACAAATGAAGATGTAAACAGGGACCCAGAGACAGTTGTAAAAAAGATTACTGATTTACTGTCCAATACTGTTTCGGTTCTTCCCAAAACAGGGTCTTCGGAAGTCTCCCCTTTAGGGGGAGATTTAGAGGGGGCTTTAAAACTCAGGGTATACACTACAAGGCCCGATACAATCTTTGGTGTTGACTTTATGGTGGTGGCACCTGAACTGGATATAGTGGAGGAACTGAAATCGACTGAACAGGCAGCAGCTGTGGATGAATACCTGGCTTATGTAAAGAGCCGCAGTGAACGTGAACGCATGGCCGAGAAAAAGATCAGCGGGGTGTTTACCGGCGCTTATGCCATCAATCCCTTTGATGGCCGCGAAATTCCTATCTGGATCTCTGAGTATGTGCTTGCCGGTTATGGTACCGGGGCCATCATGGCCGTGCCCTGCGGGGATGAACGGGATCATAAGTTTGCCCGTCATTTCAATATTCCCATTACCAATATCATCGGAGCTTATTACAATGGCGAGGAAGCCAACCCGACCAAGGAAGCGACCCTGGAGAATTCCGGTTTCCTGAACGGACTCCTGATGAAGGACGCGATCGAAGTGGCCGTCACCGCCATTGAGGAAAAAGGAATCGGGACACGCAAGAAGAATTATAAAATGCGGGATGCCGCTTTCAGCCGCCAGCGTTACTGGGGCGAACCCTTCCCGATTGTCTGGAAGAACGGAATAGCTTATCCCTTATCAGTAGATCAATTACCATTAGAGTTACCCGTAGTAGATAAATACGGACCTGGCCCCGATGGAGAGGGACCACTGGCTAACATTAAAGAATGGTTCGGTCAGTTTGAGTCTGAGATCCCCCCTTTGGGGGGCGGGGGGGCCTTGGAGACCAA
>JAKQJH010000402.1 GCA_029561255.1 Bacteroidota bacterium | reverse complement strand
AATGAGTTCGGAAGGAGCCGTTATGCTGAAATCAATATCCCCGTATTCCAGGTAAAACTCACCGGCCCCAATATAAGGCAAGGTATTCCATCCCTGGATATCATCATACACGCAAAGGCGGGGAAACCATTGCGCCACTTCATACACGATCCCGTTTTTTGTTTTCAACCGGCCCATCCGGTCAGTGCCGTATTCCGGAATTGTAAATTGGTAACCAATGCTGATCTTAACTTGCTCACCGTTTTTCAAAACATCTTTCAATAAAAGCTGCATCCGGGTATCAGTGATCATCGTGTCACGGAGAGCTTCCGGTGTACCATTCCGTTCCAGTTGAATACTGGTAAACCTGTATCCATCAGTAAATCCGGCATTTGCCCATCTTCCCCCGGTTTGAGTAGTAGTGGCTGATCCACGCGAACCCTTATTATATATATTCTGGTCCAGTTGCAACCAGAGAAAACGCAGGTTGTCCGGACTGTTATTGGTATAGGAGATAGTCACTGTGCCTGTAACCGTATGCGAATCGGTATCCAGTTTGCATTGAATGGAATAATCCGCTTTGTTCTGCCAGTATTTCGGTCCGGGTTCACCGCTTGCACTCCTGTAATCATTACCCGGGTAAGGATAAAACTGCGGATTAAATACGGCCCGGTGATCGTAGGAAGATTGAGCATATACGGAAGTCAGTATAAAACAGCTGCTGATGACAAGCAAGAACTTCTTCATGTATAAGATATATTTATTTAAAAGATAAACCAGTGATAAGTACGAGGTACGAGGTACGAAGTACGGAAATACAAAGTACGAGGTACGAAGTACGAAGTACGGCGAACAACCTCGTACTTTGTACTTCGTACTTTACGTGAATTGTTTTTCCGCGATCCCTACGCTCTCCGGCTTCCCCACATCCACCAGCCGGTCACCGCTGTGATCATACCCCATGATGCGGTGATGGGCGGCGAGTTTCAGGTACACATCAATCAGCGAAAATTTACCACTGAAGCCGGCTTTTTTCATCAGTTCGAAAATCTCGTACTCAAATATCACCACACAACTGTAGGCCTTGGCCACCAGGTTGGGTTTGGCGATTGAAATACGTTCTTCACCGGTCTGTACATTCCGCCAGCCACAGAGCCGGTTCTCTTCATCAAACAATAACACCCGGGAGGATTTACGGTCCGTCACCCCGAAACTGATCAGGGCCTTCTGTGTTTCATGAAAACGGATCAGTTTGCGTATATTCAAATCCGTTAGTATATCCGCGTTGCAGGTAATAAATCGTTCCCCGGGGGTGAATAGACCTTTGGCGTTTAACAGGCCGCCCCCGGTCTCCAGTACCACGTCCCGTTCATCACTGATTACTACCCGGCTGCCCCAGCCATCATTGGCCGTTACGGCGGCTTCAATCTGATCCGCAAAATGATGCACGTTCACGATGATGTCCTGCACCTTATATTCCTGCAGGTATTCAATATTCCGTTGCAACAATGACTTTCCATTCACCACCGCCAGCGCTTTGGGATGATGATCCGTCCATGGTTTGAAGCGGGTACCCAGACCCGCTGAAAATATCATTGCCTTCATCGCTTCTCGGGTAAAGGGTTATGCCAATTCTTGGCTTCCTGCTCTATATGCAGCAGTTCAATCTTTACTTTAAACTTATTCCGTAAATGCCGGGCCATCGCATCCGCCGCATATACACTGCGGTGCTGCCCGCCGGTACAGCCAAAACTGATCATCAGGCTTTCAAAATCACGCTTGATATATTCTTCCACCGTGATGTCTACAATGTCAAACACACTGTTCAGGAACTCCGGCATCTTGGTCTGCTGTTCCAGGAAATCCTTGACATCCTTGTCGCGCCCGGTCTGTGTTTTCATATGCTCAATACGTCCGGGATTAAGGATACCGCGGCAGTCAAACACAAACCCTCCGCCATTGCCACTGTTATCGGATGGTAGTTGCTTGCGGAAAGAAAAACTATGTACTTTAATCACCAGTGGTGTTTTATCCGTTGCCTGGGTAGGCGTAAACTGCTGAATGATCTCATCCGCTACGCAGAGGTCAAGCACCCGGCTGAATTCCGGAACGGAAATACCCAGGCTCTGGTTATGGAAAAATTCTTTCAGATTGCGCAGGGCCAGGGGAATACTGGTCAGGAACTGCGCTTTCCGTTCAAATAATCCACGGAATCCATATGCCCCCAATACCTGTAACAGACGGATCAGTACATACCCGTTGTACTGACTTTGGAAAATATTCCGGTTCACAGATTGTCCCACTTCATTTTCAAACGCATCAATATAATCCTCGAGCAGATCGTATTTCCATTTATCCGGCAGATTAGCCCGTGCCTGCCAGAGCATCGAAGCTACATCATATTGCGGCGCACCTTTCATGCCCCCCTGGTAATCGATAAAATGTACTTCGTTGTCTTCAGTGACCATAATGTTCCTGCTCTGGAAATCGCGGAACATGAAATATTTGTATTCAGTATGGGTGAGGTAATTACTCAGTGCTTCAAAATCATCGATCAGTTTCTGTTTATCATACGGTTTGCGCAGGGCATCCAGAAAATAATATTTAAAGTACAACAGGTCCGCCATGATCGCCTGTTTGCCAAATTCTTTATTGGTCAGGCAGTTGTTATAATTCAGTCCGGCATCTCCCTTTACCTGCAAACGGGCAAGGGCTTCCAGGCTTTTTTTGAATAGCTCATAGACTTCATCCGTGAAGCCCTTTGATTCCAGGTGATTCAGCAAGGATACATTCCCGAAATCCTCCTGCAGGTAAAATTGTTTATCCTCACTGACCAGGTAAATTTCCGGAATCGCTAAGTCCGAAGTTTTAAAATGATCGGTAAAATAAATAAAGGCCTCATTTTCCTTGATATTGGCGCCATACGTGCCGATTACAGTACCTTCCGTACCATGTAACCTGAAATACCGGCGCTCACTGCCGCTCTGGGGCAGGAGATCTGCTGATACGGGAGGAACTCCCTTCCATTTTGTATACAGGGATTTGATGCTTTCCACGAGTTGCTGCATGCGGCAAATGTAGGCAACTGACTGCAATCCCGGTCTTTGACAGGACTAACAGGCATTAGTTTTTTCTGTTAAATTTGCTTTTTCTAACAACTATGAGTAAAGCTCCGAATCCCAAAGTCCGGATTGTCACGGCCGCCAGTCTTTTCGACGGTCACGATGCCGCCATTAATATTATGCGCCGCATTATGCAAAGCAAGGGGGCCGAGATCATTCACCTGGGACATAACCGCTCTGTAAAGGAAATCGTGGA
>JAKQJH010000392.1 GCA_029561255.1 Bacteroidota bacterium | reverse complement strand
CGTGAAACGGCCGGTGGCTTTGAGGTCATTCCGCAGCAGGACATCCCCGGAAAGCGGATCATACTTACGCCGGCTGGCTGTATCCACTACGTTGGCATGCGGCCGGTCCGACTGATTCAGGATATAACAATCCAGATCGCCGTCGTGGTCATAATCAAAAAAGGCTGACTGGGTTGTCAGTCCGGAAAAGGCTAATCCGAAAGCTTCACTTTTCTCCGTAAAACGGTTGTTGCCATTATTAATAAAAAGTTCGTTGTGCCCTGTTAGACCGAATTTGCTGCTTACGGAACTAACATAAATATCCAGCAAACCATCCCCGTTTACATCAGCCATTGTAACACCGGAACTCCAGTCAGATTGACCGGCCACTCCGGCCTTATCTGTAATATCTTCAAACTCAAAATTTCCTTTGTTGAGATAGAGCCGGTTCTTGCCTTTCTGGTTGGCGGAAAAAAAGATATCGGTGAGTCCGTCATTATTAATGTCACCGGCAGCCACTCCCCCGCCATTATAGAAATACAGGTAGTACAGAATATTAAACCGCTCCTTTTCAGGAACGTGATTTGAAAAACTGATATGAGTCTGTGCAGATGAAAGGGAGGTAAAAAGGGGGCGTTTCTTTTGCCGGCTACAACTGTACAGCAGCAACAAGGAACATAATAGCGCTGTCGTGGAAGTTCTCAACATATAGTGCAATTCAAAATATGACTAGGCCAAAAAAGCGTAAAAGGGCTGAAACAATAAATTGTTCAGCCCCTTTTTGCTTATGCTCTGCGATTGCCAAAAAAAATATTCAGTCCAACCGCTGATGTTTCATTACAGCTTGCCGGTAAACAGGCTGGACACTTCAGTGGCAGTAAGTGCGGTAGTATACATACGGATCTGGTCAATACTTCCTTTAAATGTGGAAGCCAGCCAATCATCCGTGTCAATACTGTTTGAAGGACCTGAACCAATCCGCATTTCAGTTATTTTACTTTCATCCATATTCAGGTTGCCATGTGTACCCCAGTTTCCGGTTGTGGGCCGGGCTGCTCCATCCAGGTAACAAGTCATTACGCTGGTGGTGGCATTATACACGAGGGCGATATGATGCCAGGCGTCGTTCATCATTCCGGCAATCTGGTTACCACCTTCCCAGGTAAACCAGGCATCGCCATTGTTCTTATCCACAAACATAGTCTTAATAGCGCATGCAGTATTATCCCCTTCCAGGAAAATGAGGGCCTGTGCCCCTGACCAGTGACCATTGCTGGATTTGAAGCTCATAATATATTCCGGACCATTGGTACCTGTATTGTTTTTTGTCTGGCCATTGCTTTTATACCAGAACGAAATAGTAAAACTCTTGGCATTTTTGGCCCAATCGTTTGGTTTGGCGTATTTGACAAACTTCTTATTCTCGCCTTTCACTGCTTTCCCTTTAATGCCATCCACAGATGCCAGCGGATTGTCTGCAGCAAAGTTTGCGCGAATACTATCCACTGCATTCATCAGGGGATTAGTTGTAGTTCCGTCAAAAGCAACATAAAAAGCCAGCGGACCACCGGGAGGGTTTGAATCCTCGGGGAAAGAGCCCATATCCGGCTTTGACATTTTCTGGCAGGAAGCCAGCAACAATAGAGCGCCGGCAGCGAAACCAATTTTCCTTATTTGTTTTTTCATTTTATTAATTTTTAATGATTAATCAGGAATCAGGGGATGATCGGATCATCCCCTGAGAAGATTATATCTTACCAGCATGGGTTTTGAATAAGTACTCCACCTGCAAAGTCAATAGCTGTCTGAGGCAGCGGATAATATTTATGGCAGTTTGTATAGCCAGACGGGCCAAGTACAGTTACTGCATCACCCCATCTTACCAGGTCAAAGAACCGCTCGCCTTCCATAGCCAGTTCCATACGTCTTTCCTGCTTGATCGCAGCACGCATCTGGGCCTGGGAAGTAAACGTAATACTGGGTAATCCGGCACGGTTACGAATCATATTCACCCAGGTGGTTGCATTGGTCTGGTTTGTCCCGCCACCAAGTTCGTTTGCAGCTTCAGCGGCCAGCAGCAGTACATCAGAATAGCGAAGCAATGAGTGATTCAGCCAGGCATTCTGACGGCGACCTGTATAGGTCTGCATAGCAGGTTCCGGGTATACTTTCTTATTCCAGTACAAACGGGGGATAATCGGGTAAGCCGGAACGGTTTTACCATAACCATCATCCTGGCCTGAAAATAAGATAGTGGCTGATTTACGTGCATCACCTGCTTCGTAAGCATTTACCAGATCATCTGTTGGTGTATTCCATCCCCAACCCAGATCCCAGTCTCCTGATCCACGCACTCCCTGCTCTACCCCAAACTCATAACCGTTATCGGGCACGCCATTGGCACCCAGATCAGCCTGAATTTCAAAAAGGGATTCTTTTGAGTTTTCACCTGCTACCTTGAACAGGTTACTATAATTACTCAGTAACTGGTAATTACCAGAGTTGATCACTTGTTGACAGAGACCAAGCGTGGCCGCCCAGTTCTGACTATAGATTTTAACTTTAGCCAGCAGGCCCATTGCAGTATACTTGGTGAGGCGCCCCGGGAAACGGCTGTTGCCAGTGGCATTAAGCCAGTTTTCAGGAAGATCACTCACGCCTGCCTGCAGATCTGCATCGATCAGGGCATAGATATCAGCAACTGTTGCTTTCGGCTTTTTAGAATCATTGGCATTATAAATTCTGAAATCAATTTTTGGCACTTCACCAAATACACGGACCAGCTGGAAGTAAGTGAGTGCGCGGAAGAACTTGGCTTCAGCGATATTCACTTTGGATGCCGGATCAGTGAGACCCAGTGAGTCAGCGATCTGCAGTACGGTGTTGGCTTTATTTATCAGGTTATAGTTCTGATCCCAATAAATTGTTGGAGCCCAGTGTGATTTCTGATACTGGAAATCATCAAAAATCACGCCCCAGTCGGCACCATCAGCAGGGCTACTTCCTTTCATGGCATCATCCCCGCGGAAGGAATGGAAACCAAACCATGGAATACTGCTGTATCCGTGGTAAGCAGCACCCCGGTCAAGGAATGAGCCGTATAAACCAAAGACCTGCCCTTCAAGACCACCCTGATTCAGATCCTCCAGGGATGCCTGTAAGGGTTTGCGGTCAAGAAACTTTTTACACCCCGTAAATGTTGTACCAGCAATGGCTATTGCCAGCATCAACCATACAAATTTGTTTCTTCTCATATTATTCGTTTTATAGAATTCAATCGTTTATTAAAAATTGACATTAATACCTCCTGAAATAATCATCGGAATCGGGTCATTACCAGTATCGATACCAAATGATGTCGGAGAACCTCCGAATTCAGGTGAATAACCAGAGTTGCGTTTCCAGGTCTTCAGATTCTGTATGTTAAAGAATGCCCGAAGACTTTTGATATGCATTCTCGCCAGCATGTCAGCGTTGAAATTATACCCGATCTGGAAGTTCCTGATACGGAAGTAGCTGCCATCTTCAATACCATAGCTGGAAGGCAGGCGGTTAGTGGAGTGGTCATCGCCCAGGATCGGATCCCAGTTTGATGTACCGGCACCATGCCAGCGGTTCAGCTTGAATTTCGGATAGTTAAACTTGGTATAAGGCAATTCTGAACTACCCCAGTAACGGTAGATCTCACCACCGTAAACGCCTTGCATATCCACACTCAGATCAAGCCCTTTATACTTTACAGTAACGTTACCGCCATAAATAAAGTCAGGAGTCGGGTTACCGATCATCGTACGGTCATCTGTATTAACCACACCGTCTCCGTTCAGGTCCTTGTACTTAAGATCGCCGGGACCATAACTGTTGCCAAGGTTCATAGTCGGGGATGCCAGTTTATCTGCATAAGACTGGTACACGCCTTCCACAACATAACCGTAAAAATAGCCGATCGGGTTGCCTGCTACAGTACGGTTGGGGTATTGTTCATCCGGGTTTGAGGTAAATGGAGAATTCAGGAATTTATTGTCAAATGTGGTCATATTACCGGAAACTGTTACCGTGAAGTCTTTTTTGACTTCATGAGTGTAGCTGGCAGAAAGTTCCAGACCACGGTTACGCATATCACCGATGTTGGTAAGTGTTTGCAGACCGGCACCTGCACTGATCAGTGCCAGCAGATCCACGGTTTTCTTGTGGTAATAGACAACCTCACCATGCAGTTTGCGCTTTAACATGTCAAACTCAATACCGATCTCTTTACCATGTACTTTTTCCCAATGCAGGTTACGGTCGGCCAGGTAAGTTTCAGTGTACACAGGCACGATAATAGTACCAAACACAGCCGTGGAATTTGTAGCCAGAGAAGGATAAGCAGGGTAGTCAAATCCATACGTATTCTGTACACCCAGTACACCAAAGCTGGCTTTCACTTTCAGGTAATCAAATACATTCTGGTTTTGGAAAAATCCTTCTTTACTAACCTCCCAGGCTGCACCCACTGAGTAGAAATTATCACCCTGGTTGCCATAATCCTGGCGCCATGCTGATGACCAGTCACGGCGGAAAGACCCGTTCAGCAGGTATTTTCCTTTGAAATTATACAATGCACGGAACAGTCCTGATACAGTGGCTTTTTCCCACTGACCGGAAGAAGCAACACGAGTGCTCTTGTCTCCAAATCCGTTGTCCAGATACCAGAAACGTTTGTCATTGGGAATCGGCAGACCGGTCAGGGATTGTTTGATAGAACCAAACAAGCCGCGGTATTCATTATAATAAGTAGTGAATCCACTTGTCAGGGTCAGGCCATGATCGCCATAGCTCTTTTTGAAAGTCAGGATATGATCCTGCTGGAATTTGTTCCAACGCTGAGTGGATTGTGAAACTTCTGTACGATTATAACTGTTGTGAATAAACGTAGTTCCGCCGATCGGATCGTACAGACTGTCTATCGGGCGATAGCTACGGCCATCCACCACAGACATATCAGCATAGAATGTAGAACGCCAGTTCAGGTTCTTCAGGAAACTGATATCAGCATATACACTGGCAACCGAACGGTTTTCGTAATTCAGCTCTTTGTCCCAGTTGTCATTCAGCTCCATGGCCGGGTTGATCATTTGTGAAGACTGAATAGCCAGGTTGTAATAGGCACCGGCAGCATCATTGTATACAGGGGTAACCGGGAGTGCACGGCGGGCCTGAAAGAGCAGGCCGCGGGCATTGCCGTAAGGATTACGTTGACGGAATGTATTCAGGGTAAAACCAAGTTTAATCCCTTTTGTGACTTTCACTTCATCGCTCAGGTTCAGGGACATTTTACGAAGGCGCTCATGCTGCACAATACCTTCCTCATCTGTATAGCCAAGACCTAAGTAGAATTTGTTCTTATCGGTAGCTGTGCTTACACTGAAGTTGGTCATGGACATGGTACCGGTTTGTGTCATGGCATCCACCCAGTCCGTATTACCGGTCCAGGGGGTAAAGTCAAAACGGTCCGTACCGGTTATACCCAGGTTATCCTGCTCTTCTTCAAAAAGCATTTTAAACTCTGCTGCATTAACCATATCAATTTTGTCTACCAGTTTCTTTGAACCGAATGTGGTATTGAAGTTGATATTCACCTGGCCGGTTTTGGCTTTCTTGGTTGTAATGGCAATTACACCGTTTGCACCACGTACCCCAAAGATGGCCAGTGAGGAAGGATCCTTCAGGATTTCGATAGACTCAATATCATTTGGATTGAGGAAACTGATATTATCATTAAAGATACCATCCACCAGATAAAGCGGTTTTACACCGGCACTGGATAATGAGTTGGTTCCACGGATGCGGATATCAGGTTCCTGGCCGGGTGTACCGGAGTTTACCACGCTCAGACCAGCTACTTTACCCTGCAGGGAAGCAACCGGGTTAACGTTGGGTTTGTCGGCAATATCACGTCCACTGATCTTAGTAATAGATCCGGTCAGGTCGCGTTTGCTGGCCTGTCCATAACCAATCACCACCACTTCATCAATCTTCCTGGCAGATTGCTGCAGGGTGATGCTGAGTGATGATTTTCCGGCAACAGCCACTTCGATGGTTTCGAAACCAACAGAGCTGATTACCAGTGTTGC
>JAKQJH010000118.1 GCA_029561255.1 Bacteroidota bacterium | reverse complement strand
CAGTCCATCACCGGTCCGCCGGCCACTGCCGCTTTAAACACACCCGGGTAATGCAAAACAAAATCTGTAGTCAGAAATCCGCCAAAACTCCAGCCAAATAATCCCATCCGGTCTTTGTCCACATAGGATTGCGCCTTCAGATAGTTGACTCCCGCTTCCAGATCTTCCAGCTGGGCTTCGCCTAATTTTCTGAAAATTGATTGTTCGAAGGACTTGCCCCGGTTATCACTGCCGCGGGTATCCACTGTAAAGACCACATAACCCTGCTGGGCCATATAGCGGAACCAATAATCACCCGCACCACCATTCCAGCTGTTGAGAATCATTTGTGCATGCGGACCTCCATACCAGTAGACGATCACCGGATATTTTTTATCCGGTGAAAAACCAACCGGATAAAACTGCCGGCAGAACAGGCTGTCTCCTTTTTTATTTTTGAGGGTAAAGAGGCTGAGGGATACCGCGCTAAACTCTTTCAGCGGGTTAGCGGCCTGCAATAAAAGTTTTGCCGGATTTTTCGCCGGTTTTTTTACTTCGATCAGTTGAATCGTCCTTGGATTATCAATAGTGCTGTATACATCCAGCACCGTGCTGCCATCCACACTTACCTGTGCAGCGTGTACACCAGGTAAAGGAGTAAGCAGGTTCGTTTTACCGGTCTTCAGATTTACGGAGCAAAGATTTTTATTGACGGCAGAAAGAATAGTGCTGACGAAAAACAAATTTTCGCCCTTGCTGTCAAATCCTTTTACATCCAGTACTTCCCAATTTCCTTTGGTCAGCTGACGGATCAGTTTGCCATTTATATCATAAAGATAAAGCTGGTTCCAGCCATCCCGGTTGCTCTGCCAGATGAACTGACCGGGATTATTTTTCAGGAAATGCATCGGCACCAGTGGCTCCACATATTTCTCGTCTTGCTCTTCAAATAATGTTTTTACAAAATCACCGGTTGTTGCATCATATTGATTCAGCTTCAAATGATTTTGTTCCCTGTTCAGTACAGCGATAAAAACATATTTATCATCCGGACTCCAGGCAATATTGGTCAGGTATTGTTCTACGGGTATTCCGGTTTTCAGCCAGATGGTGGATTCAGTAGCCGTATTAAAAACACCCACCCGTACATGATGGCTTTTATCACCGGCCATCGGGTATTTGATCAGTTCGGCGCGGGCGGGTCTTTCAGACCAGTTGATGATGGGATAATCGTTCACCATACTCTGGTCCATCCGGTAGAAAGCCAGTTTAGTGCCTTTGGTACTCCAGAAAATTCCCTTGCTGATTCCAAACTCATCGCGGTGTACGGAAGAAGCATAGACAATATCTTTACTGCCATCCGTAGTTACCTGGTAAATCTGTTTATCGGGATTACTGACAAACAGATTGTGTTTATCAAGATATGCCGTAAAGCCGGTAGTGCTTTCTTCCGCATTCTCCATGGCTGCCAGTTCTTTTGAGAGCAGCAGTGTAATTTTTTTGGTAATGGGATTATAACGGATCTTATTTCCTTTATTATTCATTATCCATCCATCTGTTCCAAAACGGATCACCGGCATGGTTTTGAAAGTGTCGGAGCCAGCTTCCTCCATAAATCTGTTAAGTCCCGGCAGTGTAAGAAATGGCCATTCATTTCCTGCCAGTTTGTAATTACCTCGCATCCAGATATCCTGACCGTTTTGTTTTTTCAGAAACACATAATCATTGCTGTTTTCAAAAAACTGCAACTGTGCGAGGTTTTCGGGCGCGAGTGTGGTGCGGGCCCGGAGCATGGCATCTTCGAGGGTCAGGATTTTATCCTGGCTGAAACTGAACAGGTAAAAGGGGAGGAACAGGAGGGTGAGTAAGCACTTTTTCATACTGCTTGTTTTGGTCCGGCTAAAGGTAGGGAATCTTATTTTTTAAATGGGTGACAGTGTCCGGCTGCAAATGACTGGCGGTCTCGCGCCTGTCATTTGCGTTCGCCGGTCTCGCGCCTGTCATTTGCGTTCGCCGGTCTCGCGCCTGCAAATGACTGACGGTCTCGCGTCTGTCATTTGCGTTCGCCAATCTCGCGCCTGCAAATGACTGCCGGTCTCGCGTCTGTCATTTACCATTTACTCACTACCCCTTTCCATCTTTAAATTATATCTTTTAAGCGAAGTTTCAACAAAACTCGAAGGATGAAAGCCACAATACCTTGCAGCCAGATCCATATTACACAAACTGGTCTGGTTCAGAGAAAAGTAGTCTTTGAATGAAGAATACGGCCAATCTTCCATCGATTTACAAAGTCCTGCTACCAGCGGGTTTTGATGTATATAGTGAAAACAAGTTGTTGCATAGACAAGATTCTCTTTTGCTCCACTTTTGTCAAGAGATATTTCAGTAAGACATTTGGCCTTTGTTTTCTGACGGAAAATAGAACCACTTCTGCTATAGCGTGAATTGTATATCCTGGCATAACCACTTAGTAAAATCCTGACTGCATTAGAAATGGGGTTGAGCATATTGCCCCCTTGTTTTTCAAGCACCAGACATTTTTCATCTGTATGTATCATAAAATGAAAATGGTTAGGCATCAGGCACCATGAAATCGTTGAACAACGGGAAGGGAAGAGTCTTAAGTATAAATTCAGAAATGTCTGGTAATCATCCTCATTATGAAAAAGCCGTTGGCGGTTATTTCCTTGATTATAAATATGATAAAGATGGAATGGCTGGAATTGCATTTTCTTTTAAAACTAAGCTGGGCGCATTTCACGGGTATGGGGAAAAGGACAGATTTGACGTTTTTTTGACGAAAATATCGGGTTAATTAATCAGGAAACAGGTGGATTAATTCACAATTGGGAATAGAAAAGTGGTGATATCGAAAGCAAAACCCCGGGATGTTTGGTAATCTAAGAAGCTGCACAAAGGCTAAAGCCTCAAACGCGAGATCGTTCTAAGATGTTTCACTAAAGCAAAAGCCCCAAACGCGAGACCGTCAGGGGCTTTTGCAAGAGCTATTAGTTCCTTATAGGTCGACCACTTTTAAGCACACTCTGTATCCTTTCCAGTGTCTTCTTCTCGCCACATAGCGAAAGAAAAGCTTCCCGCTCAAGATCCAGCAGATACTGTTCAGACACCAATGTAGGTTCGCTCAGGTCGCCGCCACACATCACGTAGGCGAGTTTCTTCGCCACCAACGCATCATGCTCGGTGGCATAGTTGGCGGTCTTCATGGCATGGATGCCGGAGTATAAGGCACCTAGGGCCGATTGACCGAGTACTTTAATATCGTTTCGCTGTACCGGTGCGGTATAGCCGCTGTCAAAAATTTCGATCACCGATTTTTTCGCTTCCGCAATACGACGTCCCTGGTTCATCACCACTTCATCCAGTCCTTTGCGATAGATACCCAGTCCGAATCCTTCATGCGCTGAAGTTGCCACTTTGGCCGTAGCAATGGAAAGAAAACGATTCTTCAAGGTGATGGTTTCGGGTTCGTCTTCATGCATTTCATCGGAAGCACGCAACACAAATTCTTTGGTGCCTCCACCGCCGGGAATCAGACCTACACCAAGTTCAACTAATCCGGTATAGGTTTCCGCAGCCGGACAACATTTATCCGCATGCAGGTTTAATTCACAAGCGCCGCCCAGGGTTAAACCATGAGGAGCAACTACAACAGGTATGGATGAATAACGGGCCCGCATCATCGTTTGCTGGAAGAAGCGGATGGCCATATTCAGTTCGTCATAATCCTGTTCAATGGCAAACATAAAGATCATGCCTACATTGGCGCCGGCCGAAAAGTTGGCGCCTTCATTGGCAATCACGAGGCCTTTATAATTTTTCTCGGCTTTATCTATCGCGGTCTGAATGCCACTGAGCACATCACTACCGATGCTGCCCATTTTGGTAAACCATTGCAGTCCGAGTACATCATCACCCAGTTCATAGAGCCGGCAACTGCTGTTTTTCCAGATCTGTTTATCGGTCTGATTGCTCATCACGATAAAAGCTTCACCACCGGGTAATGTTTTATAGGTTTTGCTGGCCGGATCGTAACTGAGTTTTTTGCCGGCTTCAATTTTGAAGAAAGATTTATTACCGGCCGCCAGCATTTCCTCCACCCAGGGCGCTACTTTATAACCCGCCGCTTTCATTGCTTCCGTGGTTTTCGCCACACCCAACACATCCCAGCTTTCGAAAGCACCGATCTCCCAGCCAAAACCGGCCATCATCGCATCATCCACCCGGTACAGTTCATCACTGATTTCCGGAATACGGTGAGCGATATAGGAAAATAAACCATAATGGAATAAACGGTAAAATTCACCGGCCTTATCCTGCCCGGCTACTAAAACCCTTAAACGCGCATTGAGATCATCAATGGGTTTAGCGGCTTCCAGGGTGGCAAACTTTGGCTTAACCCGCGGGGCATATTCCATCGTCGCGAGATTCAGGGTGAGAATTTCTTTCTCGCCGCCGGCTCCTTTTGTTTTCTTAAAAAAGCCCTGCCCCGTTTTATCACCCAGCCAGTTATTGCTGACCATTTTATCCAGCCAGGCCGGAATGGCAAACTGATCAATGGCTTCATCCGCCGGACAATTATCAGCTACTCCCTTTGCCACTTTAACCAATGTATCGATCCCCACCACATCGGCGGTACGGAAAGTCGCGGATTTGGGACGACCAATGACCGGACCGGTCAATGCATCGATCTCATCAATCGTCAATCCAAGTTTTTCTTTTACGTTCATGATTGCCATCATCCCGAATACGCCAATCCGGTTGGCGATAAAAGCGGGTGTGTCTTTACATAAAACAGTCGTCTTACCCAGGTAGAGATCCCCGTAATTCATCAGGAAGTCCACGATCTCAGGATCGGTATAGGGGGTGGGTATGATCTCCAAAAGACGGAGGTAGCGAGGGGGATTAAAAAAGTGGGTGCCACAGAAATGTTTTTTAAAATCATCACTGCGCCCTTCCGCCATCATATGAATGGGAATGCCCGATGTATTGGAAGTAATCAGGGTTCCGGGCTTCCGGTACTGTTCTACCTGTTCAAATACTTTTTGTTTGATATCCAGCCGTTCCACCACCACTTCAATAATCCAATCACATCCGGCAATATCTTTCATATTATCCTCAAAATTGCCAGTGCTGATTTTTTTCACCACATCCTTGTGGTACACCGGGGAGGGGTTGCTTTTTATAGCGGCTGTCAGTGCATCATTTACGATCTTATTCCGCTCAGCCGGTTTGGCATCGGCGGCTACATCTTTAGGGACAATATCAAGCAACAATACCTGTACACCCATCCCGGCGAAATGACAGGCAATACGGGAACCCATTACTCCGCTTCCCAAGACAGCAACTTTTTTAATGGCACGCTTCATAGATTCAGTTTTATGAAAGAGGTAAAATACAAAATTAGTTAGTTATGCAACTAATTTGAAATCGAAGATAAGATTTTTTGTGAACTGGAAAAACCGGGTTTATAGCTTATTCATACCCCGGGGGAGGCAGGCCTTTTTTCTCCAGTTCATGCAGGTACCTGCGGTACAGTTTCTTGTTTTTGGTGACCCCGGCACTACTGCTCATTCCGCTCAGGGTAATGCGGAGCAGGTAGTTAATGGCCGACCGGTCCCGGGCCCGGAGCGCAAATACATGCCCGTTTCGGGAACTGTTATTTTTCCGGATGATAAAGGTATTGGCGATGTAGTTCTTCAACCGGGTAAAAAATCGTTGTTTTTCATCTTTCCCATCTTTGAGGTAGCGGAATTTCAGATTTTTATAATTCATCTGCATTTCACCAATGGCGAGGTATTCCCGGCCAACTACCCGCATATGTAAAGTATCTACTTCACCGGAAATCAATTTCGCGGATACCAGCGGAATCAACACCGGGTTCAATATGGCCAGGTTACCCGCCTTGGCCCGCAGAGTCATTTTAAAGCCGCCGAGCGAATCGGTATAGGATTCTTTTAACCGTAACTGGACCCAGATGGAATCCATTACATATCCGGTTGCGCGGATAGTAAGACTGTCATTCCTCCGGATGCCATGGTTCTTCACATCAAATAATGTGATATCCATGCGCCGGATAGGAATGGTTCCTGACGCATTGGTTTTATTGTTGAACTCGGTATAGTCCACCATGCCGGGATTGACCTGGATCGTATCTGCCGCGATTTTAAAAGGAATTCGTTTAATCATATTGACAGGCAAAAAACGGATGTTACCGGCGGCAAAGGGTAATCGCTTGTCTTTATAATCCGTGAACCAGGCTCTTTCAATTTTTATTTTACCAATCTGGAACACACTGTCCTGCAAAAACCGTTGACGGTCAACCGGCCCGATCAGCATCGGCCCACTCCCGACAGCTATATAATCTTTCTGGTATTGCTGGCGGGATATAAAGGAATCCAGGTCGAGACTATGTCGGTAGGCAAAACTGTCCACGGATACCATATGGGTAAGCTGACTATACCCGGCATGCTGCCAGTTGAATTGCTTAACCGCGTCCCGGTAATGCCCGGTAAATCGTTCGAGACGAAAGCGGGTATTACCCGCCACCAGCTGATAAGGATCAGTGAGTATTTCGCTATTGATCTCCAGGTCGCGGATGGCGGCAGATTCCACACTCAGGATGCCGTTTTTCTTACCTATACTGTCAATGATAAACTGGCGGGCATCCAACTTACTTACCGTAGCCGACCAATTGGCTGGTTCATCAGCCGCCGGTTGATAGACCAGCTTGTTAATTACGGTTTCTATTTTCCCTGAGCCAGCATCATAATGTTTGCCTTTCGGACTCTGATAACGAAAATGATCCAGGTTCATTTCCAGTGATTGTAAACGGAGTTCAGGTTGATCCTGGCTGACTTCCAGTTGACGGATCTCTACTTTATTGTCTTTTTCAATGGCACCGTTCCAGTCAATACGGATGCTGCCGTTTCTGTCAGCCAGACTGAAACGGATTTCCGGTTGAGTGATCAGCAAATGTCCGATACGGGTGGGAGGGAGGAATGCTTTAGCTCCTTTATCACTCAGACCGGCAGTGAGAACGGGCTTATTTAATACCAGTTGATCCATCACATAGCGGCCACTCAGCATTTCATTAATATCCGGAATAACTGATAGGGAAGGAATAAGCAGACGGGTGCTGTTTTGCTGACGCGTATGTTCATAGGTTACTTCATTTAAAACGGAAAGGCGTTTATCTTCAATACTGAATTTCTTCACTAAAAAATGAGTGATACTGTCTTTCAGTTCGGCATACTCTCCACTGATGACCGGATTTTTTAAATACAAGGGCTTGCCATCCTCACTAATCAACTCTTCCAGTTTTACTTCTTTGATAAATGACCGGATGGTCTTGTTGCCAGTACTGATTAATACCCGGGTGTTAGCCCCGGAAAGATCTTTCAGTTCAATCGCGGGTTGTTTCGAAGGGGTATTCCCAGGCGGGGCTAACAATAACCATATATCGGCCTTGTCCCAACGGATACCACTGGCCGCAATATCGCCGGTTTCTTCATCGGTCAGGATATCATCCACCGCTGCGTTTTCAGCCGAAATATCCATCCGGCTTTCCCTGTCTTTTACCCGGACTTTCCGCGCCAGCAAAAAACCATTCTTATTACCCGTGTACTGTACATCGTCCAATTGTATTTCCAGTTTGCCTGATTTTATCCGACCAGTGGAAAATTCCAGGTAATCCACAGCATGTTCAATAGCCCGCGCTTTTTTTGCCAGGAAGAGGGTCTTGGTACGGATCGTCATCGAAGCATCTTCGAGCTGAATGGCGGTATTGTTTTTTAAGGAAATATCAATCTTGCCATCCACAATATTCATTTTCTCCAGTTGTATCAGCTGGCCAATTTCCGCCAGGGTGGAAAAAATACTTTTCTTCCCTTTGCCTTTCGTAGAGGCGGTGGTGACAGCAGTATAGTCAATGGACGGGTGATATAAAGTGGCTTCTTTTGCTTTTAGCTGCTGATTAAACACGAGGTCATCCCAGGACAAACCGCTCAGTTCAAACCGGGGAATACTGAAACGGTTCGTGATTTTTCCGCCGGCCCTTTTCTCGAATTCAAACCGGTCGAGATAGACCCGGTTTTCACGGATCACAATACTGTCGAATTTCAATTTATAGGTACTGTCACGGATAAAATTTTCATAATTACGGATCGCCAGGGCCACGGTTTTAACCGTTAACGGCCGGGGAGCATGCTGGGATACTTTCAGTCCCTCCAGTTCAAAATTGTTTTGGGTAAATTCAAACGAAGCCGGATGCTGGTCAAAATTTGTTTTGATATGAAAGTCGGCATTCTTCACAATCACATGCCCCAGCAGCAGGTCACCAGTCAGCTGTTGTACAATCTCTTCCAGTGTGGGGGCGGTTCGCTTTTCACCGGGTTTGCGCTGGCTGTTATTCTCCACTTCCAGGTCAAAGCGGGGATTGAGGCAATACACGGTGTCCGCCTTGATTACTTCGGAACGGTACAAGGTGTCAAAATCTATATTGGCCAGCCGTAAGGTATCGAAGAAAACACGGAAACGCGAACGGCCACGGTCTATTTGTTCGGTGGTCATCGTACAGCTGTCAAATTCCACCAGTCTGTTTTTCAGGTTGATCCGGAAATTACTAAAGGCCAACCGGTGTCTCCCGTCCGGAAAAACAATATCCTGGTTGCGGGCATTGAGGACTACATTGTCGCTGAAAAAAAGTTTTTCATTTCCTTTGAGGGTACTGGTATCGACCGACAGGTTATCGATGTGAAAGTGAATGTTACTGATCGATAAGGGTAACTGGTCCGGCCTGATTTTATTGAGCAACGTGAATTTCGCATTGTCGATCTGGAAGCGGTTTACTTTTAAAGCCTGCAACGCATCCTGAATGGACGAATAGATCTTGCCGAGTTCTTCCGGTATTGATACTTCTTTTTTACTACCCGTATCGGTAGGTAATCGCTTCAGCCGGGTCACCACGATTTCCGGCTGGTCCAGGTTGAGTGAGTCAATCAGCAACTTGTTTTCAAAAACAATGGGCCAGATTTTCTGTACGGAAAGTTTTATATGCTGTACCTGGAAACGGTAGGAAGTAGTGGCATTGATGGAGTCGGCCGTATAGATGACCGCATTGGTTAATTCCACTTTACGGCTGAACCAGCTGAAACGGAATTTTTCCAGTTTCATTTTTAACCGCCCCTTCGATCTGGATTCTACCAGGTCTTCAATAATATGCCGGGCATTGTAATTGATCCAGGTGTGAAAAGCAAAAAACAACAGGAGCAGGGTACCGGTAATGATACCGGTAATCTTCAATAATTTTCTACCGCGGCTTTTCTTTGTCAACTTGTGGCTCCCTCTTTGTATAAAATTACTGAATTCGTTGCCGCAGAAAAGGAAAACCCCCGTTATTACGGGGGCTTACAGTATTTTAACAATTAACTGACCGTAGAACCCGGATCGATTGGCTGAGCAGGTGATATAAAATGCAGTTTGCCAGCCTTGTCCTCCGCCATCACAATCATCCCGTTGCTCTCAATTCCACGCATTTTACGCGGTGCCAGATTGGTCACCACCGTTACCTGGCGGCCCACAATTTCTTCGGGTTGGTAATGCAGGGCTATCCCGCTCACAATAGTGCGGACTTCATTGCCAAGATCTACCGACAATTTGAGCAGTTTATCCGCCTTCTCCACTTTCTCCGCCGTAAGGATGGTACCCGTTTTCAGTTCAATTTTTGCAAAATCATCAAACTGGATGACGGCTTTGGCCGGAACTTCCGGTTTTACTTCTTCTTTTTTAGGTTCTTCCATTTTTAAAAGCCCGCTTTTAAGTTTTTCTATTTGTGTTTTGATCTCTTCGTCATCAATCTGACGGAATAATAACTGGGGTTCCCGCAGGGTATAACCCACACTCAGCAGGTTTATCTTGCCCGCATTGTCCCAGTCCAGCATTTTCTCCACCACTTTCATCAGATGCAGCATTTTCCGTGCCGTATTCGGCAAGAAGGGATTGGCCAGGATCGCGAGATTGGCGGTCAGTTGCAAACAGATATGAAGAGTATTATCAATACTTTTCTGTGACTCGGGATTTTCCGCCAGTTTTTTGGCCACGATCCAGGGTTCTTTTTTCTGCATATACTGATTGCCTTTCCGGGAAAGTTCAATCACTTCAAACAACGCTTCCCTGAACTTATATTCCTCCAGCAGATTTTCAATTTTTGTTTTAGCGTCTTTGATATCCGTAAACAGGGTCCGGTCATTCTCATCCAGCAATTCCTCATGCAGGCGTGGTACTTTACCCCCGCAGAGTTTATGCATCAGCACCCAGGTCCGGTTTACAAAGTTGCCGAACTTGGAAACCAGTTCACTGTTCACCGCATCCTGGAATCCTTTCCACATAAATTCACTGTCCTTGGTCTCCGGCGCGATCTGGGTCAGGTAATAACGCAACATATCCACGCATTGACCGCCCCCGTTTTCCTTTTTGACAAAATCATTGATATAATCCCGCATATCGAGCTTCCAGTTGCGGCTGGTACTCATCTTGTCGCCTTCCAGGTTCAGGAATTCATTGGCCGGTACATTCTCCGGTAAAATATTCCCATGCAGTTTCAGCATGATCGGGAAGATGATGCAATGGAATACGATATTGTCTTTGCCAATAAAATGCACCAGTTTGGTGTCTTTATCATACCAGTAAGGCTTCCAGTCTTTGTTATTGTCAATAGCCCATTGTTTGGTGGCACTCACATAACCGATCGGTGCATCAAACCAAACATAGAGCATTTTGCCATCGGCCCCGGCCACAGGCACTTTAATCCCCCAGTCCAGGTCACGGGTTACGGCTCTTGATTGCAGGCCGCCTTCGATCCAGCTCTTGCACTGGCCGATTACAGTCGGACGCCAGTCGTCTTTATGTTGCTCCAGGATCCACTCGCGGAGGAAGGCTTCATGTTTACCGAGGGGCAGGTACCAGTGTGAAGTTTTTTTCTTGATGGGCGCCTTGCCGCTTAAAGTGCTCACCGGGTTAATCAGTTCATCCGGACTCAGGGTACGGCCACAGGTTTCGCACTGATCCCCAAATGCACGGTCACTGCCGCAATTGGGGCAAGTACCCTTGATATAGCGGTCGGCCAGGAAGCTGTTCGCCTCTTCGTCAAAATATTGCTCCGTTTCTTTTATTTCAAGTTCTCCCCGGTCATTCAGGTATGTAAAAAATTCCTGTGCCGTTTCATGGTGGATGGGCTCACTGGTACGGTGGTAGATATCAAAGCTCATGCTCAGGTCTTCAAAGTCCTGTTTCATGGCTGCATGGTATTTGTCGATGATGGCACGGGGCGTAGTACCTTCCTTGGTGGCCTGGATAGGGATGGCCGTGCCATGTTCATCACTGCCGCAGACAAACACCACATCTCTTTTCTGCGCCCGCAGGTAACGGGCATAGATATCAGCCGGAATATAGGCACCGGCCAGGTGTCCCACGTGCTTGAGGCCGTTGGCGTAAGGGAGGGCGGAGGTAATCAGGTATCTTTTCGGTAAGCTCATTCAACAAGTTTCTTTGATCGGTTGCAAATTTACCGTATTGACGGGCATTGCCCAAAACCATGATTGGGGTAACTTAGGGGTACAAACCCGACTGTAATGCGAAAATTCACCCTTTTATGCCTGGTTTTAGCCACTTGTTGCTTTTGTAACGCCAATGACGGCTCCTTCTATGCCTCTGGCAATACCCTTATTCCTTTAAAGGAAACCACCATTCAGATGAAAAAAGAAATCCTGAGCCTCGAACGACGGGGCAACTGGATGCAGGTGGATATTTATTTCGAGTTTTTTAACCCGGGTCCGGAGAAAGAGCTGACGGTTGGATTTGTTACACCACCTGCAGAGGGGGATGTGACGGATGAGGAAGCAGGCCATCCGCAGGTTAAGGATTTTATGGTGATGGCCGGGGACCGGCTGCTTCCATATAAAATGGCTAAAATGGAAGAGTCCGGATTTAAGGTGGCTGAAAAAATGGCCAATGGATTTGATTTTGTCTATTATTTCACGATCCGCTTTGCCAAAGGTATTACGGTTATCCGGCACAGTTATTTATACCGGGGAGGAGGATCTGTGGAAGCCATGGCTGATTTCGATTACCGCCTGACCACGGGCACATCATGGGCCGGCGGGGCAATCGGTGATTTTGAACTGAATATTGATATGGGAGAAGACAGTTATTATGCAGTGCCTTCCGCTTTTACAAAGACACCGGCCGGCTGGACCATGGTGGGGGTGGGGCGTATTGGTAAGATCCAACAATACAATCCATATGGCGAGGAAGATGGCGGGCATAGTCTTCGGATGGTGATGCAGCGCCGGGGAAAGCTGCAGTTGCGAAGCAAGGACTTCAGGCCGGTAAAAGACCTCTCTATTGTGGTATTCCAGCTGCACAATGAGATGAACCTCTGGATGGAAAATAAGGAAAAGGACGAACTCGCCACTTTACGTGATATTATATGGGAGGAACACACCGATTCTTTGATTCGATCATTGACTGATTTTCAACTTCGGCTATTTCGCAACCTTAACTATGCCCGGGCGGGTTATGCCTTCAAAGATGAATCATTAACAAAAGCCTTTTTAAAATATACCTGGTATATCCCCGACCCTGCTTTCAAACCTGAACAGGCTCCGGAGATTTATATTCCGAAGGAGATTATGAAGAAGATAGTGGAGGAGGAGGGGAGGAGGAAAGAGTCGGGAGTTAGTAGTTAGTAGTCGGGAGTCAACAGCCCCTTCTAAGAATTATCTCATTTACTAATCAAGACTATCTCCTCTGGTATATTATCCGTGTCAATCTGTGAAATCCGTGGCTTGTATTTTTCGTGCACTTTAGTGCCCTTTCGTGGCCAACCTTTTTTTTTCCGCAGGTAATCCGTGTTAATCTGTGTTATCCGTGGCTTGTATTTCGTGCCTTTTTGTGGCTTTTCGTGGCCAACCCTATTGCCGCAGGCAATTCATTCCGCGGCCTTTAGTTCGTTCACCTGACTTTGATAAAATACAAATACAAGGTCCCTCACTTCGTTCGGAATGACGTGGCTTTAGGGGGAGAGAAAGGTAAGACTTCTCGCTTCGCTCGAAGTATCAGTGGCCTGAGATATTAATGTTTTTTTTCGTGTCTTTTTTGTGGTCTTTAGTGGCCAACTCTATTGCCGCAGGCAATTCAATCCGTGTTGATCTCCCGCATTTGGCGGGACAGGCGTGTGATCCTTGGCTCCCTGTCGCAACGCGGCACTATTTCGTGCTTTTTTGTGTGCATTCGTGGCTAACCCATTTGCCGCAGGCAAATCAATTCCTGGCCCCCCCATTGCCGCAGGCAATCCATTTATTTCTTCCGATGACCGAACATCCATCCAAGGTAATCCGGCTCCGCAAACGCATTGTCCCAGCTATTGTGGTTTACACCCGGATACTCCGAGTATTTTACTTCAGCTTTTAATTTTTTGAGCTTCTCCACCATCTCCTGCGACAATTTCACATTCACCACCGCATCTGCCGCTCCATGGAACACCCAGAACGCGGTTTTCTTCACCCGCTTGTCATACTCCGGCGTATCTCCTCCGCCACAAATCGGCAAAGCTGCTGCATAAAGATCCGGATAACGGAACACGGATTCAAATGTGCCCATGCCGCCCATGGAAAGGCCTGTGATATAAACCCGCGTGGGATCCGCGGCTCCGTCTTTGATCATCTTTTGCACCAGTTCATTGGCTGCCACCAGTGGCCAGTTGGCAGGTCCGCTATAATCCAGTTCAAACTTAGCGGGCTGAACAGTGCGGTCAATATTGGCATAGGCCCAGAAGGATTCTTCCGGACATTGCGGGAAGATCACAATCGCAGGAAACTGTTTCCGGTTCTCCTCTTTCAGGAACAAACGGGCGCCATGCATTAATTGCTTCTCATTGTCTTTGCCTCTTTCTCCTGCCCCGTGCAGGAATAGCACCAACGGATATTTTTTATTCTTATCATAATTCTCGGGATAAAGTATACGGTAAGGTAGAATGTTTCCATCTACGCTGGGATACACCCGTTGCTCAAATAAGGCAAAATCCGGATTAAAGACCGGTCTTTTCATCATTCCCTGCTGATCCAGCCATTCTCCAAAGCGATCGATCCACTGATCGGAAGGCAGGTTTTGTTTGCGCATCCCGAATCCATGTCCGCCTCTGGCATACATGTGCAGTTCCACAGATTTACGGGAGGCCATCAAACTATTATACAGATCAGCACTATGCGGGGCCAGGCCTAACTGGTCATCAGTCGCTGCTGCAATAAATACAGGTGGGAGATCTGTTCCGATAGTGCCCTGCATTTCTTTCGGGAAGAACGGATAGACCGGAGCTGCAAAATCAGGTTTGTTTTCCGCTGTATAATTATACAAGGCAGAACTGGCCACAGTTCCCCCGGCAGAAAATCCCATGATGCCGATCCGGTTGCGGATCAGGTTATATTCAGCGGCATGTTTTCTAACCCAGGCAATCGCTGCTTTCCCGTCGGCAACGGCCATGGGGATTATTTTAGCAGTGACCGTTTCAAATTCTTTGGTCCCCATCACCCGGTTGAGTTCTTCAGTTGGATCTGTGCCGGTGGTATGTGCCAGCCGGTATTTCAACACAAAACAAGTCACGCCTTTTTTTACCAGCCATTCGGCCACATCAAATCCTTCGCTGTTGATGGAGTGGGCATAAAATCCGCCACCCGGACAAATAACTACAGCTGTACCATTTGCCTTTCCCGCTGCGGGTTGGAAAACGGTCAGACTGGGCTGGGTAACATTATAGACTACTTTGGTATTCCAGCTGTTATTGTCATTCACGGCTTCCGACCAGTTCCAGGTTTCAGTTCCCGGGGCAACACCATCATATAACGGAATTACCTTTTGTTGTGCCAGGCTCAATAGGGAAGTAGTCAGCAGGACTATGAAGAATAGTATGTTTTTCATATGCGCAGTTTAAGGACTATAAAAGTAAATGAAAAACCCTTCGCCGGAGGGAAGGGTTTTTATGATTCCTGTCAGGGCCTTAATGAGTCAGTTCTTTAACTGGCATTTCCGGCAGCATTACCTTATTACATTTTTCTGTAATGATTTCTTTGGCCAGTGTAAACCGGGCAGTTTGTAAAATATTCTGCGAGGAAGCACCCACCTTAACCTGGTATTCGCCAGGTTCGGCCACCCATACACTGCGTGCCGGATCGAAGGAAGCAAGGTCGGTTGCTGTCAGGACAAATTGCAGGGTCTGCTTTTCGCCCGGAGCCAGGAGCCTGGTCTTGGCAAAAGCTTTCAGTTCAATGGCGGGTTTATCCATGGTCTTGCCGGGAGCGGTAATATAGACTTGTACCACTTCCTTGCCAGCAGTTTTGCCCGTATTCTGAATGGTAATACTGGCCGTGATCTTACCGTTCATTTGGGTACTGCTCATTTTAAGATTACTATAGGAGAAGGAAGAATAACTGAGACCATAACCAAACGGGAAAGCGGGCTTTACATTAAAAGTATTGAAGTAACGGTAGCCGACATAGATCCCTTCTTCATACCGGACTTCAGCCGGAACGGCTTTCATCCCCAGCATACCGGTAGTGGCTTTTTCAGGAAACTCCACACCGGGGAAATTTTTGGAGGAGTACTCATCTTCATATTTTATTGGAATAGTAGTGGCCAGTTTGCCAGAAGGGCTCACTTTGCCACTCAGAATATCCGCTACGGCATTACCTGCCTCCTGTCCGCCCTGCCAGGTCAGCAGGATGGCATCCACCTCATTACTCCAGGAAGCGATATCGATTACACCACCGGCATTGATGATCACGATGACTTTTTTACCTTTTGCATGATAAGCGGCCGCCACTTCTTTGATCAGGCTGGTTTCGGCAGCAGATAAATAAAAATCATTTTCTTTTTTGCGGTCCCTGAACTCCCCGGCATTTCGTCCGATCGTGATCAGGGCGGCATCGGTGTTATCCGCTTCTTTGGAAAGCATGGAACTGTAACCCGCAAATTCCGGTGCTGAAGGAGTAGGGTTCATGATCTCAGTAAAGAAATCCTTTTTGGGGTGTTTGCTGTTATAGTCATCCAGGTGACTGCTGTAAGCTTTCTGTAAATCGCTTTCCAGTGTATAACCACTGTTTTGTAATCCCTGAACCAGGGAAATCGTATACGCTTCATTCACATCCCCGCTTCCTGTACCCCCGGCAATAAAACTATAGGATGTATTTCCAAAGGCAGCCAGTTTATTTTTAGTACTCAATGGCAAGGCCTGCCCGTCATTTTTCAGCAGGATCATACCTTCTGCCGCAGCGCTGCGCACCAGGTGGGCGTGTGCGGTAAGATCAGGCTTATTACTGAAATCGAATTTTTTGTATGCGGGTGATCCCAGGATATAATTCACAATCCTTTCTGCATTCTGATCGAGAATTTTAATATCCAGTGTACCATTATTGACCGCATCCAGGATGGCTTTCTTTTGCTGGGCCGTACCGGGCATCAGCAGGTCATTACCGGCTTTCATCTGGGCTACGGCATCTTTACCCCCAAACCAATCAGTCATGACCAGTCCTTTAAAACCCCATTCCTTCCGGAGGATGGTGGTCAGCAGGTTATAATCTTCAGAAGCGTACACCCCGTTAATCAGGTTATACGAACTCATGACGGTCCAGGGTTGTGATTCTTTCACGGTGATCTGGAATCCGCGTAGATAGATTTCACGAAGGGCCCTTTCGCTGAGAATGGTATTGACTGTATTACGGTTGGTCTCCTGGTTATTCGCGGCAAAGTGTTTGATGGATGTGCCCACCCCATTACTTTCCACTCCATTCACCATGGCGGCAGCCATTTTTCCGGAGACCAGCGGGTCTTCAGAATAATATTCAAAATTTCTTCCGCCCAGTGAGTTGCGGTGGATATTGAGCGCCGGCGCCAGCAATACATCCACGCCGTATTCCTTTACTTCATTCCCCATGGCCTTCCCCACTTTTTCCACCAATGGAGTATCCCAGGTAGAAGCCAGTAAAGTGGCTACCGGCCAGGCCGTGGCATAATACGTGCGCCGGTCTTCTTTTCGCGTCGGATCAATACGCAATCCGGCCGGACCATCGGCCAGTACGGTATTGGGTATCCCGAGTTGAGGCATGGCAAAGGTGGTCCCTGCTGCACCTGCCACTTTATCCATGGACTGTCCCACCACCGGGGCACCGGTATTGAGGCCGGGAATGTTCATGCCCATGCCTACGACGAGATTTACTTTTTCTTCCAGGGTCATTTTCGACAGCAGTGTTTTTGCTGAAGGAGTTTGTGCCTTTGCAGAGGTGATTACAAGTGCTGCCGCAACAGCCAGAAGGTATTTCATATATCAATCGTTTAATGTTTAAAGGTCCGGCACTTAACATTAACCTGATTTGATATATATCAAAATATCAACGGGAGGAACGGATACGGCTTAGTGTTTCGAGCGTAACTCCAAGGAAAGAAGCAATATACATCAGGGGCACCCGTTGGATAATCTCGGGATAAGTTCTTAATAAACGTTCATACCGCTGGTACGCCGTTTCAAACTGGATGGAGTCCATTCTTATCTGGGAGAGGATCAGGGAGCCGGTGACCATTTTGCGCAGGAGCCGTTCTACTTCATGATAGCGGTCGGCCAGTGACATGAAATCGGTATGATGAATCCCGTATATCCGGGCAGGTTCAAGGGTGTGAATGCTGAGGTGACTGGGACTCCGCTGAAAAAAACTCGTGATCGACAAAAAAAACTGTTGATCCATCGCGATCCACTCCGTGATTTCCTTGTCGTTTTTGTGATAGAAAATCCGGGCGATGCCTTTGTCTACAAAATATATATAATCACTCACCATTTTCTCCCGGAGCAATACATGATCCTTTTCCAGGTCCCAGCATTTCCAGGCACCCATAAAAGCCTTTTCTTCTATCGGAGAAAGGGGCGAAATACCGAATACTGCTTTTTTCAATGCATCCATATCCGGAAATTAAGGAAAGTATAATACTTTTAAGCATGATTCAGCTTCCACCTTACCTGCAAAAAGGAGATACCATCGGGCTGGTATGCCCCGCCGGCTATATGCCTTTCGAAAAAGTGAAAACCTGTGTGCAGATCCTGCAGGAATGGGGGTACAATGTAAAAGTGGGCAATACCGTTGGCGGTGGTTCCATGACCTATTTCTCCGGAACGGATGACGAACGACTGCGCGATTTTCAGCAGATGCTGGATGATAATGAAGTGAAAGCAGTACTCTGTGCCCGAGGCGGGTACGGCACCGGACGGATCATTGACCGGATTGATTTTAAAAAATTTCAAAAGCAACCCAAATGGATTGTCGGTTACAGTGATATCACCGTACTTCATTCCCATCTCTTCAGTAATTATTATATCGCCTCCCTGCATGCGCCGATGGCGGGAGCCTTCAATGAAGAAGGATTTAAGAATGAGTATGTGCTATCCCTGAAAAATAACCTCGAAGGAAAGAAAATAAAATACCAGGTACCCGTACATGAACAAAACCGCAAAGGTGAAGCGGTGGGTGAATTGGTCGGGGGCAACCTTGCCTTGCTCGCCCATCTGGTGGGAACGGATTCCGATATAAAAACCAAGGGAAAAATTCTGTTCCTGGAAGATGTGGGGGAACAGTTATATAACCTGGACCGGATGCTTATCCAGCTCAAACGCAGTGGCAAATTGTCGAAACTCGCCGGTCTGATCTTTGGAGGATTCACCGAAACAAAAGACACGGACCGTCCTTTTGGTAAAACTATTTACGAAATTCTTGGTGAACTCGTGGCGGAATATGACTACCCGGTTTGCTATGATTTTCCGGTCAGCCATACCGACCGGAACTATGCCCTGAAAATAGGAGTAGGCTATAAGTTGAAAGTGACAAAAAACAAAGTGACCCTCGAAGAATAAAAAAACCGCCCCGCTGCCACGGGACGGTTACCATTAACCCTTATCGAAGTTTTTACGGATGTTTTGTTACCCGGTAGTACCGGTATGCTGCAAAGTGCTTTTCTTCGTTCAATCTACCGTCCCGTCTGCCTGTTGAAAATCCAATATAAATTTCCCCCTGATTTGTATATAAATCAAATTGATTAAATTTATATTCTCATAGTTAAAATCTATCTGATGACTTTTATTCAACTCGAGTATATCGTGGCCGTGGATACCTGGCGGCATTTTGCCACAGCCGCTGAACATTGTTTTGTGACCCAGCCGACCCTGAGTATGCAGATTCAGAAACTGGAAGAAGAACTGGAGCTGAAAATATTTGACCGGAGCAAACAACCGGTGGTGCCCACCGAGACCGGGGTGGAGATTATTCAACAGGCCCGGTCCATTCTTTCCGGACGTAATAAACTGTTGCAGACCATCCAGGAGAAAAAAGGGCTGCTCGTAGGCGAATTAAGGATCGGGATCATACCGACCCTGGCACCTTATTTACTGCCTCTGTTTGTACAACCCTTTACCCGTAAATATCCGGGGGTGCGGCTGGTCGTGCATGAAATGATGACCGAACTGATCATTGCCCGTCTCCGGGAAGGAAAGATTGATGCCGGTATCCTCGTTACCCCTTTACAGGAATCCGGCATCGAGGAACATGTATTATTCTATGAAGAGATGATGGCGTATGTGTCCCGCAAAAACGCGGCCTACAAGAAAACCTATATGCTGCCACAGGATATCGACCCGGACAAACTCTGGTTGCTGGAAGAGGGCCATTGCCTGCGCTCACAGATCGTGAATCTCTGTGAACTGCAGAAGATCAGCCGGGAGAATAGTCATTTTGATTATGAAGCCGGCAGCATCGAAACCCTGCGCCGGATGGTGGAAATGTATGACGGTATTACTATTTTACCTGAACTCGCTACCCTGGATATGCCGGCTTCCCAGCGACAACTGATCCGCTATTTTAAAAAACCATCGCCGATGCGGGAAGTCAGCCTGGTGGTACACCGCAACCTGGTGAAACAACGGCTGATTGACGTAATGAAACAGGAAATTCTCCTGACCATCCCAGAGAAAATCCGGAAGAATAAATCTCAGTATGTAGTGCCGGTGGAATTATAAGGACAAAACAGAATCCAGTTTCTGTACCATTTTGGGATAATCGTACAGGTTATTATGGCTGCCTCCGTCAATGGTTACCAGTTCATCCACCGGTTTCAGCAGGGGCAACAGCCTTTTTGAATTTTGATAGGCCACCACACCGTCACTGGTACCATGGAAAAGGGTTACAGGTGCTTCGACCTGTTGAATGTACTGATGCGTGGGCAGGTCGTAGTGCAACATCCAGCGCACCGGGTAAATGGGCAGGTAACGACTTACTACAGCCGGAAAATCATAATACGGCGTTTCCAGCATCAGCCTTTTACAATCACGTACCGAAGCCAGTTGCGCGGCAATTCCCGTCCCCATACTCTTACCATAAATGATAATACTGTCGGCGGCAAAACGTTTGATCGCCAGTTTGTATACCTGCAAAGACCATTCATAGAGTTTTTTCTCCGATAGTTTACCCGTGCTTTTGCCAAAACCGGGATAATCAATCATCAGCACCTGGTAGCCATGCCGGGTGAAATAAGGAATATATTTCGCATACCAGGAAATATTGCGCTTGTTGCCATGGAAATACAATACCACTCCCCGGGTCACCGTATCGGTACTCGCAAAATCCACCAGGCTGATCGTATCTTCTTTTGTCAGGGGTATACTGATATCCTTATGTGGCTGGGGAAAATTATAGGAATGTTGCCGGTTCAGGGTCACCGGGTGAAAAAGCACGGCATCCTGCAGAAAATACAAAGCCATCCCACCGATCAGGTAAATGACGAGGGTGGTCCAGAACCATCTTTTCCAGTTGATTTTTTTCATAAAAGACAAAGATCATAAGAAAACAGGAGAAATGGTGAGTGATGAGTAGTACTACGAAGAAACCTTGTCATCCCAGAGTTTACCCAGAGTTTATCGAAGGGAAGGAGGCTGTTTTGTCATCCCGACGAAGGAGGGATAAAGGTCAGTACAAGTGGCTCTAATTCCGACGAAGGAGGAATCTAAGCTGTGAAGAGGTAAAAAAAAGCAGGCACTCCGGTTAAAGGAGTGCCTGCTCATATTTCGAGGTTTGGGATTAACTGTTTCTCCGGAAATAACTCCGCAGACTATACACCGCATTATTACTGATCTCGTCTACCATACATTTGATCATATCGTTCTCAGAAGGGGGGAAGTCCTTTCTGCGGTTGATCTGGTTTTTGTCTTCCTGGCTGAGGGCCCGTTCGTCACCGGTAAAATGACTGAACTGGGTACTCCAGTTATGGGAAGAGCTATAAGAATCATTCCAGATCCGGCGGCCATGCTCATCCCGTACGGTTACCTGCAGTACCGCATTGCTGCGGAGGGTGCGGGTGGTGGTAATGATATTGGCCTGCACTTTTGCATACTCCCGTACCACACTGTCCGGACGGTAAACGGTTTCTTTCACGACTATATCCTTTGTTACTTTACGGGAATTGCGGTCATCAAATACGCGGCCGAGGTCCATACTCACAAACTGCATGCTCAGTTCCTGGTCCACCCGGATCCGGCGGCTGCGGGCATCCCAGGCGGAGTAGAACCGCACAAACTCACTGCCGCTGTTATTTTGCAGGGAACTGATCAGTTCGTCATCGAGGTTGGGCTGACCAATACCGTAAGTACTATATACATAACCACCATCCCGTTGCATGGGAAGCACCACTACATTGGTCACGGCATATTCAAAGACCTCATTCATTTTAAGGATCGCTTCACGGTCGCCGGCTTTAAAGTTCAGCACTGCCTGGAATTCACGGTAGGCATTCCGGTAACTCTGTTTATCAGAGTGCTGCATAAAAGCAATTCCTCTTTCATACCGCACATCCCCGGCTTTCTCCCGGTAAGTGACCAGGTCGGATGAATGGTCATCAGGTAATACAATACTGAATACATCAGGCACCCGGTGAATGGCATCATATAAACGTTGCAGAGATACATACTCAAAATAGATCCATTCCCATTTCAGTTCATTGCCACTTTCGTGGTAAGAGCGGATGCGGGACTGGTGATCCTCCACGGCGTATTGATAAGCATTACGGAGGGTGGAGAGCAATTTGGCATCATCCGGATCTTTCTGCAGTTTTTTTGCGGCCAGTTCAACGGCTTCGTCATAACGGCCTTTTTCATACAGTTTGCTGGCTGATTTACAGGAAACCATCAGCAAGGTCATTCCAGAAAATAATACAGTGTAGAGTTTCAGTTTCATAAACACCTCCTTTTTTTATAAGACGTACAAACAGGAGGCCGGTTAACATGGATAAACCGCAATTAGACAATCATTAACAAATGAACAGCGAAATCAGTACTTGAGGATGTCCCGGATGAAATTATGATACTCATCAAAGCTGGGAAGATTGTTGTGGCCGCCCCCGATTATGCGGATTAATGTCACTTTTTGCGGGTTTAGCTTTTGTAACGACTCGCTGTGCCGGATCGGGATCAGCCAATCCCGCGTACCATGCAGGATATAGGTATGGCATTGCACTTTGGGCAGCCATAAGTCAGTCCGCAATTTAAAACGTAATACCAGGCGCAGGGGCAGCATGGGGAGAAAGCGTTCGATGACGCGGATAAAACTGAAGTAAGGCGCATCCAGGATCAGGTAACGGGGCTGGTTATCCGAGGCCAGCTTGGTGGCAAAGCCGCTGCCCATACTACGTCCATACATAATCAGATGATCTTCGGGATAGGTTTCCTTCAATTTGTCATAGACAAATTGCATATCGGAGAGCATCTCCTTTTCACTCCGTTTTCCGGTGCTCTTACCGAAGCCCCGGTAGTCGACCAGCAATACATCATAGTTGAACCGGTAAAAATCTTTGGCATAACGGGCCCAGCCTTTTATACTGCGGGTATTGCCATGAAAATACAGGATGAGGCCTTTGGCATTTTCCCGGAAGAAATGCAATCCATTGATCCGGACCCCCGGCTCCACATCAAAAAAATATTCCCGGAAGGGGGCATCATATTTAAATTCAAAGTCCTGCTTTAACTTCTCCGGTTTGAAAATGAATTTCTCCTGGAAAAAATAAGCCAGCACGGAAAGCAGGACAATACCAAGGATTATATACCAGATGAATGGGGGCAAGCAGCTGTAGAGTTAATGTTTGGCCCAAGATAAGTAAGATTCCGGTTTTCTGCCTGGCAAACAACAATTTCTCAAAGTCGTCAATTGGATTACTTTTGAATAAAATTATCAGGCATTGATCACCATTCTCGTTATAGATGATGAGGAAAAACTCCGGCAGTTGCTCAAGCGCATCCTGCACCTGGAAGGTTTTGAAACGAAAGGGGCCGGAAGTCTCCGGGAAGGAAGGAAAATCCTGGAAAAAGAACATATTGATGCCGTTTTATGTGACGTAAAACTTCCGGACGGGAATGGGGTGGATTTTGTAAAAGAGGTTAAAAAAGATTTTCCGGCGCTGGAAATTATCCTGCTGACCGCTTATGGCAATATCTCTGACGGGGTGCAGGCCATGCGAAACGGGGCTTTTGATTATATCCGTAAGGGAGACGATAACGATAAAATCATTCCCCTGCTGCACCGGGTCATTGATAAAGTACAAATGACCCGTAAGCTGGAAAGGTTACAAAATACTGCAGCAAAAGCCGGTTCATTTGATCATATTATCGGGCATTCTGCGATTCTGCTTCAGGCCGTTTCCCTGGCCCGGAAAGTTGCACCATCGGATACCACTTTATTATTGCTGGGGGAAACGGGAACGGGTAAAGAAGTTTTTGCCCAGGCAGTACACTATAACAGTAAAAGAGCCCGACATCATTTTGTGGCGGTTAATTGCAGTGCTTTCTCCCGTGAATTGCTCGAAAGTGAACTTTTTGGACATAAAGCCGGAGCCTTTACCGGTGCCGCCAGGGATAAAAAAGGATTGTTTGAAGAAGCGGACGGAGGAACTATTTTTCTCGATGAAATTGGCGAGATGCAGCCGGAACTGCAGGCAAAATTGCTGCGGGTACTGGAATCCGGCGAGTTTATTAAAGTGGGAGATACCCGGCAGATAAAAGTGAATGTTCGCATTATTGCCGCTACCAATCGTAATCTGCAGCAAGAAATAGAAGCCGGCCATTTCCGGGCTGATCTTTTTTACCGCTTGTCCGTTTTTCAGATCACCCTGCCTTCACTCCGGGAAAGGAAGGAAGATATTCCCGACCTGGCCCGGTATTTTGCAGCTCTTTTTGCCGCTAAATCCAATAAAACGGCTCCTGTGCTGGATAAAGTATACCTGGACGCTTTGCAACACTACGACTGGCCGGGAAATATCCGTGAACTGAAAAACGCCATTGAACGTAGTGTTATCCTGGATAATACCGGTGTGCTCAGCGCCACAGATCTCCCTTTTACACCTACCGGATCCCTGTCACATGAAACCGGCTCCGGGTTTGATTTATCGGTGGTTGAAAAGCAACATATAATGAAAGTGCTCCGGCATACCGGCGGTAACAAAACGGAAGCCGCCCGGTTATTAGGGATCGGACTTACCACGCTTTACCGGAAAATCGAAGAATACCAACTTCTTTAATTTTTTTCATTTTGAAAAAGAACCCTTCCATTTTGGAAGGGTTCTTCTTTTTTATGGCCGCCCGTTTGTCCGCCTTATAAACGATGTAATCCGGTCCAGGCCTGCATTTCATGGGTTTTTTCCTGGTTGATCAAAAATCCGGCATCCACTTGGTATACCCTCCTTCATGAAGAAAACAAGAAAAGGCATCGGTTACCGGCTGGGACTTCACCTGATACTCCCGCTTTTATATTTCATTACCGGGCTGGTAGCCCTCATCATTAAATACCTGGACTAAGTATGCTTACTATTATTCTAATCCTGGCCGGACTCATTTGTTTCTGGCTGTTTTTTAAAATGATCGACTGGTTCGAAAAAATCTGACAACCATGATGAATCTTTTATTTATTCTTTCCGTAATCGTATTCGTTTATCTCGTTTACGTACTAATTAAACCCGAAAAATTCTGAATCCATGAACAATGAACTTTCAGGTGTTATCCTGATTTTCCTGCTTACGGTTATACTGGCCTATCCGTTAGGAAAATATATCGCCAATGTGTTTTCCGGAAAGAAGACACTGACCGGTTTTATGAACCCGGTGGAACGGCTGATCTTCCGGCTCAGCGGGATCAATCCGGCAGAGTCAATGAACTGGAAACAGTTTTTGAAAGCCATGCTGACGATCAACCT
Organism: Bacteroidota bacterium; assembly: GCA_029561255.1. Taxonomy (GTDB): domain Bacteria; phylum Bacteroidota; class Bacteroidia; order Chitinophagales; family Chitinophagaceae; genus JJ008. The sequence goes on along the minus strand of JAKQJH010000118.1, from coordinate 10,288 downwards.
GCTCTGGCTGGTCTATGCTTTTTTTCTGCTCCTGTTCCAGGATAAATTACCGATGAACCCGGATGGCAATGCCGGACAGACACCGGACCTCGCCTTTAATACGGCTATCAGTTTTCTGGTGAACTGTAACCTGCAACACTATTCCGGTGAATCCGGACTGACCTATTTCACTCAATTGTTTGTGATTACTTTTCTTCAGTTCGTGAGTGCCGGTACCGGTATCGCCGTACTGATAGGACTGTTAAACGGATTAAAAGAGAAGACGACCAACAATCTCGGAAATTTCTGGAATTACCTGGTGAAGAGTATTACCCGGATATTGTTACCTCTTTCTGTAATAGTGGCAGTCATACTTGTTTTTAATGGTACCCCGGCCGGTTTTGACGGAAAGGATTCGATCACCACGCTCCAGGGAGATTCCGTTCAGGTATCACGGGGACCAGCAGCCGGAATGATCGCTATCAAACAATTGGGCACCAATGGTGGGGGATGGTTTGGTGTCAATTCAGCACACCCGCTGGAAAACCCCAGCTATTTTACGAATGCAGTGGAAACGATTTCCATATTGCTCATCCCGATCGCCCTTGTTTTTGCGCTGGGATTTTATCTTAACCGGAAGAAACTCGCGAAAGTAATATTCGGGGTGATGACCTTCCTGTTTGTGATTTTCTGCAGCATTACTATTTACTATGAGCTGAAAGGCAATCCGGCCATTGATAAACTGGGCGTGGCCCAGTCAACCGGAAGTATGGAAGGAAAGGAAGTCCGTTTTGGCGCGGCGGCCACCGCTTTATGGAGTGTGGCCACCACCTCTACTTCCAATGGTTCGGTGAATGGTATGCACGACAGCCTTACACCCATTTCCGGCGGAGTGGTGATTCTGGATATGATGGTGAATGCCTTATATGGCGGGGTGGGTGTCGGCCTCCTGAACTATTTTATATTCATCATTATCGCAGTATTTATTTCCGGGCTGATGGTGGGAAGAACGCCGGAGTTTATGGGACATAAAGTGGAAGCAAGAGAAGTGAAGATTGCGGCCCTGGTGACCCTGCTTTCTGCTTTCCTGATCAAAGCATTCACCGCACTCGCGGCTTATATGGTGGTGCATCATCCGGAAATTGCCTGGCAGGTAAAGCCAGGCGCCTGGCTGAATAATCCATCCTATCACGGGTTCTCGGAAATATTGTATGAATACACTTCTGCGAATGCCAATAACGGCAGTGGCTTTGAAGGATTAGGTGATAATAACCCGTTCTGGAATATCACTACAGGTATTGTACTGTTGCTTGGCCGCTACCTTCCGATCATTGCGCCGATGGCCATTATGGGTTTACTGGCCAATAAAAAATTTATACCGGAATCACCGGGTACCCTGCGTACCGATTCCGGCACATTCGGTATGATGACCCTGGCTGTAATCATTATTATCACCGCCTTGTCCTACCTGCCTGCCCTGGCCCTGGGACCACTGGCAGAATATTTTTCACTCTATTAACTGATCCATCATGGCAACTAAAAAACGTGCGATAAAATTATTTGAACCGGAACTGATCGGTACCGCCATCCGGCAATCTTTTATAAAACTGAATCCGGTACGGATGGTGAAAAACCCGGTCATGTTCACTGTTGAGATTGGTACAGCCGTTATGCTGGCGGTTGCCTTATTTCAGCTGATAACCGGTGACCGTACACAGGGAGCCCTTTGGTACAATATCACCATATTCGTCATACTCTTGATAACCGTACTGTTTGGAAATTTTGCAGAAGCCCTGGCGGAAGCACGCGGAAAAGCACAGGCTGAAAGCCTGCGTAAAACACGTGAGGACACCCCGGCAAAAAAGATCTTCCTGGTCGGTGAAATTGAAGTCAATGAAGTGAAAGTCGTGCCTTCCTCCCAATTAAGAAAAGGAGATTTATTTCTCTGTGAAGCGGGGGATGTCATTCCTATGGATGGGGAGATTGTGCATGGACTGGCCACGATTGATGAATCTGCCATAACCGGCGAATCGGCACCTGTGATCCGGGAAGCGGGTGGAGATAAATCTTCCGTCACCGGTGGTACCAAAGTATTAAGTGACCGTATTAAAGTCCGGGTTACTACTGAACCCGGTGAAAGTTTCCTGGATAAAATGATTGCCCTGGTGGAAGGAGCTTCCCGGCAGAAAACACCCAATGAAATTGCCCTGACTATCCTGCTGGCGGCATTCACGCTCATATTTATTATTGTAACCGTAACCCTTAAACCCTTTGCCGATTATGCAAACACACCCATCAGTATCGCGGCTTTTATCTCATTGTTTGTGTGCCTGATCCCCACCACGATCGGCGGACTTTTATCCGCCATTGGTATTGCCGGAATGGACCGGGCACTAAGGGCCAATGTTATTGCTAAAAGCGGGAAAGCCGTGGAGACGGCCGGGGATGTGGATGTACTCTTACTGGACAAAACCGGTACGATTACAATCGGGAACCGGAAAGCCACGCATTTTTATCCCGTTAACGGAATGGATGAAAAGGAATTTATGCAACTAACGGTGTTGAGTTCACTGGCGGATGATACACCCGAAGGGAAATCAATTGTAGAACTGGCCGCACAGCATGGTATTCATGCAAAAACAGAGACCGGAATGACATTTATCAAGTTTACTGCGGAAACCAGGAGCAGCGGAGTCCGTATACCCGGCGGTATGACAATTCTGAAAGGAGCTTTCGACGCAATCCGGGATAAAGCAGCAAAAGCCGGGAATAATGTACCCGAAGAAACGGCGGAGAAAGTACGGGTCATCTCTTCCAACGGTGGAACACCACTGGTGGTGGCGGCGGATAATAAAATTAAAGGGGTGATCGAATTGCAGGATATTATCAAACCCGGTATTCAGGAACGGTTTGAAAGACTCCGGAAAATGGGAGTGAAAACGGTGATGGTGACCGGTGACAACCCGCTGACGGCAAAATATATTGCGGAAGTGGCCGGGGTGGATGATTTTATCGCAGAAGCGAAACCGGAAGATAAAATGAACTATATCCGGAAGGAACAGCAATCAGGTAAACTGGTGGCGATGATGGGGGATGGGACTAACGATGCACCGGCCCTGGCACAGGCGGATGTGGGCGTATCGATGAACAGTGGTACCCAGGCAGCTAAAGAAGCAGGGAATATGGTGGACCTGGACAATGATCCCACTAAACTGATTGAAGTAGTGGAGATCGGAAAACAATTGCTGATTACCCGCGGCACACTAACCACCTTCTCGATTGCCAATGATGTAGCCAAGTATTTCGCGATTGTTCCGGCGCTCTTTATTGCTTCCATTCCGGCGTTACAGTCTTTAAATATCATGGGACTGAAAAGCCCGGAATCGGCGATCCTGTCGGCTGTGATTTTTAACGCGTTAATCATTCCGGTATTGATTCCGCTGGCCTTGAAAGGGGTCGCTTATAAACCCATCGGGGCCTCTGCTTTATTAAGAAGAAACCTGCTGATCTATGGATTGGGTGGAATAGTGGTGCCCTTTATCGGGATCAAAGCAATCGACCTCCTGTTAGGGCTATTTATGTAATGGTAAAAAAATAAAAAGATGAAAAAGAATCTCCTGGTTTCAGTTAAACTCACCTTTGTATTGATCCTGATCTGCGCAGTGGTATTTCCATTCCTGATCGCGGGTATCAGTAAAGCGGCCCCTGGCGGTGGAAAGGGTGAAACCATAACGGTGAATGGCAAAGTGGTGGGCTATGAAAAAATTGGTCAGTCATTTACTGATGATAAATATTTTTGGGGCCGACCCTCTGCAGCAGGTTATAATGCTGCCGGTTCCGGTGGCAGCAACAAAGGGCCTTCCAACCCGGATTATTTACAACTGGTAAATGGCAGGATAGATAGTTTCCTGGCGCATAACCCGGGCATCAAAAAAGAAGAAATACCGTCCGAAATGGTAACGGCATCGGGGAGCGGACTGGATCCGGATATTTCTCCCGAGGGAGCTTATGTACAGGTGAAAAGGATAGCCACTGTCCAGAACCTGCCGGAAGAAAAGGTCAGGGCCCTGGTAAAAAAACATATTCAAAAACCACTGGCCGGAATACTGGGTCCGTCGAGAGTGAATGTGCTGAAATTAAATATTGCCCTGGATGAATTGAAATAACCATTTTAAATTACAATAGAATGAAGAGGATAACGATTTTAGTTGGTGCAGCTGTTTGGATGAGTAGTCAGTTAATGGCGCAGGACTCCACCGGGTCACTGACCATCAGTGGTTATACAGAAGCCTATTATCAGTATGATTTCAATAAGCCTGCGGATAATAACCGTCCAGGGTTTATCTATAGTCATAACCGGCACAATGAGTTTAACCTTAACCTTGGTTTTATAAAAGCCAATTACACCGCTGATAGAGTAAGAGCCAATCTCGCGTTAGCCGCAGGTACTTACATGAATGCAAACTATGCCGCAGAGCCGGGTGTATTAAAAAATGTGTATGAAGCCAATACAGGAGTGAAGCTGAGTAAGAAAAAGAATTTCTGGCTGGATGCGGGTATTTTTGCTTCCCATATCGGTTTCGAAAGTGCCATCAGTAAAGATTGCTGGACACCGACCCGGAGCCTCCTGGCTGACAATTCTCCCTATTATGAAGCGGGGGCAAAACTCACCTATACCACTGCGGATGGTAAATGGTTACTGAGTGGATTGGCCCTGAATGGCTGGCAACGGATCAAAAGAGTGGATGGTAATTCACGCATGAGCTGGGGTACACAGGTACAGTACAAACCTTCTGATAAAGTGTTGTTGAATTACAGCACTTTTATTGGAACAGATAAACCCGACAGCGCAAGGTTGAACCGGTTGTTTCATAACTTTTACGGCATTTTTTCACTTGCTGATCAATGGGGAATTATCCTGGCGGTGGATGCCGGAACAGAAGAGAAAACACCCTCAGGTAATAAACTCAACACCTGGTATAGCCCGGTAGTGATTTTGCAATATGCCGTTTCGGATAAATGGAAGATGGCTGGCCGCTATGAATATTACAGTGACAAAAACGGGGTGATCATTGCCAGTAACAGTCCCAACAGCTTTCAGACGAACGGTTATTCTTTCAATGTGGATCATCTGCCGGCCGGGAATGTCAGTCTGCGACTGGAAGCCAGGTGCCTGGCGGCAAAGGAAGCTCTTTTCAGCAAAGGAACCGGTTTCAGCAAGTCAGCTTTTTTTATTACCTCATCTATTGCAGTTTCTTTTTGATATGCCTGATAAAGAAGCAAACATATGGCTTGAAAAATTAAAGAAAGAGCGTAAAGGAAAGCTCAAGATCTACATTGGTATGAGTGCCGGAGTAGGTAAAAGCTATCGGATGCTCCAGGAAGCCCATACCTTACTCCGGAACGGGGTTTATGTAAAAATCGGGTATATCGAAACCCATGGACGGAAAGAAACCGAAGCGCTCGTGGAAGGATTATCCGAAGTGCCCAGACGAAAGGTTTTTTATAAAGGCAAGGAACTGGATGAACTGGATGTACAGGCGATCCTGTTGCTCCACCCGGAAGTGGTGATCGTGGACGAACTGGCGCATACCAATATTCCCGGAAGTAAAAACGAAAAACGCTGGCAGGATGTGCTGGATATTATTGAAGCCGGTATAAATGTGATTACGGCTGTTAATATTCAGCATATTGAAAGTATCAATGATGATGTAAAAGCCATTACCGGGGTGGAGGTGAAAGAAAGGGTGCCGGATAAAATACTGCAACTGGCCGATGAGGTAGTGAATATTGATCTTACAGCCGACGAATTGATTACCCGGTTAAAAGAAGGGAAAATCTATGATCACAGTAAGGTGCAACAGGCGCTGGCAAACTTTTTCCAGGCGGAGAAGATCCTGCAATTACGGGAACTGGCATTGAAAGAAGTGGCCGGACAGGTGGAACGGAAAGTAGATCATGAACTGACAAACAAAGATCGCTCCTGGCGGCATGAGCATATTATGGCCTGTATATCCTCCAATCATGAAATGGCACAGAATATCATCCGGAAAACGGCGCGGCTGGCTTCCTATTATAACAGCAAATGGGTGGTGCTGTATGTTCAAACTGCTAAAGAGTCGGTGGATAATATCCCGCTGGCCGCTCAGCGTCACCTGATCAATAATTTTAAAAATGCCACCGAACTTGGGGCGGAAGTCATCCGTATAAAAGCCGGGAATGTGGCCCAGGGCATCCTTAAAATGGTAGAGGAACGGCATATTACCACCCTGTGTATCGGAAAACCTCATTTAAATTTGTACCAGATTATCCTTCGGACCAATGTTTTTAACCAGTTGCTCAAAACACTCTCCAGTAAGGATGTAGACCTGATAATATTATCCTGATGTCAGTCAAACTTAAAACAAAAGTAGCCCTGGGAGGTATATTCCTTTTTGCCCTCCTGATGCTGGTAGGAGCAGTCAGCTTTTTCTACCTGAACCGGATTACGGACGAAGCCAGGGGTATTATTAAAGACAATTATGAAACCCTGAATTACAGCAGGGATATGTTGAAAGATATGGATGAACTGAACGGGCCGGATAGCTTGTCCGCGATTCTTCGTTTTGAAAAAAATCTTCGGTTGCAGGAAGATAATATCACCGAACCCGGTGAAGGTGAACGGACGGTTTCTCTCCGGCAGCATTTCAATTTATTAAAACAGGTGGAATCTACAGATTCCATTCAGTCGCTGATGCGGAAAGATATCAGCAGTATCATGGAACTGAATTTGCGGGCACTCAATAATAAAAACCTGGCCGCCCAGGCTTCGGCAGACAATGCAAAGACGATCATTACCGTGATTCTTACGATCTGCCTGTTACTGGGGGTGACCTTTATTGTCAATTTTCCTTCACTGGTGGCTGATCCGGTGGCCCGGTTGACGGAAGGGATAAAGGGAGTTGGGGCCAGGAATTACAGCGAACGTATACACCTGAACCGCAAAGATGAATTTGGCGAACTGGCCAATGCGTTTAATACCATGGCGGAAAGACTGGATGAATATGAACATAGTAACCTGGCTAAAATTCTCTTTGAAAAGCAACGGGCGGAGGCAGTTATCAATTCACTCAAAGACGCCAGTATCGGCATTGATAATAAGGGAATGGTGTTATTTGCCAACCAGGAAGCCCTTCAGTTACTCAGTTTATCCAATGCCGATATCCTGGGCCGTTCCCAGGAGGAAGTGAAAAAACAAAATGATCTTTTCCGGTTCCTGGTCAATGAACAAAATAATATTCCGTTTAAAATAGTAGTGGAGGGAAAAGAAAATTATTTTACCAAGGAAATCATGGAACTGACGCACCAGGATCAGAAAACCGGGGTGGTGATCGTGCTGAAAAACATTACCCCTTTTAAAGAACTGGATGTAGCTAAAACGAATTTTATCGCTACGGTCTCCCATGAACTGAAAACACCCCTGGCTTCTTCTGATTTCAGCCTGAAACTCCTGGAGGATGAACGTATTGGTACATTGACCCATGAACAGAAGGAACTGGTACAGAACCTGAAGGAAGATAATAAACGGTTATTACGCATACTGAGTGAGCTCCTGGATATGTCCCAGGTAGAAAGCGGAAAAATTCAACTGACGCTGCAGGATACATCCGCCACTTTGCTGGTGGAAAAAGCAATTGCAGCGGTCTCTGCCGTAGCCAGGGAGAAAAAAATAGTGGTTCACATGAAGAAGGATGAGGTAGGGGGCGAGGTCTATGCCGATGCTGAAAAGTGTGCCTGGGTGCTGAATAATTTTCTGACCAATGCGATTCGTTATTCCCCCGAGGGGCAAGTGATTGATGTAAGCATCCGGCCATCCGGTAACCAGCTCGAATTCAGTGTCCGCGATTTTGGAAAAGGCATTGATCCCCAATACAAGGAAAAAATATTCGACCGGTATTTCCGGGTCCCCGGTTCAAAAGAAGGAACCGGACTTGGACTCGCGATCTGCAAAGAATTTATCGAAGCTCAAGGTGGAAAAATAGGAGTCGAATCTACTCCCGGTGAAGGGAGCTTGTTTTATTTCACGTTGCCACTGAAAGAATAAGAAGCTGTTCGTTGTTAGCTGTTAGTTGTTAGGAAACAGCCCATTCTGAGAGGTGTTCGTTGTTAGCTGTTGGTTGTTAGGAAACAGCCCATTCTGAGAGGTGTTCGTTGTTAGCTGTTAGGCAACAGCCCGTACTAAGAATCATGTTTCTTAAATGACAAATGATACTCGGTTTACGAACAGCTCCTCGTACTTCTAACTTCGTACTTCGTACTTATTCCTCCACTCTCTTCAGTTTCAGATTCGTCACGGGTGCCACGATCAGCGGGAATTTTTCCACGGTTACATTAGCAAGGTCAAGACCGAATCCTTTTTCTTCAGAAAGGCTATGATCTTTCAGCCAGAAATGGAATTTCATTACCACGCGTTCGAAGAAAGGCAGTTCGTTGTCCTGGCTCAGGTATTTCTCCATAACCATAAACTGGAAGTCGCCTACGGTACCGCTGCTGGCCAGACTTTCATAACGACTGATAATATTCACTTCCTTATTGGCCACCAGGTCTTCGACCACTTTGCGGAACATCAGGTTGATCCGGGGCTCCATCCGGAAACCGAGACGGAAATCAACCCGGATGATATCATTGGGAATGATATGTTCCACAACGTATTCGCAGGTATAAGGATCATCCACCGTATCAATATGTACAAACCAGTAAATATCGGCCCGCTTGGGCTTGCGGTTCAGGATCGAGTAAATAATCTTATGCTCAATTTCCTTCGGGTTATTGGCACTGGTCATATAAACAAGGTGCGTGGCATATTTGGGAACCGATTTATCATTGCTGAGTTCCTGGATCTTGGGGATATAATGTTCCAGCCGGACAAATTCCACGTACCGGTTTTTGATCTTGCGGGCCCGGTACCAGACATACATCACGAGGAACATCACCAGGCCGATGATCAGGGTGATATAACCACCATGGGTGAACTTTACCATCAGGGCCACGAGGTAGCCGATTTCAACCACGAGATAGGATCCGAGAAAAATATAGATCCAAATGGGTTTGGCTCTTTGCAGTACCAGGTAATTGGCATAAAGCATGGTGGTGGCCAGCATGGTCACAATGATAGCGAGACCATAAGCCGCTTCCATATTGGAGGACATACGGAAAAAAAGTACCACGCCTGCGCAACCCAGGAACATCAGGAAGTTAATCGTGGGAATAAATAGCTGTCCCTTGGCTTCCGATGGATACCGGATCCGGAGTTTGGGCCAGAGGTTGAGCCGCATGGCTTCACTGATCAGGGTAAAGGCGCCGGAGATCATGGCCTGGCTGGCGATAATGGCTGCCACGGTAGCAATAATCACCCCGGGGATGATAAACCACTGGGGCATCAGGTTATAAAAGGCATTAATACTCAGGGCACTCTTTACTTCAGGGGTAATGGTGAGTCCGGCCCGGTGCGAAAGCAGGTAAGCGCCCTGACCGAAATAATGGATCAGCAGGCAGGCTTTTACATAAATCCAGGACATCCGGATATTGCTGCGACCGCAGTGTCCGAGGTCGCTGTACAGGGCCTCAGCCCCGGTGGTACAGAGAAATACCGCACCGAGTAACCAGAAACCTTCCTTATAGGTCTGCAAAAAATGAATGGCATAATACGGACTGAGGGCTTTGAAAATGGCTAAATCATCAAAGACGTGAAACACACCCAGTACCAGCAGCATGGTAAACCAGATCATCATGATCGGTCCGAACAATTTACCGATGGACGCAGTACCGAATTGCTGCATGAAGAAGAAAAGGGTCAGGATGGAGAGTACGATGATCACCACCGTGTTGCTGCCATCTTCTATACCGAGTTGGGGCAACTGTTTTAGTCCCTCCACCGCCGAAGTGATTGAGATAGGTGGGGTAATGATGCCGTCAGCCAGCAGGGAAGCCCCCCCGATCATGGCCGGAATAACCAGCCATTTTTTACGCCGGCGAACCAGGGCATACAGGGCAAAAGTGCCCCCCTCCCCGCGGTTGTCGGCCCGGAGTACCAGTACCACATATTTCATGGTGGTCTGGAGGGTCAGGGTCCAGATGATACAGGAAAGGGTGCCCAGAATCAATTCTTCATTGACCAGCCGGTCGCCGATGATCGCGTTAAAAACATACAAGGGGGAAGTACCGATATCGCCGTAAATAATGCCCAACGCAATTAGTAAGCCGGCTGCGGTGACCTTGTTAGCAGGTTGTTTCACTTTTTGGTATTTGTTAATTGTTTTCTGGCGGCCCG
>JAKQJH010000111.1 GCA_029561255.1 Bacteroidota bacterium | reverse complement strand
TGTTCCTCTTCTTATGACGGTTCTTTCTCAGTCTTTTTTTACGCTTATGCGTCGCAATTTTATGACGCTTCCTTTTTTTACCACAAGGCATAATCAAATGAATTTAAATACTTGTTTATAATAAGTTTACTTATCCTCTTTCTTCAGGTCTTCGATCCGTTGTCTCACCGCGGCTTTTACTTCAGGCTGCTGTATGAATGCAAGGCTTTTTTCATACCACTGAATGGCATTTTTGAATTCCTGTTTTCTTTCGAAAAGATCCGCCATCAGCAGGTGAGATTCCCAGTTATCCGGCTGCAGTTTTATCACCGTCTCTAAACGGCTGATCGCTTTATCAAATTGCCCGGACAGCATGGATCCCTTTACCAGGGTCAGCTGCGCATATATATTGGTGCTGTCTTTCTGTACCACTTCCCTGATTTTGGCGATACCTTCCATGGGATTAGAAGTTATATTGCCAAAAAGGTAGCAGGCACCCAGCCCAACTTTAGCGGAATCATTATCCGGGTTAATTTTCAAAGAACGTTCAAACAAATCTTTGGCTTGCAACGCTTTCCACATCCTCCGGTTGTCCAGTTGATCGTTTTGCAGCTCATCCAAAAATAAGCGGGCTGCAAAGGTGAGGCTTTTTTCGGAATTTTCCAATCTTGCTCCTTCAGCTTCATACCAGGCATAGGGTTCGAAGATCCGGGCTGAATCTTTCCAGAAGTGCGATAACTGGTGATATACACTGAGTTGCTGATTTTTTACATCCCCGCGCGTGATACTGTTTTCCAGATTATTGATCCAGATCAGTTGATTGGGACTCAGACTTTTTTTAGCTTGTAAAAGTAAGGTGTCGATGGAAAAATCGGAGGCTGCCGGACCATGATCATGGCCGTCATCCGCAGAATGCTGCTGATTATCAGTAGCTAAAGCCGGTTTGTATTCAGGCGTTATCCGGGCAAACTTAAAAATGACTAAAGTCAGTATGCCGGCTACAGCGAGTGTAATCCATTGAGGTTTCTTCACAAATCAAAAATTTCAGGATGCAAAAGTACCTCAAACGCCCTGATATGCGGTTAAATGTGGAAGGAATATTTAGGAATATGCTTATTCAGCATCTTCACCAGGTCCTGCATCGGGCTTAACTTCTTTTAGCTTCTTCACTTCTGCCACAAATTCTTTGGCAGGCTTAAAGGCAGGGATAAAATGCTCAGGAATATGAACAGCAATATTCTTTTTAATATTACGACCGATTTTGGCAGCACGCTTCTTCGTAATAAAACTACCAAAGCCACGTATATAAATATTTTCGCCGGCAGCAAGGGTGTCTTTTACTTCTTTAAACATAGTCTCAAGAGTAACAAGCACATCTACCTTGGGTATGCCTGTTTTTTCAGATATCTGATTTACCAGGTCGGCTTTTCTCATTTTTGATGGGTTTAATTGGTTAACAAAGACCAATTTATAACAAAATTAGATGATAGTCAACTAAATAGGAATATTTTTTTTCTTCTAAACCGGAGATTTTTCCCAAAATCCCGGATATTTAACCCCCGAAACCAGCGAAAGACCCCTTTTTTCATGTTTACACCCCCCTCATCAGTCCTGAAAAGTAGCTTTACCAAAGGACTGCTGCAATGGAATCAGGAGCAGAATACCCGGCAAATGCCCTGGAAAGGAGAAAAGGACCCTTACCGTATCTGGATCAGTGAAATTATTCTGCAACAAACCCGGGTGGAACAGGGACTTTCTTATTACAATAATTTTATCCGGACTTTCCCAACCATCCGGCACCTGGCCAAGGCCCCGGACGAAAAAGTCTTTAAATGCTGGGAGGGCCTGGGGTATTATTCGCGCTGCCGGAATCTTTTGGCTACCGCACGCTTTATCGTTAATGAACGCAATGGCCATTTTCCGGATACCTATGAGGATATACTCCAACTGAAAGGAGTGGGCCCCTATACCGCAGCGGCAATTTCTTCCTTTGCCTTTCAATTGCCCCATGCGGTGGTGGATGGAAATGTGTTCCGGGTACTGAGCCGTTATTTTGGAATTGATATTGCCACGGATTCCACTGCAGGTAAAAAACTTTTTACCACCCTGGCCCAGGAATTGCTGGACCCCAGGCAACCCGGTCCCTATAATCAGGCGATCATGGATTTCGGCGCGGTGATTTGTAAACCAGCCGCTCCCTTGTGTACCGGTTGTGTGTTCCGGAAAAAATGTGTGGCTTTGAAAATGCAACAAGTGGACGCACTTCCGGTTAAACAAAAAAAGACCCGGGTTCGTGAACGCTGGTTGAATTATATCGTGGTGGTTTGTAATCAGGAAGTGGCGATACAACAACGCACGGCAAAAGATATCTGGCAGGACCTGTATGAATTCCCGTTGATTGAGACAAAAAAGGCAGTGAATAAATCAGCCCTGATGAAATCAGCCACCTGGAAGAAATGGCTGGGTGATACGGTGCTGATCCGGCAGGCTGATCCGGTAAAGGAACGCCAGCTATTATCACACCAATTGGTTCATGGATATTTTATACTGTTGCAAACCGACCGGAAGCCCAGGGCAATGGCGGGTTGGCAGTGGGTGAAAAAGAATAAGTTAGGTACATTTTCTTTTCCGGGACTGATTAACCGGTACCTGTCTGATGGGTTCAGTATTTAACAATGAAGACCGGTTAAAACAGGATTTGACAGGCATTTGTTGTTTCCGCTCAAAAAAGGAATTAACTTTAAGACGATTGCAGCCCTTAGATGAATTTCTAACCAAAAGAATAAATGTATGAGAGGAGTTAACAGAGTCATGCTGATCGGAAACCTGGGTAAGGATCCAGATGTTCAGCACCTGGAGGGCAATATCGCGGTGGCCAAATTTCCCCTGGCCACCACTGAAACCTTTAAAGACCGGAATGGTAAATTGGTTTCGCAAACAGAGTGGCATACCGTGGTGCTCTGGAGAGGATTGGCCGAGCTGGCCCAGAAATACCTGCACAAAAGCAGCCTGGTCTATATTGAAGGCCGTTTACGTACCCGCAGCTGGGATGATAAAGACGGCAACCGCAAGTTTGCCACCGAAGTAGTGGGTGACAACCTGATTATGCTGGATAAGCGATCCGATGCTGGCGCATCCGGAGAAAGCGGAGGCATGGAAGGCATGGGCGGTAATGATATGCCAATGGGTGATCCTGGTGAAAATCTCCCCTTTTAACGATAATCTGTAAATACAATACCTTTGCCGGAATGACGGCAGGACCCTGGTGCTGCCGTTATCATGACCGGCCAATCCGGTTCATTTTTAATAAAATCCATAGCATTGGAAATTCATCCGGATATTCTTTCTGTTACCGACCGCCTGCTTTATTTCCTGTTATCGGTAAATATGCAGGGAACCACTTTTCTCGCCGTTACCCTGCTGGTATTACTGGTGATCACTTTTGCTATTTCCGGTTCGGAAGTCGCCCTTTTCTCCCTGAATAAGAAAGATCTTGATATGCTGAAGACCAAACAGCATGCTTCCGCCAAACGGATTGTTACCCTGCTGGAAGAACCGAAGGAAGTTTATGCGTCCCTTTTGATTGCCGGCACATTTGTCAATATCAGTATTATCGTACTTTCCAATTTTCTGCTGACCGAACTGATTGATTTTACCCGCCTGGGTTCCTTCCCCGAACTCGTGATCAAAGTGGTGGTTATAGTGATACTCCTCGTTTTTATCGGTCGCATATTTCCAAAAGTCTGGGCCACCCAGAATAACCTGCGCTTTGCGTATGACTGGTCCTTCCTGGTGGAAGGGCTCCACCTCCTGTTGAGAAGACTAAGCAAGTGGATCGTGAAACTGGCTGATGGGATCGGAAAAAAACTAGGCGCGGATAAATCAGCGCTGCTTACCATGCAGGAACTGGATGAGGCCATAGATATTAAAACCGATGAGGAAGCTTCGCCGGAAGAAAAAAATATCATGAAAGGGGTCGTGAAGTTTAGTAAAATCTCAGTGAAACAGATCATGCGGAGCCGTCTTTATGTAAACGGGATCAGTTATAATTCCAGTTTTTCAGAACTGGTACGCCGGGTGGAAGAACTGCATTATTCCCGACTGCCTGTTTATAAAGACAGTCTGGATGAAGTGGTGGGTATTTTGAATACCAAGGACCTGATTCCTTATCTCAATGAAGGGGAGCTTTTTGACTGGCATTCCCTGATGCGGCAGCCTTATTTTGTACCGGAACCTAAACTGATTGAAGACCTGCTGAAAGAGTTTCAACAGAAAAGAACGCATTTTGCAGTGGTTGTCGATGAATTCGGCGGTACCAGCGGGATCGTTACGATGGAAGATATCCTGGAAGAAGTGATCGGGGATATCCGGGATGAATTTGATGAGGAGGAAAATGACAGCTACAAACTCGATGACTACAATTATATTTTTGAAGGGAAGATCATGATCCACGATATGTGCCGGATTATGAAGCTCCCCATGAATACCTTTGATCATATCAAAGGGGAAAGCGAATCACTGGCCGGTCTCGTACTGGAACTGGCCGGCGAACTGCCCACGGTGGACTGGGTGATCCCCTGTGGCGATTTTGAATTTGCCATTATGCAGGCAGAGAATAACCGTATCCAGTTAGTCAAAGTGACCATTAAACCGAAACAATGATCCGGATGACCCGTCAGCGCCTTAGCTATCTTCTTTGTGCCATGCTGTTGGCATCATTCAGCCTTTTGTCCTGCAACAGCGATTATTCCGTTGGGAAAAAGAAAGGCTATTTCCGGATCAGCTTCCCCGAAAAAAAGTACCAGGTATTTGACCAACCCGGCTATCCCTACACGTTTGAATACCCGGTGTATGCAACGGTGACCCGGGATACTACTTTCTTTGATGACAAGGCAGGTGACTGGTGGATTAATATTGATTTTCCCCGGTTTGAAGGACGGATCCATGTAAGCTATAAACCGATCAATGCGGAAAACCGTTTCGATTCGCTGGTGAGCGATGGTTTTAAAATGGCTTTTAAACAGCACGTGGATGTATCCACCGGAATCAATGACAGCCTGATCCAGACACCCAATGGGGTGGAGGGCATTTACTTTTCACTGGGTGGAAATACCGCCACCGCCAACCAGTTTTTCCTGACCGATTCAACCCGTCATTTCCTGCGGGGCGCTCTCTACTTCAATGCAGCGCCCAATGCTGACTCGCTGGGTATCGTCAACGACTTCCTGAAACAGGACCTTAAGCAATTGATCAACACGCTTCGCTGGGTACCAGTTGGTGATAACACCAACAGGTAGTGGAGTCCAGTTGGTGAAAACACCAACAGGTAACCAGTTGGTGAAAACACCAACCAGATGCAGTATCTTGTTGGTGTTTTCACCAACAAGATATATACCCATGAATCGGTTACGCAGACTCATCCCCGTTATACTCCTATTGATTGTATCCCTGTCCGCCCGTTCCCAGGAAGCGGCAGCAGTGGATTCACTCCGCATGGCAATGGCCAAGGCAAATACGCTTGAGGAAAAATTTCCCCTGATGGAAGAGCTCAGCCGGGTGCTGATGAATGTGAATCCGGCACAGTCGGATGAGGTCGGATCACAATTAATTACGCTGGCAGAAGAATCCCGGGATCGTAAATACATGTTTAAGGCCTATCTCTCTAACGGAACCCGATGCAGTTATATGGCGAGTCAGAAAGCCTACTCAGATAAATCCCTCAGTTTTTACAATAAAGCACTGGAGCTGGCCAGGCAAAACCGTTTGACGGAAGAAACCGCAATCGCTCAGCAACACCTGGCTTTGTTCTACCTCATGATTCCGGATAAGGAGAAAGCATTTGCCTATATCACCCAGGCTTCTTCCCAGACTGCCACCTTGCCGAATGATAGTCTTCGGGCAGAATCCTTCAATATTTTCGGCCAGGTGTATCAGGCCAAAAACGAATATATAATGGCCCTGCGCAGTTACCTGAATGGCCTGCGGCTGGCGGAGGAAATAAAGAATCCCGCACTGGTGCGAAACTGTTATATCTACCTCTCCGATTTCTATTCAGATATTGAGGATTATGACAAATCGATTGACTATATGACCCTGGCCTATAAAAAGCTGGATCAGATCAACGAAAAAAATGTGGCTTATCAGAAAGTCATTTATACTAATAACCTGGGCAATCTCTTCGCGAAAAAAAAGAATTATGATATCGCTATCAGTTATTTTGAACGGTCGATCCGGATGGCGGACTCCCTGAAATTCTCTACCCTGAAAATTCCGGGTTATATCAGCCTGCTCAACCAGTACCTGCGGATTGATGAGCCACAAAAGGCACTGAATTACCTGAATTCAAAAGAAGGCGACGAGCTGAAGAAATACCTGACCAATTTCGGGATGGCCCCGGTGATCGACCAGGCTTACGGGGTGGTATATACAGGTCTGGGCCGCTATGATTCTGCCGGTATTTTATTGGAAAAAGCAGGTCCGATGTTTGAAAACAGTGGTAACGATTACAATAAAGTGGGGTTTTTGGCCCAGCTGGCTTCCTATTACAATAAGTCAGGAAATTACAAAATGGCTATTGAGAAATATCTCCTGGTAAAAGAATTCAGTGAGCGGAATGGCTGGCTGGAGAATGTGGAAAAAGCCTCAAAATACCTGGATACGCTTTATCGTAAAACCGGCAATTTACAGGAGTCCGGAAAATACAATGCCCTTTATTATCAATATAAAGACAGTATCAAAACCCTGAAAAGGGAAAATGAAATGAGAAAAGAGGAGGCAGACGATGAACAACAGCGCCTGCTGAAATCGCAGAAAGAGGCGGAGGAGTTGAAAAAGAGAAGGAACAATATTCAGTACCTCGCAATCGTAATCGGCATTATCAGTCTTTTTTTATCCCTGGTGGTTCTCGGGATGTTTAAGGTGTCTGCCGGAGTAATCAAGGCCATTGGATTTTTTGTTTTCCTGATGTTCTTCGAGTTCATCTTCCTGATCTTTAAGAAGAATATTTATGAATTCACTAAGGGTGAGCCCTGGAAGGACCTGGCATTTATGATCGCCCTGGCTGCGATCCTGGTGCCCCTGCACCACTGGCTGGAACATAAAGTTCTGCACTACCTGACCTCCCATAACCGGCTGACGGCGGCGGGGCATCAGATACGGAGGAGGATATTCGGGAGGGGGGATGCTGAGTAGTTGGTGATAACACCAACTACTGGCGGGTGATAACACCAACTACTGGCTACGTCATTTACGGGATATACCCTGCCAGTTGTTGGTGTTTTCACCAACAACTGGTGTACCTTTGGGGCAAAACTTTAACGCTTGATAGTAATCGATAATATACTGGTGAGTGAAGATGTGGTGGACAAACGCTTTGTCTGCGATCTGAATAAATGCAAGGGTGGCTGCTGCGAGGAAGGTGATGCCGGGGCCCCGGTGGATGAAGATGAGATGCAGATTATGCGGGAAGTATATGATAAAGTGAAACATCTTCTGCCGGCGGATGCCATAAAAGAGATTGACCGCACCGGCCTGTTTGCCAAAGACGACGAATTTGGCTGGGTAACCAATACCATCGGCAGTAACAAAGGTATCTGCGTATTTGCCTTTCATGATGAACAACGGATTATCAAATGCGCTTTTGAACAGGCCTACCGGGACGGATTGATCAGTTGGAAGAAACCCATCAGCTGCCATTTATACCCGATCACGGCCAAGAAAGGGAAGAACGGGGATTATGAACGGGTAAATTACGAACCGCGGGAAGTATTGTGCAAACCGGGTTGTAATCTCGGGGAGGAATTAAAAGTGCCCGTGTACCAGTTCCTGAAAGAGCCACTGATTCGCAAGTATGGCGAAGATTTTTACAATGCCCTTGATACCATTGCCAAGGGTGAATGGGAGGAAATTGATTTCAAAGAAAAATAAACCTGTCACGTGAAAGAGAAATTTGCTGATTTTATTGCCAAAAGCACCGTTAAAGCGGCGGACCGTGACCATCGCCGGAAAATCAATTTCAATATCGGCAAATACAATTCCGTGGTGCCGCAGGGCAAAATGCAGTTCACGGATCTGCACCTGGCCCGCGAAAGAGCCAAGAATATTAAATGGAAAGCCATCTCCACCCTCGACACCCAGCTGGAGGATTTTGAAGCGGCTATTACTAAAAGAGGGGCTAAAGTAATCTGGGCCGAGAATGCAGCAGAAGCATTAGCAGCGGTGAAAAAGATCTGCGAAGAGAAAAACTGCAAGACCCTGGTGAAGAGCAAGAGTATGGTGACGGAAGAGATTCACCTGAATGAATTCCTGGAAAAAAACGGCATCGAATCAGTAGAGACCGACCTTGGTGAATATATCCAGCAACTGGACGGTGAGCCTCCCTATCATATTGTGACGCCCGCCATGCACAAAAGCAAGGAAGATGTGGCGAAACTTTTTTCACATAAACTCGGTACCGACCCCAAAGCCACGCCGGAACAACTGACCCTGGTGGCACGGAAAGTATTACGCGAAAAATACGTGCAGGCAGAAGTAGGGGTTACCGGTGCCAACTTTATCATTTCAGATATTGGCGGCATTGCCATTACAGAGAATGAAGGCAATGGCCGCTTGAGTTGCTCCATGCCCAAAACACATATCGTTATTGCGGGCATTGAGAAAGTAATTCCTTCCATGCAAGATCTGGCGCTTTTCTGGCCCCTGCTCTCCACTTTTGGTACAGGTCAGCGGGTAACGGTATACAATTCGATTATTACCGGTCCGCGTCAACCCAATGAAAAAGATGGTCCGGAAGAAATGTATGTGATCCTGCTGGATAATGGCCGTACCAATATCCTGGCCAATGAAAAAATGCGGGAGAGTTTGTACTGTATCCGTTGCGGTGCCTGCCTGAATGCCTGCCCTGTGTATAAAAATATCGGCGGTCATACTTATGGAGCTCCGTACAGCGGACCGATTGGTTCCGTAATCACCCCGCACCTGCAGGGGCTGGATGAATTCAAACACCTGAGTTATGCTTCTTCACTATGTGGTAACTGTACTGAAGTGTGCGCGGTGAAGATCAACCTGCATGAACTCCTGCTCGAAAACCGCAATGAAGCGGTGGAAGGCGGTCATAATACGTTTACTGAGAAAATTGCCTGGAAAATGTGGAAGCAGGCCATGCTTCGCCGCTCCTGGATGAATATGGCGAATGGAAGCACTAAAAGCTGGGTGGTCAACAGCCTGCTCACGGGCTGGAAAGAAAGCCGGGGTACCCTGGACTTCCCGCAGAAATCCTTTAACCAGTTATGGAAGGAAAAATTTAAAAACTAATCTTCCCCGGCTGAAGATCAACCAGGGAAGATCGCAGGCTTATTTTAATTCCTTCGCTTTATACAAAAGGGACAATATCTCCTGTAACGCATTTGGGTCTTTATTAAGGCTGATGGAATGTTCCAGGTAACCCACTGCCTGTTTTTTATCTCCCGTCAGTAAATAACCTTCGCCCAGGCTGGATGCCGTATTGGATGATTCCGGATAGAGATAGTAATTGATCCGGAACAGCTGAAGGGCTTCTTCTTTTTTTGCTTGTTTGATCAGCAGGTATCCCAGGCTGTTGAGTTCATGCTCGTTACTCACGAGGTACCGGACCTGTTCGGCCAGTCCGCGGATACTCGTGTTTTTATGCAGCAAACTTCCTTCACTCAGCCATTGCTGCACTAAACCAAAGGAGCGGTAATTGGGAGAATAGGGTTGTTTACTGAAAATACCAAGCAGGTCTTTTTCCAGCGAATGAACCGGGTATTCATTGATGCGGTTGATTTCTTTCCCGTTATTATTTACAATAAACACCGGCACCCTGAATACACCCTGCCCGGCCTCTTCATGACCCGGACTCTGTTTGTACAGCGAATCACCAGTACCCACCCCAATGATTGTCACCCTTTCCATGGGAAATGAAATGGCCGTCAGTAATTTGATAAAACGCGGCAATTCGCGTTTACTGTCGCCACACCAGCTGCCAAAGAAAATCCGGATACTCCATTTATCTTTCATTTCCTTTTTTAGTTGATTTACGGTTTCGGTATCTGGCGTATACTGGTCAAAGGCCGGTGTAAACCAGCTTCCATAAGGATCCGCTTTTAGTTGTTCTATCGTACAGGAACCATAGATAATTGCGGGTTCATTTGTTTTTTGTTGTCCGATCGATTGTATCGTTACGTATAGGCACAGGAATGCCCCTATCATTTTTTTCATATATTAAAATTGATGGTATTAAATAGCAAAGCCGCTCAGCTTTGTCTGTCTTTTGTTTTGCAATAAAATGGGAGGATTACAGACAGGGCGGATGCCAGGGAAGGGGTAGGTTACCGGACCGGATCCGGGCAATAGACCAGACCTGTTTCATTTTGACGGCCTCCATGAAGGGGGCAGGTAGCTGTATTTCTTTACTCAGCTGAATCGTTTCTTCACTGTATGTTTTACTATGTGTATGAACGGGGAGGTCGGTGCGGTTATCGGTCTGGTCGAGACCGGCAGTCTTGGTACAATCACAAGGGGGGCTGTCAAGACTGATGAAAGTATTCGTCAGCGTACATTCCAGGAAACGTAGCTGTTTTGCATATTGGGCGAATGCAAATAGAAGGAGAAATAATATGGCCGTCTTTTTTCTCAACAGCAGATGGTTGGTTTTGAATGGTGAACAGCTGGGTCAGGAGTACTGTCGAAGTTCTGCTGTATTTGGTTGCATCGTCTTTCCTCTTTTTGAAGCGATATAGGTATATTCGTTTGCGTAAGACCTGCACCATGATCGTTTTCAGCCCGATTGTCAGTAACCGATTAAAATATATTGTGGAGTTCACACTGGGTGAACTGACCGGGCAGCCTGTCATTCTTACCAGTGATGCCGCCGCTTTTATCGCCTATGACGGACTGGCTATTAATTATAGTCCGGCAAAGCTCCGGGATGCGGAACTGCGGATTACTCCCCATACTTTATTATTTGAAACCGGGATTCATCCCCAGGAAATCGAAATCAGTCACTGGCATGAACTACCTGTTTTTTTCCAGGGTGACGGGGATATCCCCTTTGATGTTTTCGCCGCCTGCTTCTACCTGCTGAGCCGGTATGAAGAATATCTCCCACATACAAAGGATTTGTACGGACGTTATCCGCATACAGCATCACTGTCCTTTAAAAACGGATTCCTCGATAAACCATTGATCAATTACTGGCTGAAGAATCTGGCCGCTTTGTTGAAAAGCCGGTTCCCGGACCTTGTGCTCAAAAAGCCAGACTTTAAATTCCTCCCCACTTATGATATAGATGAGGCGTTTTCTTTCCTTTATAAAGGCCCGGTAAGAAATGCAGGTGGCTTTTTACGGGACCTGTTAACCGGGAGTATTGGCCGATGCAGACTGCGGATGCAGGTGCTGACAGGTAGCAAACCCGATCCGTATGATTCATTTCAACACCTGCACCGCTTACATGAACGATATCACCTGGATCCCCTTTATTTTTTCCTGCTGGCCACCCACATAGGAAAGTATGACAAGAATACGGATCCATCGGGCAAAGCCATGCAGGCACTGATACGTACCCATGCTGCAAAAAACCGGACCGGTATCCATCCTTCCTGGCAAAGCGGGGATATGGCCTCATTGCTGGACGAAGAGAAAACGTTGCTGGAAACGATAACCGGCAAACCGGTAAGGGTTTCACGCCAGCACTATCTCCGTTTTACATTACCTGGTGGATACCGCAGACTACTGGAAGCCGGCATCCTGGAAGATCACTCCATGGGTTATGGCATGGTCAATGGATTCAGGGCCTCCGTGGCAGCGCCTTTTTACTGGTATGATCTGGAAAATGAAACAACAACGGACTTACGGCTATATCCTTTTTGCTATATGGATGCCAATTCTTTTTATGAACTGAAACAATCACCGGAA
Source organism: Bacteroidota bacterium (assembly GCA_029561255.1). GTDB lineage: Bacteria > Bacteroidota > Bacteroidia > Chitinophagales > Chitinophagaceae > JJ008. Next base: position 10,109 of record JAKQJH010000111.1, on the reverse strand, counting down.
GCGGCGCTGGAGGAGATGAGACATTATTATTCTACCGTAAAAAATGTAAATGGATTACTGATTACGCTCTGGCATAATACCTTTCTTGGGACGGATCCGAAATTCAAAGGTTGGAAAGAAGTGTATGAAGAATTTCTGAAACTGGTGACGAACCGGTAGCGTCGGTTTACATGCCTTCGGTCTCCGGTTGTTCCGGTGGAGGCACAGCGGCTTTAAACGCTTTATTTACGAGGTACACTCCCAGTAAGGTTACCAATCCCCCGATCGTGATATAGATGTTCACCTTCTCATTGAACAATAACCATCCGAAAAAGACGGCGACCATCGGGTTGATATAGGCGTAAATGGACGCTTGTCCGGTGGGCAGGTTTTGGAGGGCATAGAGATAACAGACAAATGCCGTCAGTGACCCAAAGAGTACCAGGTAGCCAATGGCAGCCCAGGATTCCCAGGGGATACTGGTAAATGGAATATAGGGGATCAGGGACTGTGTACCTCCTTGTCCGTCGGACACCATGATCTGGCTGCCAGTCTTGGTGAACAGTAATAAAAGTATACCCGAGATCAGCATCTGCAAACCGAGACTGAAATAGGGATTAAAACTGGCTGCCTGTTTTTTGGTATAAATGGTGGCAAAGGCCCAGGTCCAGGTGGCAATCAGCGATAAGATGATACCCAGGCGGAATTCCGGGTTCATGAAATCCATCATGTGATCGAAAAAGATCACACAAACACCGGCAAAGCCCAGTAATAAACCAATGATGGCTTTTGTCGGGATCTTTTCACTCGAACTGAAAAGTCCGATGATCACGATCCATAATGGGAAGATAGCACCCATAATGGCACCCAGTCCGGCCGAAATATATTTAACGCCCCAGGTACTGAGGCCATTGCTCATAATAAAATTCAGGAAGCACAATACCAGTACCGGAATCCATTCACGGCCTTTGGGAAGTGGAGCACCTTTGTATAGGAAGAAGGCGACATAGATCAGTCCGGCGATTAATTGCCGGATACCGGCCAGTTGTAAGGCTGGCATATGCCGTACGCCTTCCTTGGACGCGATCCAGGTGGTACCCCAGAGAAAACAAACCGCGGCGAGGGCAAAGAGCGCCTTGGTACGGGTTCCTTTTTTGTGAATGGTAAAAGGATTGAATACCGAAAGCTTCTTCAGCGAATCGGCTGAGGATTGAACGATGGTTTTATGGAAGTCAAAAATGTTCATGCCTTTCACTTCCCCGTGGGGTGAATTATTGTTCGGGATACAAAAAAGCACAGGAGATCAGGCTGTACGTTGGTATTATCAATGTTTAAAATGCCGCAGCCCTGTCATGATCATCGACAGGTTATGCTTGCTGCAATAGTCAATCGAATCATTATCCCGGATGGAACCGCCCGGCTGGATAAAGGCGGTAATACCGGCTTCATGTCCCAGTCGTACACAGTCATCAAAGGGGAAGAATGCATCACTGGACATCACGGCACCTTGCAGGTCAAAATTGAACTGCTTTGCTTTTTCCAATGCCTGGCGGAGCGAATCAATCCGGCTGGTTTGTCCGCAGCCTTTGCCGATGAGTTGTTTATTCTTCACCAGGGCAATGGCATTTGATTTTAAATGCTTGCAGACAATATTGGCAAACAGGAGATCTGCTCTTTCTTCGGGTGTCTCTTTACGTTTGGTGGTTTCGGTCCAGTCGGTGAAATTACCGGTATCAATATCCTGTACCAACACCCCGTTGAGCATGGATTTATACTGCACCTGGCTGGCTGGCTGTGTTTTTAACTGCAACAGGATCCGGTTCTTTTTGGATTTCAGTACCGTCAGTGCGTCTTCATTGTATGAAGGGGCTACCAGTACTTCAAAGAAAATTTCATTGATGGCTTCTGCCGTGGCTTTGTCAATGGTGCCATTGCAGACCAGCACGCCGCCAAAAGCACTTTCCGGATCGCCGGCCAGGGCCGCATCCCAGCTTTCCTTTACAGTTGGGCGTTGGGCAATGCCGCAAACATTGGTATGCTTGATGATTGCAAAAGTGGTATCCGTGAATTCCCGGATTAGTTGCATGGCCGCATCGGTATCCACAATATTATTGTAGGAGAGTTCTTTTCCATTGAGCTGATCAAAGAGCTGGCTTAAGTCGCCATAGAAAACCCCTTTCTGGTGTGGGTTCTCTCCATACCGCATGATTTTCGGTTCCGGAATGGATTCCAGAAAATACAGGTTATCCGTTGTTGTAAAATATTTGGAAATGGCCACATCATAGTGGGCTACGACTTCAAAAGCTTTTGCCGCAAAAGCTTTACGCTGTTCGATCGTTGTATTCCCGTGCTGGGTTTTCAGCAGGTTTTCAAGGGCCGCATAGTCTTTCTTAGCCGCAATCACCACCACATCGCGGAAGTTTTTGGCCGCCCCGCGGATCATGGAAGGTCCGCCGATATCAATTTTTTCAATGATTGCTTTTTCCTCACTGGTACTGGCGACGGTTTCCTCAAAGGGATAAAGATCCACGATCACCAGGTCGATTTCAGGGATATTGTACTGCTTCATCTCGGCCAGATGCGTTTCATCATCTCTTTTACCCAGAATACCTCCAAAAACGGAAGGATGCAAGGTCTTTACCCGTCCCCCCAGGATGGAAGGATAGCTGGTCAGGTCCTCCACAGGCACCACTTTAATCCCCAGCTTTTCGATAAAACTCTGGGTACCACCGGTGGAATAGATGGTTATTCCCAACCGGTCAAGTTCGGTTACAATATTTTCCAGTCCGTCTTTGTAAAAAACAGAAATTAACGCTGATTGAATCTTTTTGTCCATAGTAGATGATAATTGAAGGCAGGCGTTCGAAAGAGGCCGCAAATTAACTTAATTCAGGCTCATCACAAAAGCGCCTTTCTCCCCCGTATCATGGAACGGGATTTGCAGCGAATCCGCATCTTTTTTCCAAAAACCGGCTTTTCGGGCGGGCACACTCCCGTCAATCACCAGTTGTCGGATATCCAGTACAGCAGCGAGCCGTTTCAGGTAAATTTTGGGGTTACCGGATAATACCAGCAGGTCGATGACGGGTCGAATGCTGTCAGCAGGTGCTGAATAGGCAATGGTGGTATCCAGGCAAATGATATTTTTTCCGCCAAACCGATAATAGTACTCATAGTGCAGCAACCCATTCAACCGGTCTGTTTCACTGACCCGGTGGAGTACCCTCGAAGGTTTCAGGTGAAAATTGCGGGACAACTGGTTTTGCATCAGAGTGCTGTCGCCAGAAAACCAATACATACGTCTTTGAATAAAATCAATGGCTTGCATACGGGGTACATAGTAAACAATGATTTTCTGTTGTCCGCCGGCTTCCCGGAAAGAAATAAACCGCTCTGCTGAAAATATAAGCAGGAAAAACAGGGATACACCAAAGGCTTTTTTAGATTTTTCCATCAGCCAGTAGCTGGCAGTTAATAATAAACCGGTCAGCCAGATCGCCTGAGTCGAACTCAGCTGGATACCTTCCCAAACCGAGAATGGCAGTTGTTCCACCCGTTCAATCCAGGCATTCATGAGTCGGATACCTGCGGCGATAGCTTTGCCGGTAAACTCAGCCAGTGGGGAGTAAAAGGCGATAATACATAAAAAGATCTCGCCCAGCAGGAGGAGGCTCGACAGGGGCACAGCGATAAAATTGCTGAACAGGAAGGAGACCGGAAACTGGTGAAACAGATAAAGACTTACCGGCAACGTGAGTATTTGTGCCGCGATGGTCACGGCATTCATTTTCCAGGCAATGTCGAGTAATTTGTTTTTTATATAAAACCAGTTGTAAACGGGTTGATTAAACAACAGGATGCTCAATACGGCGGCATAGGACAATTGGAAACCGGCGTCCCATAACCAGTAAGGATTATAACAGAGAAGTATAAACGCAGATACGGCCAGTGAATTGATGGCCGGTGATTTGCGGCTGACCGAATTACCCAGGACCATACAGCTGAACATCAGGGCCGAACGGAGAACGGAGGGCTGTGCACCGGCCAGGAAACTGAAGGACCATAGTCCGGCAATGACCAGCACGGCATGCAGCCAGCGTGTCTTTTTTGATTTATTCAATGGCTTCAGTAACAGCAGGAGCAGCCAGTAGATCAGTCCCAGGTGGAGTCCTGATATCGCAATGATATGCACCACTCCCGTATTGCTGTAGGACTGTACGATTTCCGGATCAAGGTCCTGTTTATACCCGATCAGCAGGGCTTCAGCGATTCCTGATTCCAGGCGCCCGGGGATATAGCGGCGCAGCAGCTGTACCAGGAATTGTCCGGACGCAAAGAGTTGTTTCCTGAACCAGTTTTGTTCCTTTCCTGGCAATACTTCATAATCATCTGGCCGGAGATAAACCTGGTGAGTGATGCCCTGGAAAAGGGAGTATCGTTTAAAATCAAAAGCTCCGGGATTTCCTGAACTTTTTATTTCACGAACCGGTTGACGGATGATCAGCCGGGAGCCATAACCGAGTGACCGCACCGTACTGTCTTTGCTGAAATATATAAGCAGTTTGCCATGGACCGCTTCCGCCTGATTATTATTTAAACTGGCCCTGACGGCAGCAATCGCTTTAAATGATTTTGATTTTTCCACCAGTGGCTCTTCCAGTACCAACAACAGTGAACTGGTATCCATGAGGTGGTGACCAAACCAGTTGGATTGCTGCCGGATATCCTGGTTCCGGCTTAAGGCCGCTCCCAATGAAAAGAAGAGTATAGCCGTGAAAATACCGGACAGCATGGAGTGTCGGAAACGGGCCAATATCGGTATACGATGGAAGATCAGGAGTCCGGCCAGTGAAAGTGGAATCAGGATGATTACTAACCATTGGGGCAGCGTCAGGTAATAGTGGTAAAGGATACCAATAATAAAAGGAATCAGGATTTGCAGGATGGGACTGCGCTTCAGGGGGTTGCTGCCATAGAGAGCCATGGCTCAAATTACTCAGGCTCCCGTTGGCAGACAATACTACTTTGCGGGTATGCTCAGCTTAGCTGTTTCTGAGCATAGGCGATTTGTCCCAGGTGGTAAATGGTATGTTCAATGAGACCGTTGAGCAGGAATTGTACATTGTAGTCCCGGTAGTCGACCTTTTCTTCCAGGTAAGCATCTTCTTTTGTTTTTAACAGGGCGACGATTTTTCCAAAGACCGATGTAAATTCTTTTATACCGTTTTTCCAGCTGTGAATAGCAGGATCAATCGAACGCCAGTCGAGGGATTCAAAAACTTCCATATCTTCTTCCTTTTTCTCCAGTCGGTTCAGGGTAAACTGTGCCCAGGTAATCATATGCCAGAGCAGATCGGCCAGGGAGTGTCCGCCGTTACCTGTTTTCATGAAAACAAATTCCGGATTGGTTTCTTTCAGCAGTGAAAGGGCCGAACGGCCAAACCAGGGTTCGCCATTTACGGTGTTCTCCAGGCGTTGAATAATGTCATTAACCGCTTTTTTCATACCCTAAATTTAAACAGCCTCTTTCAGTTCTGCACGGACTTTTTTCTCCACGTACTGGCGGTAGGTGATTCGCATTACCCTGCTTTGCAGCCAGCCTTCAAAATTGAAGATGGCAAAAGCACGTTGCTGGATGGGGTTATCCCTGTTTTCCTCCAGGAGTTGCAGGGCCTTTTTAAATTCCTGTATTTTCTTTTTTTGTTCGGTCATATAGAAACACCGTTGCAGGCAATGTTTCAGGGCGGCTTCAAATAGCTGTTTCTTTTTTCGTTTATAGAAAAACTGGTAAGTGGCCCGGTACTGGGCATCAAACAGGCGGGCATTGTTAAGGCAAAAGGTAATCAGCAGCAGCAATAACTGTCCTACGGCATTGTGTTCATCCCTGGAACCTTCCGGGAAAGTGGTAATGGCCCGCTTGGTAAAGAAAAGGGCGTCTTCATATTGATCCAGGGCAAAACAACCCACTCCCATGGAAAAACTCAGGGTGCTGTTGAGTTCTTCATTCAGGGAGGGTTCCCAGCTGGTATAATTTGCTTTCATCACCTCCAGCAGTTTTTTTACTTCTTCATAGCGGGCCGTTTTATTATATATTTTATTCAGGGCGAGGTAGCGGGTCACTTCAAAATAAGCCCGGTGATAGGGGTCGGTCAGTTGTTTATTCAGCGGATCATTGAATACGGCCGTGACATAATCAAAATCGCCATGAAGAATGCCCGCATAATTGATCATATAGAGTAATTCGATGTAGAACTCTCCATGGGTGGATGTAAATATTTCCTCTTTTTTCCAGTTGGAAAAATGTTCTTTCAGGAGCTGAAGGGAGCCCGCAATATCATTGAGCAGGTAGAGCAGGGTCGCTTTACTCATCAGGTAATAATGCCGGTACCAGAATGAATGTCCCTGATGGGCCTTGCCTGTTTGGTTCACTCTATCCAGTAAAGTATGAATGGTGTCCAGCAGGTGACTGTCCTGGCCGAAATGGGTTTTCTTTTTCAGCAGTAAGGTCTCTGTATAAATATCCCGCAAAGTGATCAGCTCCGCATATTCTGTATAGGTGATTATGTTTTTCTTGAAAATACCCAGTAATTCATCCTGGTCGGAATGGGATGGACTGAAGATGACCATTTTTTCAAATTCAGTTTTCAGCAGGTTCGACATGGCAAAGGCTTCCCCGCTCCGTGCCAGCTCAATTGCTTTTTTCCAGATCGAGAAGGCTTCATCATAGAGTCCTTTTTTCCGGTAGATACGAATCAGCTGGATACTTGCATATACATCTTTGCCCGGATCCCGGATTGACTCATATTGTACCAATGCGTCTCCCACCTGTTTCTGCAGGTAGTTTTTCTGTGAGGCGATATTTTTCTTGTTCAGAGAAGGACTGAATTTTTCCAGCAAGGCCTTTTCATTGTATACTTTCTGCGCGGCAATAGCATCAAACAGCCGGATATAAAGCCGGTCCCCGGTTCCTGTGGCTGGAATAAAATTCCGTTTAAAATAGAGCCGTTCACTCCTGCTCAGGGATTGTATTAGCTGCCAGATAAAAGCGGAGGGGGCTCTCATTGATTAGATTACTGTGTTCGAAAAATACCAAACTATCTTTTATAAATCAAATATATCAAAAAATAAATATTGTTTAAATTATTAATAATCAATATTATACAAATTTAATTTTATTAAAATAGTATATAATGAACCAGATATTCAGCGAATAAAAAAAATGCCCGGCAAACGCCGGGCAGTAGATTTGTAGGGCATTGATAATACAAGCCATCTTCTTTATTTTATTTATACCCGTCCAACCACGGGGGTTCCAACAGAGGCCATTACCCATTAACCAGCTGTACCACTAATCAGGTACAGCTTTTTTTTATTTACTCAGGTACATGCTTCTGTCTTTATACAACTGGCGGAAATAAGGATCACGCAGGTTTTTAATAAAGCGGATTGCTTCACCGGTTGATTTCATCTCAGGACCGAGTTCTTTATTCACCCCGGGAAACTTATTAAAGCTGAACACCGGTTCTTTGATGGCAAAGCCGTCCAGGTGTTTTTCTTCCGGAATATCCTGCACTTTCATTTCACCCAGCATTACCTTGGTGGCATAGTTCAGGTAAGGCTTGTTATATGCTTTGGCAATAAAAGGCGTGGTACGTGAAGCTCTCGGATTGGCTTCAATCACATATACTTTCCCTTCCTTGATGGCAAACTGGATATTGAGCAATCCAATTACATTCAGCTTCAGGGCGATCTTCTTGGCATAGTCCACCATGTCCTGTACTTCCAGCGGGGTGAGGTTAAAGTAAGGCAGTACCGCATTACTGTCACCACTGTGGATACCGGCTGGTTCGATATGTTCCATAATGCCCATTACATGGAATTTTTCTCCATCACAGATGGCATCGATTTCGGCTTCCTGGCAACGATCCAGGAAATGATCCACCAGGATTTTATTTCCGGGAATATGTTTCAGCAAACTCACCACTGCTTTTTCGACTTCATCATCATTGATCACAATCCGCATCCGTTGTCCGCCGAGAACATAGGAAGGGCGAACCAGTACCGGGTAGCCTACTTTATTGGCTACTTCGATGGCTTCATCCACATCCCAGGCAGTACCATAGGCGGGGTAAGGAATCTCCAGCTCTTTCAGCATATCACTGAACCGTCCGCGGTCTTCCGCGATATCCAGGCTATCGTATGATGTCCCGATAATCTTGATTCCTTTCTGGGTCAGTTTCTCCGCCAGCTTCAGGGCGGTTTGTCCACCCAGCTGTACGATCACTCCATAGGGCTTCTCGTGTTCCACGATTTCCCAGAGGTGTTCCCAGTACACTGGTTCAAAGTAAAGTTTGTCCGCCATGTCGAAATCCGTGCTCACGGTCTCCGGGTTACAGTTCACCATGATGGCTTCATAACCGCACTCTTTGATCGCTAACAATCCGTGCACACAGCAATAATCGAATTCAATACCCTGGCCGATCCGGTTGGGACCGCTGCCGAGCACAATGATTTTCTTTTTATCCGACACCTTGCTCTCGTTGATATTACCACGTTCAAAAGTGGAATAGAAATAGGGAGTCTTTGCTTCAAATTCGGCGGCACAGGTGTCCACCATTTTGTACACCCGGGTAATGCCGGCTTCTTTTCTTTTATTGTATACATCTTCCTCATCCCCATGTTCGAGGATGCGGCTGATCTGTTCATCACTAAAGCCATTTACCTTGGCTTCCCGCAGTAATTCAATAGGTAAAGTGTCCAGGTCGTACTTCGCAATTTCTTTTTCAATGGTACAGATCTTCTGTATCTCGTAGAGGAACCAGCGGTCAATACCATTGGTCGCTTTGGATATCGTACCCACCGATATACCCGCCATCAGGGCATCTTTGATCCGGAAGATCCGGTCCCATTTCGGCGTCTTGATATATTCCTGCAGTTCTTCGGCATGCATCATGCTCTTGCCATAATAACCCAATCCTACTGCATTGTTCTCGAGGCTCTGACAGGCTTTCTGAATGGCTTCGGTAAAACTCCGGCCGATAGCCATTACTTCACCCACACTCTTCATCTGCAAACCGAGGGTATCATTCGCTCCTTTGAACTTATCGAAGTTCCAGCGGGGAATTTTTACAATAACATAATCCAGTGCCGGTTCAAAATAAGCGGAGGTGGTTTTGGTAATCTGGTTTTCCAGTTCATCCAGGTTATAACCGATGGCGAGTTTGGCCGCGATCTTGGCAATGGGATAACCGGTGGCCTTACTGGCCAGGGCGGAGGAGCGGCTCACCCGCGGGTTGATTTCAATAGCTATAAGCTCTTCGGTATCCGGACTCATCGCAAACTGTACATTACAGCCCCCGGCGAAGTTGCCGAGATCACGCATCATCATGATGGCAGTATTCCGCATCAGCTGCATACCGGTATCACTCAGGGTCATGGCAGGAGCCACGGTGATGGAGTCACCGGTATGAACTCCCATGGGGTCAAAGTTTTCTACCGTACAGATGATACACACATTATCGGCAGAATCGCGGAGCAGTTCCAGCTCAAATTCCTTCCAGCCCAGTACGGCTTTCTCCACCAGTACCTCATGGATGGGGGAGGCCTGCAAGCCCCGGTTCAGGGCTTCATCCAGTTCATCTTTGTCATGTACAAACCCGCCACCGGTTCCACCGAGAGTGAAGGAAGGACGGATTACCAGCGGGAACCCGATCTCCTGGGCAAATTCTTTTCCTTCGAGATAGGAGTTGGCGGTCTTTGCTGTGGCCACAGGTACACCCAGCTGGATCATCCACTGGCGGAATTTCTCCCGGTCTTCGGCTTTATCAATGGCTTTGATATCCACCCCGATAAGGCGCACATTGTATTGTTTCCACAATCCCAGGTCTTCTGCTTCTTTGGCAAGGTTGAGGGCGGTTTGTCCACCCATCGTAGGCAGCACCGCATCAATCTGGTTTTCCTGGAGAATCTGTTCAATACTCTCCGCGGTCAGGGGCAAAAGATAAACCCGGTCTGCCATCATGGGGTCTGTCATAATGGTGGCCGGGTTACTATTAATAAGAATGACTTTAATACCTTCTTCTCTGAGACTTCTTGCTGCCTGTGTGCCGGAATAGTCAAATTCACAGGCT
>JAKQJH010000327.1 GCA_029561255.1 Bacteroidota bacterium | reverse complement strand
GCTGCCAGGTAATAAGGCTATCACCGGTTTTTCCGCCAACCGTTCTCCCGATCCTTTTGTGGCGGCTGCATCGGTTTCTTCCACCAGCGGATGCCCCACATAGTGAACATCCCAGTTCCATTTATTCTTAAAGTAATCTTTTTCGAAGGGGAGAATCACCAGCATCAGGTCAATACATTCCTTCATCGATTTTACCCGGTTCTCTTTCCAGGCCCATACCTGTGGTGCGATATAGTAAACGACCCGGATGCCTTGTTTTTTTGCCCAGCTGGCGATCCGTAAATTAAAACCCGGATAGTCCACCAGGATCAGTACATCCGGTTGATATTCCCCTATATCCTTACGGCAGATAGCAAGGTTGCGGAAAATAGTACGCAGATTCATCAACACTTCTGTAAATCCCATAAAAGCCAGTTCCCGGTAGTGCTTCACGAGTTCGCCACCCTGGGCTTTCATTTTATCTCCACCCCAGCAACGTATCCGGGCTGCAGCATCGTTTTTACGGATTTCCCGGATCAGGTTACTGCCATGCAAATCACCGGAGGCTTCCCCTGCTATGATGTAATACTTCATGAACCCCTTAGTTGAAGATTTTTAATACCAGGATGCCGATACCGTAAATCAGGGTGACAATAAATATTCCTTTAGCCGTTTTATCCCGGTTGGTATTTACATAGAGCGTGAATAGTACCGCATTGGCCAGCAAACTCATGGAACCAATGGAGGTGATGAGTTTGTTCTCATGTATAAAATTATCGAGGAATTCAATAAAGGTAAAAGCTGAATAGCTTACAAAATAAACCACCGCCAGTCCGGCCAGCGGACCAACCAATCCAAGCACCAGACCAAGTTTCAGGTTGTCTTTGGTGAATATCATTTTTCCCAGTTTTTAAGTTTGTCTTTCATGGCATAGTGTGTCAGGTCAAACTGTACCGGTACCACACTCACATAATTATTTGCCAGGGCCCACACATCGGTATCTTTTCCTTTATCAAAATTCACAAACTCACCGGTCAGCCAATAGTAATGCTTGCCATGCGGGTCTTTCCGTTCAATAAAATCTTCAACATATTTTGCGTAGGCCTGCCGGCATATTTTAATGCCTTTGAGGAGTATTTCCGGTTTAGAAGGCACATTTACATTCAGCACCGTATGTTTCTCCAGTTTGGTACTCAGCATTTTCTCCACAATGATACGGGCATATTTTTTAGCTCCGCTAAAATCCGCGTCAATACTGTAATCGAGCAGGGAGAACCCGGCAGATGGAATACTTTCAATGGCGGCTTCCACCGCGGCCGACATCGTCCCTGAATAAATTACATTGATACTGTGGTTGGCGCCATGATTGATGCCACTCAGACAGAGATCCGGTTTACGGTGCAATACTTTGTCCACGGCCAGTTTCACACAATCCACCGGCGTTCCGGTACAGGACCAGGATTCCACTCCCTCAAACATCTGCACTTTATGCAGGCGCAGCGGCTGGCCAATGGTGATGGCATGGCCCATGCCCGACTGGGCTTTATCAGGGGCCACTACAACAATTTTCCCGATATCCTTTACGGCCTCCACCAGGCTGCGGATGCCGGGTGCAGTAATGCCGTCGTCATTGGTAATCAGGATCACCGGCTTTTCATTTACCCGGCTTTTTTTCTTAGGACTGGTTATGGCTTTCTTTTTCATAGGATACAAAAATCCTTGTTTTTTCCGGGTTATCCAAGCCGCTTAAAAGAAAGGATTTGGAATATCTAAAATAATTAGTATTTTGCAGCTAAATAAATTAGACTATCATGGCTGTCTCAAATCAAAACCTGAAATATCTCCGCAAGCTGCGTGGCTGGACACAGGAGGAGTTTGCCAACAAACTACACATTAAACGTTCCTTGCTGGGTGCCTATGAAGAAGAAAGGGCCGAGCCCCGTATTGATGTCCTGGAAGTTGTTTGTGATATGTTTAAGCTAACATTGGATGAAATTCTACGGAAGGACCTGAGCGATAATAAGGCAAATTATCTCGCCAAGCGAAGAGCCATGAAGTTGGCTGCCGGAAAATCAGAAATCCAGTTTGTCCCGGTAAAAGCAGCCGCCGGCTACCTGGCTGGTTATGCGGATCCGGAATTTATTGATGAGCTGAATACCTTTACGCTTCCGATGTTAACCGGGGGAAATTACCGGGCATTTGAAATAATCGGGGACTCGATGCTGCCTACCCCCAGCGGATCGGTAATTGTCGGTGAAAAAGTGGACAACTTTGAAGACATGAAGAACAATGCCGCCTGTATTGTGATTTCCAGGAATGAAGGCATTGTTTATAAACGCGTACAGAAGCATAATAAGCTTAAAAATAAACTGACCCTGATCAGCGATAACCCATCTTTTCATCCGTATACGGTAAATGCGGAGGAAGTGCTGGAAATGTGGCAGGCCCAGGTGGTCATCGCCCGGGCAAATACCCAGAACCGCTGGGATATGAACCAGCTGGCCAATGTGGTATCCGATCTGCAACAGCAGGTAAGTTCCCTAAAGAAACGTATTAACTGAGTATCAAACAATCACTTAGTAAGTTTTCAACCAATGTAAGGGCAGCCTTTGGTCCTGCTTTTTTGTCTATATATTTGTAGCAGGACTACTGCAGATGAGGCTGAGATATTATTACTATATTGCCCTTTTACTCCTTTGTTTTCAATCAGTTGCGCAGGTTAAAACAACACAGGCTGTAAAAACCTTACAAGCACCCCGCATTGATGGGGTGTTGAATGATGCCGTATGGCAGGACGCACCTGTATTAACTGATTTTATTCAGAATTCTCCCTCCCCCGGTAGTAAAAGCAGCTCCGGCACAGAAGTCCGGATTTTGTATGATAATTCAGCTATATATGTTGGCGCTTATCTCTTTGACGATCCAGCCCTAATCCGAAAGCAGTTTACCGCCAGGGATGGTGAGCAAATGAGGGATGTGGACTATTTCTCTGTTTTTTTTGATACGTATAATGACAAACAAAATGGTTTCCAGTTCCTGGTTACCACGGCCAATGTACAGTCGGATGCCCGGGTATCGCCCACTTACTCAGGAGAGTTTGGCAGCTATGGCGATAAAACCTGGGATGCTGTTTGGGAAAGTAAAGTGAGTATCCAAAAGAACGGATGGGTGGTTGAAATGCGTATTCCATATGTCTCCCTAAGGTTTTCAAAAAAGGAAGTACAGGACTGGGGGCTGCAGCTACTACGCTTTACACGCCGGAATAATGAAACGGATTTCTGGAATCCGATCAGCCCGCAGGTGAATGGTTTTGCCAACCAGTTTGGGCAGCTGACCAGCTTACAGCATATTGAACCACCGTTGCGGCTTAGTTTTTCCCCTTATGTTACAACAGGATTCCGTTCTTCGCCCATTGGGAACAGTTATCTTAATGAATGGCTCCGGAATGGAGGAATGGATCTCAAATACGGGTTAAATGAAAGTTTTACACTGGATGCCACCCTGGTACCGGATTTTGGACAGGTGATCTCTGACAATGTGGTCAATAACCTGACTCCTTATGAAGTGCAGTTTCAGGAAAACCGGCAGTTTTTTACCGAAGGCACAGAAATTTTCAATAAGGCAAAACTCTTTTATTCACGCAGGGTAGGAGCACTCCCCGGTGGTTATTACTCGGTATTAGGGATGGCTGATGCCGACCCGGACCTGGAGATCATTAAGAATCCAACCAGCACCCAATTATATAATGCCGTTAAATTCTCCGGCCGCACTACGAAAAAACTGGGTATCGGGATATTTAACGCGGTAACGGCTCCAATGAAAGCAGTTCTCCGTAATAAGATCAGTGGTCTGGAGACCACTATCGAAACAGAGCCGCTGGCGAATTACAATATCCTGGTACTGGACCAGGCATTTAAAGGTCGCTCCTCCCTGACCTTTACCAATACAAACGTAATGCGCAATGGTGCGGCCCGTGATGCCAATGTATCTGCTGTCGATTTTGCACTTTATGATTCACGAAACCTGCATGCCTTACAGGGAACAGCCCGGTACAGTAAAATCTGGTCGGCCAACGGCTATGATGGGTATAACACCACCCTGCGATATGGGAAAGTCAGTGGCAACTGGCAATACTATGTACTCGGGAATGTGGAGTCAAAAAATTATGACCCGAATGATCTCGGCATTCTGCAGGCAGCGAATGAAATCAGTTACCGGGCCAGTATTTCTTATCGCCGGTACAAACCCACCCGTTCGCTTATTGATTACAGTTATTCCTTGTTGCCCCGTTTGCAATACCTGTATCAGCCTTATGCCTATAACCGGTTTGATGTGCAGGCCAGGGGCTTCTGGTTATTCCGGAATTTCTGGGACCTGACCGTGGTTGCCGGCGTGGTACCCGGTTGGGAAAACAACTATTTCGAACTCCGTACAGACGGACGTCCCCTTCGTTATCCGTCCAATTATTCCCTGGAAGCCTCGGGCAGTACCGATAGCCGGAAGAAGGCCTTTGTCAGTTTCGGATTGGTATATGCTGTAGCACCGGAGTTCAGTAATACATTCCGGAGTGTTTCACTCGGCATGCGTTATCGCTTCGGGGATCGATTCTCACTGGATCTTCAAACCAGCTCACACCTCGAAGACAATCAATTAGGCTACGCGTTTATGCGGGAAACAAACGGGGAACCGATCGTGGGATTCCGCAAAAACCGCGACTTCACTTCTGTCCTTTCTGGTATATATAATTTTGCCTACCGGCTCAACCTGACACTCAGGGCAAGGCATTACTGGAATAAAGTAAACTATTATAGTTTTCATAATGTAGACATGAAGGGCGATCTGATCAGCCGTGCCTTTATCAGCAACCAGGATGACAATGTCAATGTATTTAATGTGGATGCTTTCCTGACCTGGGATTTCCGTCTCGGAAGCCGGCTGATCCTTGGATATAAAAACTGGTTGGGGAATGAAGAAAATATTCAGTTTGGTTCCGGTCAGAACAGTTACCTGCGTAACCTGGGCAAAACATTTGATCTCCGTCATGGTAATGAAGTGACGGTCCGCTTTATATATTTTCTGGATTACAACCAGCTTCGCCGCAAACCTTAAGACAGTTGCATAATGCCGTCTTCCACCAGGGCAAAAACCTGTTCCCCTTTTACGGGCTCAACTTTAAATCCACCCGTGAAACGGCTAAACGCTGGTAGTACCGCACAATCTCTGGTAAAATAAAAGCAAGGGAAACGAAGGGTTTGTTTGCCTTTCCCTTTTAAGGTAATGGCCGGATGCAGGTGACCGGTAAACCGGTACATGCTCAGTTCTTCAGCGGTCAGGTCTTTTTCCGCTTTCTTATCATGTAGAAATAAAAATGGGCCTGCAGCCAGTTTCCACTCGTGTACCTGAATACCGGCGGTCTCATACCACTGATCACCCAGGATATCATGATTCCCTTTCACCAGGTCGATCTGCAACAGGGAGAAATCCTTTCGCCATTTGAGAAAGAGATCCAGTTCCTTGTTAGCCGTACTATGGGTAAAGTCACCAGCAATAATCAGCCTGTCCGCCTTATACAGATAAAGCTGTGCCATCAGCCGTTGCAGATCCGCTTTATAGATACTCTGGGGAATACCAATTCCTTCTTTCCGGAAATGCCCCGATTTACCCAGGTGAAGATCGGCCACAATCAGGGTGTTTTCTTCTTCCCATAAAATACAACGTTCGGGGGATAACCAGAGTGTTTGCTCGCGGAGAATATGGGGAATCGGGTTTTTCATTGACAGGGGTCAAATCTATAAAACAATTGGCTTATTTCAGTTGCTGTTGCATTTTTTTGATCCGGTCTTCCAGTTTTTCTGATGAAAGGTCTTCCCGCATACTATCCACTTTAATCGGGAAACAGAAGGGGGTGAGCTGTACTGGAAAAGTAAGGACGATTGTTGATTCCTGGATCCGTTGAAGCATATCCCGCAACCGGGCTTCTTCCATTTGCTGATCCAGTACTTCCTGGTAGGCCTGGCGCAGCAGCAGGTTGTCCGAATCATATTCACTGAATACATTAAATAAAAGGGAAGCGGAGGATTGCAGGTGCCGGGCCTTCTTTTTTTCTCCTGGCATACCCTGGAAAATCAAGCCACCAATCACGGCCACATCCCTGAATTTCCGCCGGGCCATCTCGGTATTATTTACACTCCGCTGGATATCCAATAGCAATCCATCAGTGGTAAATAAATCATACACATTGGTGTCATCTACCGGGATAGGCTGATCACTCAGCAGTTCAAAACCATAATCATTCATGGCAAAGGAAAACGTGATTGGCTGAATCCGGCTGATCCGCCAGGCCAGTATTGCCGCCATAGCTTCATGTACGAGGCGTCCTTCAAAAGGGTATACAAAAAGATGGAATCCATCTTTTGTTTCAATCTGCTCGATCAGCAATTCATTTTCAGCAGGTACATGCGAAAGGGCAGCCTGCAATTCAAATAGCGGGTGCAGGGCTTTGAGTTCTTCCGTTTCAGTTGAAGTTCCCTGGCGGTACCTGTTTAGCGCTGCACGAAGTTTCTTCCCCAGGTTAGCGCTAAGTGGCATCCGCCCTCCATTCCAGCTGGGGATAATGGATTTTTTACTGGATGATTTTCGTACCAGGACTGTCATGTCTTTGATCATGACAAATTCCAGGTTTCGGCCTGCCAGCGTAAATACATCCCCAGGTGATAAGCGGGAAATAAAGTACTCTTCAATTACCCCAATATACCCTCCGGATATGAATTTTACTTTCAGCATGGCATCACTTACAATGGTGCCGATATGCATCCGGTGTCGCATCGCCAGCTTCCGGCTCTTTATCCGGTAAACGCCGTCTTCCAGTTCCACTTTTTTAAAATCATCATATTGTTGCATAGCCTTTCCACCCTGGGTGGCAAAATGGAGTAATTGCCCCCATTCTTCTTCCGTCAGGTCACGGTAACAATAGGTGGTCCTGATTTCATGATATAAAGAAGGATGGGTGAATCCTTCCGAAATGGCCAGGGTATTCAGGTATTGCAGCAACACATCATAGCAACCGGTGAAAGGGATCCGGCTCTCAATCAGATTTTCATCAATGGCCGATTTAAGTGCGGCCGCTTCGGTCAGTTCAAGCGAGTGCGTGGGCAGAAAGTAGATCCGGCTGACGGCATCCGGCTGGTGCCCGCTACGGCCGGCTCTTTGTAAAAACCGGGCTACTCCCTTGGGGGAACCCACCTGGATCACCGTTTCCACTGGTCGGAAATCAACCCCCAGGTCAAGACTCGCCGTGCAAACCACGGCTTTCAGTTTTCCCGTATGCAAATTATCTTCAATCCAGTTCCGGAGTTCAGGATCAATACTTCCATGATGCAGGGCAATCACACCAGCCAGATCGGGACAGATGTCCAGCAAGGTCTGGTACCAGGTTTCGCTCATACCCCGGGTATTAATAAAGATCAGGGTGGTTCCGCTTGCCTGTATAATCGGAATCAGTTTGTGTGCCAGCTTGATTCCCAGGTGACCGGCCCAGGGATACTTTTCAATTTCATCCGGATAGATGGATTCTACCTGGATTTTTTTCTGAAGGGCTGCCGTTACGGTTATGCATGGCTGTTGCAATGGGGAGAGCAGCACCTCACCGGCTTCTTCGAGATTTCCAATTGTGGCGGATATACCCCATACCATGGGCCGTTGCGTTGGATTTTCCTGCAGGTGTACCAGGCGGGAAATGGCCAGCTCTACCTGTACTCCCCGTTTGCTGCCGAGTAATTCATGCCATTCATCCACCGCAATAACCGCCAGCGACTGAAAGAGAGCAGGGTATCCTTTCTGCGCCAGTAATAAATGAAGGCTTTCCGGCGTGATGATCAGGATCTCCGGCATTTGTTTTTTTTGCCGGGCCCTTTCCGCTATCGAAGTATCTCCATTCCGTATACCGACTTTCCATGGAAGCTGAAGTTCCGTCAAAACTTCTTCCATCGCCCTTCCGATATCCTTGGCCAGGGCACGAAGCGGGGTTACCCATAATAATTGTAATCCGGCATTTTTCCGGGTTCCGTAATCGTCAGGATGAAGATTGATATAGCGGATCAGCGTGCCCAGGAATACAGAGTACGTTTTCCCACAACCGGTAGGCGCATTGACGAGCCCGCTTTTTCTTTGGGAGATATGGGTCCAGGTTTCTTCCTGGAATAAAAATGGCCTGAAACTTTTTGCTTCAAGCCATTTGTAAATTAATTTATATCCGGGTGTGGCATGCACGTGTGGGATCGTATTGTTCAGCAGGGGGCTAATTCACCGATTTAATGATTCCATCCTGCCATTTCAGAAAAAAGAGTTTCTTGTTTTCAAAATAATCCAACGTCATGGTTTGTTTATTCAACACCGGTTGAATATCCATTTCCCGGAATACATTGAATTCTTTCCGGGTGATGTTGGAGGAAAAATCAGCTTTATACAGCAGCATCAGTTTTACAAAACGCCAGACTGTTTCATATCCCCGCATGACCATATCACTGGGTCGGGCAAACATCCGGGTATTAAAAGTATTGGTGATACTCTGGCTTACTTTATCCGTACGTGGATTATAAAAAGGAGTACTGTATACAATTTCAATTCCCCTGTATTCGGGGCGGGTAAAATCCTTTATTGCATCCCAGGTAGGCATTCCCATCACCGTGGCTTTCAGGTTTTGTTTTTTTAAGACAGCCAACTGAAGGGCCAGCCTTTTGCCGAAATTTTCATCCAGGCTGCCGGCAATACATAAGGTGTTTTGAAGGGTATCAAGATAAGGGGAGAGCTGATTGACCTGGAAACTGTCGGTAAGATCGATATACTTTAATTTCAAGGGAACGCCCATCGTGTTTTTGGCAAACTCATCAAAGTAAGATTTAATACGGTCTTCAAGGACTCCTTTTTTCCGGAATACAATGAGCCGGTCCAGCGCATAGAACTTTTGGATATGCCGGTAGATCCCTTCGCATTGAGTCTTCAGGGTGGAATTGAGCATCACATAGTACGGATTACCGGTAACCCCACCGTCATTGGGCAGGTTGACATTGATCACCGGAATGTTCATTTGTAATCCCGCATCGGCAAACGACTTTACTTCATTTGCTGAGCAATAGGCGATGAGCAGGTTAATATCCTTAACTGACGCATTGGCCAGTTGCTGTTGTACGGTTTGGTGGACAGATCGGGTATCGAATACCTGCACATCGAGGTTTATTTTTTCCCTGTTCAGTGAATCCAGGGCCAGCTGGGCGCCTTCATAAAACTCCAGTCCCGGATTAATAAACTTGGGAAATGTATTTTTCGCATAGCGGTATTCGGACTGGTCGTCGAAAGCAGAGTCCAGGTACAACGGTGCGAAGATGGCAATCTTAAATTTTGGTGCAGGTTCCTGTGCCCCGGCGGTTTGTACCAGGAAAAACGACAGGAAAAGCACCCAGGTTTGAATCTTCATATAGTAGATAGTTATTCCCATTCTATTGTTGCAGGAGGTTTACTGCTGATATCATAAACCACCCGGTTGATACCCCGTACATTGTTTATGATTTCGTTGGACACATAGGCCAGGAAATCATAAGGGAGATGCGCCCAGTCAGCGGTCATGCCATCCACACTGGTTACCGCCCTTAATGCAACCGTGTACTCATAGGTTCTTTCGTCGCCCATTACGCCCACGCTTTTTACAGGAAGTAAGATAGCGCCAGCCTGCCAGATCGTTGCATAGAGATTGTTATCTTTCAGTGCTTTGATGTACACGTGATCTGCCTGTTGCAATAACTGTACCTTTTCTTCTGTTATATCGCCCAGGATACGGATCGCCAGGCCCGGCCCGGGGAAGGGGTGCCGGTCAATCATTTCTGCCGGTATGCCCAGTTCGCGGCCTACTTTACGTACCTCATCTTTGAAAAGGGAGCGCAGGGGTTCAACCAGTTCAAGGTGCAGGTGCTCCGGTAAACCACCCACATTATGATGCGATTTGATGGTAACGGAAGGTCCATGTACGGAAACACTTTCGATCACATCCGGATAAATAGTGCCTTGTCCGAGTAAACCCACCCCTTCCACTTTCTTTGCTTCTTCCTGGAAAACATCGATAAATCCGGCCCCGATAATTTTTCTTTTTTCTTCCGGATCGGTTTTTCCGGCCAGCTTGGTATAGAAATGTTCCCGGGCATCAATCCCTTTTACATTCAGGCCGATCTGGGCATAGGTCTTTAATACCGATTCAAATTCGCCTTTACGCAAAACACCATTATCGACAAAAATGCCGAAAAGGCGGTCCCCGATTGCCCGGTGGATCAGGGTGGCGGCTACAGTAGAGTCGACCCCGCCGCTAAGGGCCATGATTACTTTCCGGTCACCGATCTGTTTTTTTAACTGATCAACCGTGTCGGTGATAAAATGGGCAGGGGTCCAGTCCTGGCTGCAACCACAAATCTTTACCAGGAAATTATGGATGATCTTTTTACCTTCTTTGGAGTGATAAACTTCCGGATGGAACTGTACGCCATAAAGTGGGTTTCCATCATTTCCGGCTTTGCGGAAAGCGGCAACCGGGATACTGTCGGTATCGGCCAGCAGTTCAAATCCTTCCGGCAATTGTTTAATGGTATCACTGTGACTCATCCATACCTGGCTCTGATCGCTGACCTCACTGAAAAGGGTGTCTTCCTTTTTACGTTGAAGGATGGCACGTCCGTATTCGCGCTTATCACTTTTAGCCACCACTCCGCCGTAACGTTTGGCGGTTAATTGGGCGCCGTAGCAGACGCCAAGAACGGGAACCTGGCTGACCAGGTTGGCTACATCGGTATCCGGTGCATTGGGTTCATTCACTGAAAAAGGGGATCCGGAAAGGATGATGCCTTTAAGGCCTGGTTCGAATGTAAAGGGTTTATAGAACGGAATAATTTCACAGTATACATTGGCTTCTCTGACGGCTCTGGCAATCAACTGTGTGTACTGTGAACCATAATCCAGGATGAGTATCTTTTCTGTCATAGTGCTGCGAAGGTAAAGAAAACCGGACAGGCTGGAAGCCGTCGGCTGCCGGTAAAATGGGAAAAATGCCGCTTGTGGGTAACCTTCTTTTAAGTCCGGCGTCTAACTGGAAAAGCAGTCAAACCTTGGTATCTTTGGTTAACTTAAATAGCACAGTTATGAAACGTATTTTAGTCTTGCTGGCCGCCACTATGCTGGTGTTTTCATCCTGCAGCAATTTTATGGGAAAACGCGTCCGGGGAAACGGTAAAATGGTGACGGAAACCCGGTCCTCCGGATCTTTCGACGGAGTGAGAGTGAGCGGGGCAATCGATCTGTTTGTAAGAACAGACAGTGTTACAGCCGTACGAGTCGACGGCGATGAAAACCTGTTGAAATATGTGGAAGTGGAGCTGGACGGATCCATGCTCCGGATTCGCACCAGGAGCGGAATCAATCTGAAGCCCACCCGATCGATCCGGGTATATGTGAGTGCCCCTGAATTTTCCCGCTTAGAGGCATCCGGGGCCTGTGATATTTTTACGGAGAATAAGATCAATAGTACCGGAACATTGAATGTGGATCTGAGCGGGGCATCGGATGCAAAACTGGAAGTGAATGCGCCGGGGGTAAAAGTAGAAGTAAGCGGGGCCGGTTCTGTAACCCTGAAAGGAGAGACCCGTGATTTCAGTGTGGATGGTTCTGGAAGTACGGATATCAAGTGTTATGAATTGCTGGCTGAGAATACGAAAGTGGATATTTCCGGCGCAGGAAATGCGGAAGTATTTGCCAGTGTAAAACTGGATGTGGAAGTATCAGGAGCCGCCGATGTGAAGTATAAGGGCAATGCAACAGTGAGTCAGCGGGTATCCGGTGCCGGTAGTGTAAAGAAGATCAATTAAAGTACAGTAATTCACAGTACGGTGCAGATAAAAAAAGTCTGGTTCGACAATGTCGGACCAGACTTTCAATTTATTGGGAAGACTTACGATTAATAGTCGTTGCCGTATCCACCGCGATCACGGTTGAAACCGCCTCCGCCGCCGCCTTTCTTAAAGCCGCCGCCGCCACCACCTTTGTAGCCGCCACCGCCGCCACCATTGCCAAAGCTTCTTTTCTTGAAGCCGCCGCCGCCGCCACCTTCCGGTTTCGGACGACTTTCATTAACAACAATGTTACGACCGTCAACTTCAGTACCATTCAGGGCAGCAATTGCAGCCTGAGCCTGGTCGTCATTGGTCATTTCTACAAATCCAAAACCTTTGCTGCGGTTAGTGAATTTGTCGGTAACAATTTTTGCGGAGCTAACTTCGCCATGTGTGGCAAAAAGGTTAGATAAATCCTGATCCTTCAGGTTCCAACTGAGATTTCCTACGTAAATGTTCATTTTGAAAATTTTAAATATAAAAGTGTCAACAGTAACAGTACCCAATGAACATTCTATGGTTTTTCGAATCGTTCAGGACTTGTAAAACTGAAAGAGCACCAAAAGCAAGACAAAATAACGGAAATTTTTTTGAGATAGTAATAATTTTTCTGTAAAGAGATGCTTAATGATTTAAAATACTGATAGTCAAATACTTGTATTATTTAAACAAAAAAACCTCCCGGATGGGAGGTTTTTTATAAAAAAGTGGGGGAAATTATTCAGCGACTACTTCAATGTCAATCTCAGTGGATTTACCATTACCGAAGTCGATGGTAGCTTTGTAAGAACCCAGTTCTTTTACATCTTCAGGGATCGTCATCTTCTTGCGATCGATATCATACCCTCTTTGATCGCGGATAGCGCGGCTGAGCTGCAGCGTGGTGATGCTTCCGAAGATTTTACCGCTGGTACCTGTTTTAGCACCCAGTTTGATCGGGGCTTCATTCAGTTTAGCGATAACACTGTTGATTTCAGCCAGCATTTTATCTTCTTTCTTGCGCACCTGCTTCATACGCTCTTCCAGTTGCTTCTTGTTGCTGGGGCTGTTTTCAACCGCCAGCTTACGGGGCAGTAAATAGTTACGGGCATACCCGTTCTTTACTTTTACCACCTCGTTGATGCCACCCAGATTATCTACGTCTTGAATTAAGATTACTTCCATTGTTTTCTTTTTGTTCACCAACCCAGTTTCCATTTACGAAAACTGTCTCCCGTTTTACGGGGTTAGGGTGAGGTTATTTTAAAAGATCTGTTACGTAAGGCAATAAGGCCATCTGACGGGCTTTTTTCACTGCATCGGAAACTTTACGCTGATATTTCAGGCTGTTACCGGAGAGGCGACGGGGTAATAATTTACCCTGCTCGTTCAGGAATTTTTTCAGGAACTCCACATCTTTATAATCGATGTAGCGGATGCCATATTTCTTAAAGCGGCAAAACTTCTTTACACGTTTGTCGCTTTTAATGGCGGTCAGGTATTTAATTTCATTCTTTGCCATTGTATTAAGCCTCCACTGCTTTTTCGGTTCCAGTTTTTACACCACTTTTCTTTTTGGCATTGTACTCGACGGCGTATTTATCGAGTTTAGTGCATAAGTGACGAAGCACGCTTTCGTCACGCAGAAGCTGGATTTTCAGCTTCTCATTGAAGTCGGATTGCGCGGTGTACTCCATAACCCAGTACAGACCGGTTGTCTTTTTCTGGATCGGATACGCAAGTGATTTCAGTCCCCAGGGATTTTCATGAACGATAGAGCCACCGGCATCGGTTACCAGCTTCGCATATTTTTTCTGCTCAGCTTTGAACTCATCGTCACTTAAAACGGGGGTAAAAATCACCATCAATTCGTAATTGTTCATTTTACCTTTTTTTGATTTAATAATTCGGTTTACCCATTGGACAGTCTTCATTCGCCGGAGCTGCAAAAGACAGAATCTGCGAATACAGATTTGGGGCGGCAAAGATAGG
>JAKQJH010000307.1 GCA_029561255.1 Bacteroidota bacterium | reverse complement strand
ACACCCAGGGGAGCTGTTTTACGGTTAGGGAAAGCGTATTCGAGTTTATCGGCCCAGCCTGCATAATAAAAGAAATGATTGGCGGCTGTGGGCACATCGAAATCACGGCTTTCACGAATGGGTTTGCCTCCATCGAGCGTTTCAATGATAGCCAGTTCTCTTGCTTTTTCCTGTACCATCCTGGCGATCCGGAAAATGTATTTGGCTCTTTCTTTGGCCGGCATTTTTTTCCAGACCTTTTCATAAGCTGCACGGGCAGCCACCACGGCTTTGTTGACATCCGCCGCATTGGCATCGGCCACTTCACTCAGTTTTTCTTCAGTGGCCGGATTGATCGTATCAAAATATTTTTTACTCAGCGGCTTTTGCCATTCCCCATTGATAAACAAATCATATTGTTTATCAATGCTGGCGGCGCTTTTGCTTTCCGGGGCAGGGGCGTAGGACCAACTGGAGTCGAATTTCAATCTTATAGTATTGCTTTTAGCTGGAGTTGATTTTTTTGCCATGTTTTAGTTCAGTTTCTAAGGTTTCAAAGGTTTAAGAGGTTTGAAAGGTTTCAAAGGTTTAAGAAGTTTCAGAGGTTTGAGCATTGCCGTCAGAAGGTTAACCTTTTAAACTTCTTGAACTTTTTTAACCTCTTAAACCTTTTAGTCAGCACTAAAGTAGTTTCCCGCCTGGTACAGCCCCGTTTCCATTTTCACGAGTTGCATCAGCACATCATTGGCCAGACTGCTGGCGCCAAAGCGGAACCATTCATTGGTCAGCCAGTCATCGCCCAGGACTTCTTTCACCATCACCAGGTAATGAAGCGCCAGTTTGGATTTGGAAATACCGCCGGCGGGTTTCATTCCGATCATTTTCCCGGTCTTATAATAAAAATCACGGATCGCTTCAAGCATTACGAGGGTCACGGGCATAGTGGCGGCCGGTTGAATTTTGCCGGTGGAGGTTTTAATAAAATCAGCTCCCGCATGCATTGCAATATCACTGGCTCTTCTTACTTTATCGAGCGTACCCAGTTCGCCGGTCTCCAGGATCACTTTTAACCGGGCCGGGCCACAGGCTTCTTTGATAGCGGCGATTTCATCAAATACAAAATTGTATTCACCGGAATGAAATTTTCCACGACTGATCACCATATCCACTTCATCGGCTCCGTTGGCCACTGCATATTTTGTATCCCGGATCTTTACATCGCGGGGGGCCTGTCCGCTTGGGAAAGCGGTAGCCACAGAAGCCACATTGATACCGGAACCTTCCAGGGCTTTTTTTGCCACTTTGACCATCGTGGGATATACACAGACGGCCGCTACCGTGGGCAGACCGGGGAGTGCATCATGCGGGTGCATGGCTTTGTAACAAAGTTGTTTCACTTTGCCATCCGTATCTTTTCCCTCCAGTGTGGTGAGGTCGATCATGTTCAGTACCAGCTTCAGTCCATTGAGCTTGGTTTCATTTTTGATACTTCGTTTGGTAAAGCGGGAAGCCCTTTCTTCCACCCCTACCTGGTCGATACGCGGGGAGAGGGTGAAGTCGGGAATGATGAGTTTTTCCTTCGGGATCGCCATATTGGTTGATTCTTGTTTCAAAAGTAAAACTATTTATGGGGATTACTGGTGAGTAAATATTGAGGATAACGGACTGAAGGTTAACGGTGTTTTTCGCGTCAAAGGCCCGCTGCCGTTCATCCATTTGGCGACGGCAGAACCATATTTTTATGTAAAATCGTTTTTCGATAACTTTCAACAAAATCAACAACTGTATGAGAAAACTGAAAAGACTGGCCGGGACCTTGTATGCGGTTCTGGCGGCCATGACCGCATTTTCCCAGCCGACTTTCCCGGAAAATGGAATTGCCGATCCCCGTCATGGTCATTTTGCATTCACTCATGCCACATTAGTCAAGGATGCGGCGACCACATTAACGGATGCCACCCTGGTCATTAAAGACGGAAGGATTGTGGCGGCCGGCACCGGATTACCTGTTCCGGCAGGAGCAGTGGAAGTGGATTGTAAAGGCAAATTCATTTATCCATCCTTTATTGATATTTATACGGATTACGGCACAACACCTGCACAACGTGCTGCTCCGGCGGGTGGTGGCGGTGGGTTCTTTGCCCAGCAACAGTTCGATAATGCGGTGAAAGGTCCTTTTGGCTGGAACCAGGCGATCAAATCCGATGTGGATGTATACAAGGTCTTCGGTGTAAATGATGCCACTGCGAAATCTATGCGGGAAGCTGGTTTTGGAACCGTACTCACCCACATGAAAGATGGCGTGGCCAGGGGTACCGGGGCCGTTGTTACATTGGCCAATGCAAAAGAGAATTTAGTAATTATTAAAGAAAAGGCTTCGGCACATTATTCGTTTAATAAAGGCACTTCCACCCAATCTTATCCCAATTCACTGATGGGTTATATTTCCCTGCTGCGCCAAACCTTTCTGGATGCCAGCTGGTATAAAACCAAACCGGTGCAAGAAGGCTTTAATGCCACCCTGCAATCCTGGAATGATATACAGGGACTGCCCCAGATTTTTGAAGCCAATGATAAATGGAATGGACTTCGTGCCGACCGTATCGGTGATGAATTTGGTGTGCAGTATATCATCAAAGGCGGACAAAACGAATACCAGCGGATCAAAGAGGTGAAAGCGACCAATGCAACGTATATTCTGCCGCTTAACTTTCCACAGGGTCAGGATGTGGAAGATCCGAATGATGCAAGGATGGTTTCACTGGAGGATATGAAACATTGGGAAATGGCGCCCTCCAATGCCGCTGCATTTGAGAAAGCAGGCGTTCCTTTCTGTCTCACGACCTCCGACCTGCGTAGTACCGCCAGTTTCTGGATCAACCTCCGCAAGGCCATGGAATATGGACTGAGTGAAACAAAAGCGATGGATGCGTTGACTAAAGTACCCGCTCAGGCATTGGGAATTTATGACAAAGTGGGTAGCCTGGAGGCCGGTAAACTGGCCAATTTCCTGGTGACCAATGGTCCCATTTTCAGTGAAAAGACGAATATCCTGTACAACTATGTGCAAGGGATCAAATACAATGTTAAGGATGATACCAATATCGCCGGTACCTATAATCTGACCATCAACACACCTGCAGGTGAAGAGAAATATACCCTGGATGTGAAGAGTAACAGCAGTGTGACCATGTGGGGAAAAGATACCCTGAACAGTAAGTTCAGTTTTGACGGCAAGCAGGTGAAACTGAGTTATGCCCCGATGGCCAGACGTCAGCGTCCTTCCATGCCGGCCGGTATGGATAGCACCCAGCGTCGTCCGGGTGGTCCCGGCGGATTTGGCGGTCGTGGTGGCATGACGGAACAGCCACTTCCTGCCAGTGCCACCCGTCTTGGCGGCGTGAGCAATGGTACCGAGTGGAATGGTACCGGGGTGGATTCACTGGGCAACCAACTCACCTGGACCGCTGTATTTGTAAAAGCGGCTGATATGAAATCTGATAGTGTGAAGAAAAAGGATTTGCCGGTGATAGGGAAAGTGATGTATCCCTTTCTGCCTTATGGCTGGACGGAAGAGCAGCAACCCAAACAAGAAACTATTCTTATTAAAAATGCAACGGTATGGACCAGTGAAAAAGACGGGGTGTTGAAGAATACCGATGTACTGTTAAAAAATGGAAAGATATCCGCTATTGGGAAAAATCTCAATGAACCTACAGCCAGGGTGATCGATGGCACTGGTAAACATGTTTCTGCCGGTATTATTGATGAACACTCGCATATCGCAGCGGCTTCCATTAATGAAGGAGCCCAATCAGTGACTTCCGAAGTGCGTATCGGAGATAACCTGAATCCGGAAGACATTAATATTTACCGTCAGCTTAGCGGAGGCGTTACTTCCTCCCATATCCTGCATGGTTCGGCGAATGTGATTGGCGGTCAGTCGCAACTGATCAAACTCCGTTGGGGAGCCGGCGATGCGGACCTGAAATTTAAAACCGCCGATGGGTTTATCAAGTTTGCTCTGGGGGAAAACGTGAAGCGTTCTTCTTCCACTCAGGGAAATAACCGTTATCCGGATACCCGGATGGGTGTGGAGCAGGTGCTGATCGACGCATTTACGCGGGCTAAAGATTACAAGAAAGAATGGGAGACGTATACGGCTGCTAAAGAGCAGTTAGTTAAAGCCAAGAAACCGCTGACCGGATTAAATGCGCCCCGCCGCGACCTTGAACTGGAAGCATTGGTGGAGATACTGGACCGGAAGCGGTTCATTACCTGTCACTCCTATGTACAAAGTGAAATAACCGGTCTGATCGAAGTGGCCGATAAAATGGGTTTTAAAGTCAATACATTTACGCATATACTGGAGGGTTATAAAGTGGCGGATAAAATGCTGAAGCATGGCGCCAACGCTTCAACGTTCTCCGACTGGTGGGCGTATAAAATGGAAGTGGAAGATGCCATTCCTTATAATGCCGCCATCATGCATAAAGTTGGATTGAATGTGGCGATCAACTCAGATGATGCCGAAATGGCCCGTCGCCTGAATCAGGAAGCGGCCAAGACCATGAAATATGGTGGTCTGACCGCTGAAGAAGCGCTGGCCCTTGTTACCATCAACCCCGCTAAAATGCTGCATGTGGATGATAAAGTGGGCAGTATCAAAGTGGGTAAGGATGCTGACATTGTATTGTGGTCTGACAACCCGCTGAGTATTTATGCCAAATCACTGTACACGATTGTGGATGGTACTGTATATTTTGACCGTCAGAAAGATGAACTGTTACAACAGGAAGTGCAGGCTGAAAGAGCCCGACTGGTGAAAAAACTGAATGGGGAAAAGAGAAGCGGAGCGGCAATGATGCCGGCTATGCCTTCTTACCAGGTTATGCATAGCTGCAGTGATCATGGACATAGTCATGGATTGCTGGTGGTGGATGCGGAGGAATAGTGAGTGGTGAGTCCTCCTTCGCTAAAGCTTCGGAGGATAAATGGTGAGTGGTTAGTAGGGGAGAGACTGAATTAAGTTGGATCATTAAAAACATTAAAATAAAAACGAATGAAAAAATTATTTAACCTGGTAATGCTGATGATGGCTGCGGTGGCTTCATTTGCCCAGGCAAATGTATTACCTGCTCCGGCACAAAAAGGAGTCATGTATGTAAAAAATGTGACCATACATGTGGGCAATGGGACCGTTATTGAAAACGGGGTGATTGTGGTAAGGGATGGTAAAATTGAAAAAGTAGGAAAGGATATTGTGGTGCCGGCCGATGCCACCAATGTGGTGGACGGTCAGGGTAAGCAGGTTTATCCCGGGCTTATTTTACCGAGCAGTTCACTGGGACTGGTGGAGATCAGCTCTATCCGCGCCTCCAATGATGCCCGTGAGATCGGGGATATGAATCCGAATGTGCGTTCAATTGTAGCGTACAATACCGATTCAAAAGTGATCAACACCCTCCGCTCCAATGGAATCCTGGCAGCGAATATCATTCCGCAGGGTAGTTTCCTGGCAGGATCTTCATCGGTGGTGCAGCTGGATGCGTGGAACTGGCAGGATGCTTCCCTGAAAACAGATGGGGGTATGCATCTTTATATGCCTTCCCTGATGGCCCGTCCGTCTTTTGGCAGACGTGGAGGGGGTGGCCCGGGCGGTCCCAATCCGGGAGCTGAATCTGATCCGGTAAAAGAAGGATTGCTGCAACTGGAGAACCTGAAAGGTTTTTTCCGGGAGGCTAAGGCTTACCTGGCAGCACCCACACATGAAGAGGTCAATCTGAAGTTTGAATCAGTGAAAGACCTGCTGGCTAAAAAGCAAAAGTTTTATGTTCATGCCAATACGGTTAAACAAATGCTGGTTGCCCTTGACTTTGTGAAGGAATTCGGGTTTGACCTGGTACTGGTGGGTGCAAGCGAAAGCTGGCAGATTGCTCCATTGCTGAAGCAACATAATGTTTCGGTCATTTTACAGCAGATGCATAGTCTGCCTACCACTACCGACGATGATGTGGATCAGCCCTATAAATCCGCCGCCGCTTTACAGAAAGCAGGTGTTTTGTTTGCCATCTCTGATGATGACTCCCAAACCCGTGGCCGTAACCTGGCTTTTAATGCTGGAACAGCTGTAGCGTATGGATTGGATAAGGAACAAGCAATTGCCGCCATCACCCTGAATGCCGCCAAGCTGATGGGTGTGGCCGACAAGACCGGCAGTATTGAAGTGGGAAAGGACGCGAATTTTATTATCAGTTCCGGAGATATCCTGGACATGGCCACCAGTAATGTAACCGATGCCTTTATCCAGGGCCGTAAAGTCAACCTGGATGATAAGCAGAAGCAACTCAATGACCGCTTTGAGCAGAAATATGAATTGAAGCAGAAGAAAGGGTTCTAAGAAAAGAATAAGTAATTCAACGGGCTGTTTTCTTCTGAAAGCAGCCCGTTTTTGTTGGAGGTTGGAGGTTGGATGTTGGAAGTTGGAGGTTCTTCAAGCAGAACGGTCGTTTTAAGGAAGGGAGGCAGTAAAAAAGTTGGAATAAAAAGTTTTTGCGAAACTGTGACAGACTACCCTTAGCACGAAACCTCCAACCTCGAACTTCCAACCTCCAACTTTTATTCATGTTTATGATCATCCAGCTCAATATGTTCTCCGCAACTCGGGCAGCGATGCGTACTGCGAATGCGGGTGAGGCGGAATTCTTCGAGGAAGCCGGCGGTGATGATACCGGCAGGGAGGGCAAAGAAAGCAACACCGGTAAGCATGATCAGCATGGCCATGGCTTTGCCTAAATAGGTCATGGGGTACATATCGCCGTAGCCGGTGGTGGTCAGGGTGACAACAGACCACCAGACCGTAGCGGGTATACTGGTGAACTTGTATTTATTTTCCGGATGTAAATGTTCCGCAAAATAGATAGCACAGGATGCAATAATGATGAGAAAGATGACCAACACCAGGCTCAGGAGTAATTCGTTGAATCTTTTTTTGAATACATTGGTGATCATGTGGGCGCTCTTCATATAAGCGGTAAGGCGGAATAACCGTACAAACCGGAGTAAACGAAGCATTCGTAATACCCGAAGATCCAGGCCGATAATAACATGTATGTAGAAGGGGAGAATCGCCAGAAGGTCAATTAAGGCCGCTCCCGAAAAAATGTACCTGAGCCGTCCTTTTAGCGTCCCGCGGTATTTTTCTTCATGATTACTGCTCCAAACCCGCAAAACATATTCTACAGTGAAAATGATTACAGAAATGACGTCGAAATAATGGAAGAAATCCTTTTCCCAGGTCTCATCATGGAAACTGGGGACTGTTTCCAGCATCACGGCAATCACATTCAGGATGATCAGTACAATGATGAAGATATTGATGATCTTATCCCAATGTTTATCTCCTACAATTTCCGGATGGAGCAATCCGTGTACTTTCTTTTTGGTGGTCCTGTACATGAAGTCGCTGGTTTTGGTTGATTTAAAGATAATGGAATAAGTTGATGGGGGAAAAAGGTGTCGGGTGTCGGGTGTCTGGTGTCAGGAAACAGCCCTGGAGGCGAGAAGCAAGAAGCTAGAAGCGAGAAGGGAACAGCCCATCCTTAGAACGTTTTTCTTAATCAACCAAATGTTCTTCGTTTTACGGAATGCCCTTCGTACTTCGTAGTTCGTACTTCGTACTTATTTGAGGGTTTTCAAGGTCAAAAAAAAGACCGGCTTTTAACCGGTCTACTTATAAAAACTACTTCTTGTTTAGGCTTCCCTTCCGTGGCATTGCTTATACTTTTTGCCACTGCCGCAGGGACAAGGATCATTGCGGCCGATCTTGGGACCTACCGTTACGGGAACGGGTTTGTCTTTTTCGTTGGCGGCATAATCTTCACCGGCGGCATCCACTTCTTCCTTATTGGCCTTCATGCGGCTCATGTCGGTTTTCTCCTGGCGGCCTTCTTTCAGCGGGGCATTTTCTTCCTGTACCGGCAGGGCGGCATGACTCAGGAATGAAACAATATCCTTGTTTACATCGGCATTCATATTCCGGAACTGGTTATACGCTTCCATTTTATAAATGACCAACGGGTCC
Source organism: Bacteroidota bacterium (assembly GCA_029561255.1). GTDB lineage: Bacteria > Bacteroidota > Bacteroidia > Chitinophagales > Chitinophagaceae > JJ008. The sequence goes on along the minus strand of JAKQJH010000307.1, from coordinate 7,619 downwards.
TTCTGTTCCAGGTAGGCCGTCTGCACACTCTGTTTCAGGTCATCCATGGCACGCAGGTGCTCTTTCCAGGAATCGTCGATGACGGCCAGGGTGATACTTTTTTCCAGTGAGTTGGTTAATTCAGCGCCCTGAGTATTAACCGTCTTATCCAGGTTGGTGAGTACGTTCAGGGATTTGCGTCCGTCTGTAAAGGGCACCACCACATTTTCAATATGGCTGCCTTGTGTATGGCGGATATTCCTGAAAACCGGAATGGCATTCTTCTGAATTTCTTCTTTATGCTGGTTATACGTCTCCGTGGCTTCCGTGTATAACTGGTCGATCAGTTTGTTGATATCTCCTTTCTTGAATTCTTCTTCATCAATACGTGTATCGAGCCCGAAATTGACGATACAGGACATCCGGAATCCTTCGAAGTCTTCCTGTTCCCTGAAGGAACTAACCAGACCTTCTGCTATTGCGGAGAAGGAAGTGTCGATATCCAGGGCCAGGCGTTCACCAAACAAGGCGTGATTCCTTCTTTTGTAAACCGCATTCCGCTGCATATTCATCACATCATCATATTCGAGCAGACGTTTACGGATACCAAAGTTGTTTTCCTCTACTTTTTTCTGGGCCCGCTGAATACTGTTACTGATCATGCTGTGCTGGATCACATCCCCTTCTTTATAGCCGAGTTTATCCATCAGGGAGGCGATACGTTCGCTGCCGAACATCCGCATCAGGTCATCTTCCAGGGATACATAGAACTGGGAGGAACCGGGATCTCCCTGGCGACCGGCGCGACCACGGAGCTGACGGTCTACCCGGCGGCTTTCGTGACGTTCTGTACCAATAATGGCCAATCCACCCGCTTCTTTCACCCCTGTACCGAGTTTGATATCCGTACCACGACCCGCCATGTTGGTGGCAATGGTGACCGCACCGGGTAAACCCGCTTCAGCTACCACCTGGGCTTCCCGCGCGTGTTGTTTCGCGTTAAGGACGTTGTGAGGAATTTTTTTCTGTTGCAGCATCCGGCTCAGCAGTTCACTGACTTCCACCGATGTGGTACCCACGAGACAGGGTCGTCCGGCATTGCGGAGAACTTCTATCTCATCGATCACCGATTTATATTTCTCGCGTTTGGTTTTGAACACGAGATCCTGTTTGTCATCGCGGATCATTTTGATATTAGTGGGAATACTCACCACATCCAGTTTGTATATGCTCCACAATTCCGCGGCTTCAGTTTCGGCCGTACCGGTCATACCCCCGAGTTTGTGATACATCCGGAAGTAGTTCTGCAGCGTGATGGTCGCATAGGTCTGGGTAGCCGCTTCGATCTTTACATTTTCTTTTGCCTCAATAGCCTGGTGTAAACCATCTGAGTATCGGCGGCCATCCAGTACACGACCGGTTTGTTCGTCCACGATCTTGATGGCTCCGTTGTCAATGATATATTCCACATCGATCTGGAAGAGCGTATAGGCTTTCAGCAATTGCTGCACAGTATGAATGCGGTCGGCTTTTTGCGCATACTCATTCAGGATAGATTCCTTTACCTGCAGTTTTTCTTCGGCGTTCAGCACATTCTTTTCCACTTCTGCCAGCTTCACCCCGATGTCAGGCAATACAAAAAACTCAGGATCTTCCCCGGTGCGGGTGATCATGGCCAGTCCCCTGTCAGTCAGTTCAACGGATTTGTTTTTTTCATCAATATGAAACAGCAGTTCTTCATCCACGATGTGCATATTGCGCATCTGGTCCTGCAGGTAATAGTTTTCCGCTTTCTGCATTTTCACTTTCACCCCGGGTTCGCTCAGGAATTTGATTACCGGGCTGTACTTGGGTAATCCACGGAATGCACGGAACAAATGGAGTCCGCCGCTTTTCGGATCATCATCTCCTTCGGCAAAGCGTTTTTTGGCTTCATTCAGTGCATTTCGCACAATGCGTTCCTGTTCCTGCACCAGTTGCTGGATACGGGGTTTGTGGATATGGTACTGCTGGTCTTCGCCTCTTGGCACCGGACCCGAAATGATCAGGGGAGTACGGGCGTCATCAATTAATACGGAGTCCACCTCATCCACCATGGCATAATGGTGTTTGCGCTGTACCATTTCTTCCGGTGTATGCACCATATTATCCCGGAGATAATCAAAACCAAATTCGTTATTGGTACCATAGGTGATATCGGCCAGGTAAGCTTTTCTTCTTTCTTCACTGTTGGGCTGGTGTTTGTCGATACAATCAACGGTAATGCCGAGCCATTCGAAAATAGTTCCATTCCATTCCTGGTCACGACGGGCCAGGTAATCATTCACCGTTACAATGTGTACCCCTTCACCGGGAAGTGCATTGAGGTAGGAGGGCAGGGTGGATACCAGGGTTTTACCTTCACCCGTTGCCATCTCCGCAATCTTGCCCTGGTGCAGAACGATACCACCGATCAGCTGTACATCATAGTGTACCATGTTCCAGGTAACCTGACCACCGGCGGCGGTCCAGGTATTTTTGAAAATGGATTTATCTCCATCAATGGTTACATAATCTTTTTTTACACTCAGGTCCCGGTCCATATCCGTAGCCGTGGTAACGAGTTCTGAATTTTCTTTAAAACGACGGGCCGTTTCTTTTACCGTGGCAAAAGCTTCGGGTAAAATCTCTTCGAGTATCTCCTCAATTTTTTTGTCCCGGTCTTTTTTCAGTTTGTCCACTTCCTGGTAAACCGCATCTTTTCCCAGCAGGTCATTAAAGGGAAGCGCTTCAGCAGCGGCATTTTTTTGGGCAATTTCCGTATCAATAGCTGACAGGTGTTCTTTGATACGACCCCGGAATTCCTGGGTTTTACCACGCAACTGGTCATTGCTGAGGGATTGATAGGAAGTAAAAAACTGGTTGATTCTGGCAACATAAGGTTCAATCTTTTTTACGTCTTTTTCAGACTTGCTGCCGCCAAAAATTTTCTGGATGAAACCAAGCATGGTTGTAATATTAAAATATTATTGATTGTTAGTGTTTTGGGTTGTCAAAAACGGTGCTACAAAAAAAAGGAGCCATTTTGACAGGGCGCCAAAGATAAGTCTTCCTTGGGAGTTTATATTCCCGGCATTCCTGAATCTTGCCCCTTTAATCTTGTTAAAAACGGCTTCAGATTCCGGGGTTTTAGCACCTTGCACTATCTTGCTCACTTATCTCAAAAACCATTTTTTCCATGTCCCGTCTTTTTATCCGGTTTTTCCCGCTTCTTTCCATTGTTTTCCTGGTTTCCTGTAGCGGAAAAGACAAGAATTCCCGGGCGATCACCGATCCGCAGGAGTTTTACCTGGACTATCTCATCACAGCGGAGGAAGGGGATGATAAGCTGACTGTTTTGGTTAGGTTCCGTGACGAGGAAGGGGGTGATGCCCTGTTGCTGCCACCCGGCACGACGGTTTTGCTGGATAGCAGTCGCCTGGAAGCGGATAGTTCAAAACGTACGGGCGGGTTTTATGAAGCCCACCTGGCCATTGACTCTTTTCAGGGGAAACATTCCCTGGTGCTGATGCAGGGCGATCAGCCCGTTCATGCACATACATTTGATTTTTTCCCCATGATGCTGGAGGAGGAGCCCGGGGATAGTGTATCCCGCCAGGACCTGGTTTTAAGGTTACAAGGTGTACGCAAAGATGATTATGTCCGGGTTATTGTCACCGATACGGCCTTTTACAGTGAAGGGATTAACCGGATGGATACCATCCGTGATCGCCGGCTGCTCATCAGTCAATCAGATCTGGGTGCCCTGGTCAATGGCCCTATCCAGTTACTTTTGTCCCGCGAGTGGGAGATTCCTTTGGAGAAAGGAGATAGTAAAACCGGTCAACTTTCCATTTCCTATTCCCTGCGACGGGAATTTATCTTAAAAGACTGATTTATTTTTTGCCATTTTGTACGCTTCTTGTGGTGCAGACTGCCCTTTGGGCAGAAAAGGATGTTCACAAGTAAGTAACAGAATGATTTTCAGGGCAGTTTAATTTTAAAAAGAAGCATGGATTTTTACCTTCTGCGCCCTACCTTTGCGGCCAATTTAAGTATCAACTATGTCAGGTCAGTTAAAAGAGGTACGTAGCCGGATTAAATCCGTTCAAAGCACGCAGCAGATCACCAAAGCGATGAAGATGGTAAGTGCGGCTAAATTGCGCCGTGCACAGGATGCGATTATCCAGATGCGTCCTTATGCCCAGAAGCTGCAGGAAATGCTCAGCAACATCGTGAGCAACAGTGAAGCCGGAACAGGGATGGCCCTGGCTACCGAACGCCCCGTGGAGAAAGTCCTGATGATCGTGATTACCAGTGACCGCGGTCTCGCCGGCGCTTTCAATGCCAACGTGATCAAAATGACCAAGGCGACCATTGCTGAGAAATATGCAGAGCAATATAAAAAAGGCAATCTGACCGTATGGGGTATTGGTAAAAAAGGAATGGAGTTCTTTATTAAGAACAATTACAAAACCAATGACTCTTTCCGTGATATATTCCTGCACCTGAATTTTGAGAATGTACAGAAAGCCGCACAGGCTGCCCGTACTGCTTTTATCAATAAGGAGTTTGATGTGGTGGAGCTGGTATACAGCCAGTTCAAAAATGCAGCCACCCAAAAATTTGTGGTAGAGCGTTTCCTTCCGATCCCCAAAGTGGAAGGTAAAGCCGGAGCAGCCAAGGCTGATTTCATTTATGATCCTTCCAAGGAAATACTGATCTCCGAGCTGATGCCGAAGATCCTGAATACACAGCTGTTCAAGGCGGTACTGGATTCCAATGCTTCCGAGCACGGTGCCCGTATGACCGCTATGGACAAGGCCAGCGAAAATGCCAATGAAATGCTACGTTCCCTGAAGATTTCCTACAACAGGGCCCGCCAGGCAACCATTACCACCGAGCTGACTGAGATTGTGAGCGGAGCGGCGGCTTTGCAAGGATAAATTTAAGTACGAATTACGAAGTACGAAGTACGAAGTACGAAAGAATACAGAACCGGTTTACAAGTTGTAGACCGGTTTTTTATGGGGAAAGTACGAGTCGGCAGTCGGCAGTCGGCAGTCAACAGCCCCTTCTAAGAAGAGATTTCTAAACTCTTCTTTATATCTCTTTCTGCTTTAGTAAATCATAAACCTTCTAAACCCTTCTTTCAGCCTCTTTCTGCTTTAGTACCTCATAAACCTTCTAAACCCTCCTTTCGGCCTCTTTCTGCTTTAAGCCCCCCTAAACCCTCCTTATGAGTGTGAATAAACTGTGTATAGCAAGTCCCTTGTGATAGTTATCTTGCCAATCCGTTTGGCGTTGATCTGAGTGATACGGAGCGGTTGATTTTCACCTTATTTGACTATACTATTATGACTATCGATAATCTCATACCCCATATTGAAGCACTGATTTTTGCCAGTGATAAGCCGCTTACTACCATGGAAGTGACGGAGCTTATTAATAACGCTTTTGGTTTCATGGAAGAGAAGATTATGCTCGACCAGGCAGAATCGGCCATTGACGGGATTCGCGAAAAATATGCGTCTGAATTTTACCCCTTTGAATTAAGGCAGAGTGGTGGTGGCTGGCAGTTTCTGACCAAGAAGGAATTTCATAAAACCATTGCTCAGTTGAATGGGGATAAATTCCTGAAACGCCTTTCCGCCGCATCTATGGAAACCCTGGCCATTATTGCCTATAAGCAACCCGTGACCAAGGGAGAAATCGAGGCCATCCGCGGGGTGAGTTCAGATTATGCGGTGCAGAAGCTGCTGGAAAAAGAACTGATCTTTATTACCGGCCGCAATGAAAAAATGCCCGGCCATCCGCTGGTGTATTGTACTTCCAAGAACTTCATGGACTATTTCGGAATCAACTCCGCCGATGATTTACCAAAAATCAAAGAAGTGCTGGCCGACCAGTTGGTGGAGCCAACCATTATGAAAGATATGCAGGTTACTGAAGAAGAGGAGTCAACCGAAAGAAATGATGACATGGATGGTACAACCGCACTTGCCGTTACCGAAGGCGGGGAACTGGTGATCAATGATGATGCCGGTGAATCAGAAGAAAATTAAGTATTACTTATTATCCCAAATTTATAAACCGGCTCAGTTCATTACTGAGCCGGTTGTTTTTTTATCTTCGTTCCTATGGCGACTGAACTTTCACACGAACAACTGTCAGCATTGGCCCGTGAATACGGTACCCCTTTATATGTATACCATGCGGAAAGAATCAGGGAACAATACAATAACCTGCTGGAGGCTTTCCGCGGGGCGGATGTACGTTTTTTTTATGCAGCCAAGGCGCTGACGAATATAAATGTCCTGCGTTATGTCAACCATATCGGATGTAATGTTGATTGCAGTTCGGTGAATGAAGCGCGGCTGGCGCTCCATGCCGGTTTTGATCCGGAGAAGGTGCTGTATACTTCCAACAATGTGTCTTTTGAAGAAATAGAAGAAGCCCAAAGCCTGGGGGTGCATATCAATATTGACAGTATTTCCAATCTCCGGAAGTTTGGCCGAAAATTCGGTCATAGCTACCCGGTAGGCATCCGGCTCAGGCCCAATATCATGGCCGGTGGTAACCTGAAGATATCTACCGGTCATGCGGACAGCAAGTTTGGCATACCATTGGAAAATATAACCGAGGTACTAGATGTGATCCGGGAAACCAACCTGTTTATCCGTACCCTGCATATCCATACCGGTAGTGAGATTAAAGATGTGGAGGTATTTGCCAGGGGTATAGAAGTATTGTTTGAAGTGGCTCAGCAATTTCCGGAACTCGAAGTGATCGATCTCGGGGGTGGATTTAAAGTACCGTATATGCCGGGCGAAGAAGGAACCGATATTCCGTTGTTGGGGAAGAAAGTTAAGGAGGAGTTTGAGCAGTACGAAGCCAAATACGGACGCAAACTGCAGGCCTGGTTTGAGCCGGGTAAATATATCGTGAGTGAATGTGGTTATTTTATTACGAAAGTCAATGTGCTGAAACCGGCGGTCAATGCCGTATTTGCCGGGGTGGATACCGGATTAAATCACCTGATCCGCCCAATGTTTTACAACGCTTATCACCAGATTGAAAATATCTCTAATCCCACCGGTGCTATACAGCAGTATAATGTGGTGGGTAATATCTGCGAAACGGACACTTTTGCTGAAAACCGGCCGCTTCCCGAAATCCGCGAAGGGGATTTTCTTGTTTTTCGCAATGCCGGGGCCTATTGTTTTGAAATGTCATCGCATTATAATTCCCGGTTTAAACCTGCGGAAGTAATGGTAGAGGATGGGACGGCCAGGCTTATACGAAAAAGGGATGAGTTGAGTGATTTGCTGGCAGGACAGGTATACTAGTTAGTAGTTAGTAGTCGGTAGTTAGTAGTCAACAGCCCCTTCTCAGAAGGTTTAGTTTAATTCACGAAGTTTACTGGTATTTCGAGCGCAGCGAGAAATCTTGTATTACTTTTTATGTCCCTCCTTAAGCCCGTCATCCTATGTTTGCTTATCTCTTATTTAGGTAGGAACTTAGTTTTTAAACAATTCAAACAGAAGAAGGAGAAAGGAATCAGATTACGGCTTGTCATTGGTCAATTAAGACCGTTCGGAATGCTAATCCCTTTCCCCTCT
>JAKQJH010000012.1 GCA_029561255.1 Bacteroidota bacterium | reverse complement strand
CATTTACCGATAAAAAGCAGAAGGCCTATATCTACCTGTTCTCCTATGTTTCAGCTCCTTTTCAATCAAGGATGCGGTTTGGTGCCGCGCATGCATCTGAAATCCCATATGTATTTAATACCCTGAGAGGGGTGAATGGTTCGCCTGTACTTCCCAATGACCTTGAAGTAGCCAGGATGATGAACAATTACTGGATAAATTTTGCAAAGACAGGTGACCCGAATGGTCAGGACCTACCCCTATGGCCGGTATATGATCCTAAAAATAACGGGATACTGGAGTTTCAGCCGGATGGTAAAGCAACCGGCAAACCCGACCCCAAAAAAGCAAGACTTGATCTGATTGAAAAGGCTGTTACATCGGGTAACTTACAGTAAACTTAATTTTTATGCTATTATTCATTCTCATACAATTGGCATTATGTTAGAATATTCAGGTTTTCGGATTGTCCGAAAGAATATTTCCAATCAGGAATAATGGTAGAAATTTCAGTAACCAGTATACCAACAAGTTTGGCAGGATCACTGAGTTTTGTGATAGTATTCAGACAAAACATATATATCATTAACGCTAATAATCATTCAACATGAAATCAACCATCATCGGAATCTTTTTACTCCTGATTTCCTCGCAAATCTGTTTTACCCAACAAACAGACTCCAAAGCCGTGGAACAAGAGATTACCCGGCTCTCCAAACAAAAATGGCAGTGGATGGCAGACAAGAACACGGATTCCTTGAATCTGCTATTCGATGAAAAATCCATGTTCGTGCATATGGGCGGTAGCTGGGGCAAGACCCAGGAGTTAAAAGTGATTAAAGAAGGCACGATCTGGTATAAAAAAGCGGAAGTATACTCAGTGATCGTGAATACCATTGGTAATACAGTCATCCTGTTAAATGAAATTGACCTGGTGGCGGTGGTTGGAGGCAATGAAGTGGTGAATCCGTTTATGGTAACTGAGGTATATATTAAAGATGGAAATAAATGGAAGATGGGATCACTCACATTTTCAAAGCTGATGCGGCCGGTAAAGCTGGCCACTCCCCCCGCTGCTACTCCATCTCATTAATTCAAATTATATTAATATGAAACGTCGCAATCTTTTTAAAGCAGGTTTGGCCGTAGCTGGTGGCGGTTTACTGGCATCGGTTGCCAGTGCCCAAAAAACAGGAACACCAGTTACCATCGTAAAGGGTAAACGCAGGCTGGGTCAGCAACTTGAAGTATCCAGTATAGGTCTGGGGGTACAAAATATGCCGCGTACCTATCAAACCACGATACCCTCCCGGCCGGAAATGATCAATATTATCCGTAAGGCATTTGAAAATGGCGTTACGCTGTTTGATACTGCTGAAGTGTATGGTCCTTTGGAAAGTGAACGGATTCTTGGCGAAGCGGTAGCCCCATTTCGAAATAAAATTGTACTCGAAACAAAATTTTTCAGAAGTCGCCCTGAACAGTTAAAGGAGAAGGTAGAAGGAATGCTGAAACGCTTACGGACTGATCGCATTGATCTGTTATATCAGCACCGGGTAGATCGCGAAGTACCTATTGAAGATATTGTTGGCGCCATAAAAAACTTAATCGACGAAGGAAAAGTATTGCACTATGGTCTCTCTGAACCGGGCCTGCAAACCATCAGAAGGGCACATGCCACTCACCCGGTTACCGCCATCCAGAATGAGTATTCACTGCTGTGGCGTGGTCCTGAAAAGGCAGTCCTTCCGCTTTGTGAGGAACTGGGAATTGGCTTTGTACCGTGGAGTCCGCTCGGTGTTGGTTTTCTTACGGGAGCAATTGACGCTAATACAAGATTTGCCCAGGGCGATATCCGTGGAGGAGAAGGCCGTTTCACACCCGAAAATTTACCGAACAATCTTGCCCTTGTAGCATTGATTAAAAAATGGGCTGAGCAGAAATCGGCTACCCCCGCACAAATATCCCTTGCATGGCTGCTTGCACAAAAACCCTGGATCGTACCTATTCCGGGTACCACGCAAATGGCACACATGCTGGAGAATAACGGCGCCGACCAGGTACGGCTGAGTGTTGACGAATGGACAAGTTTCAATACAGACTTAGATAAGATTGAAATTAAAGGACTTCGCCTGCCGCAAGGTGTATTAAATATGTCTGATGTGGAAGCACCTGAAAAGAAATAACCATACCAGAACAACCATTTACACATTAAATCAGTTTAATAAATGGCTAAAAATAAGAACCTGAATCAATCTGTCCGAACATCATTTGCCTTTTTTACAGCTGCTGTTTTACTCGTTGCCTGTTCAGGCACTAAAAACAGTGCCGGCAACAAACCTTTGGTTATCCGGGAACAGGGAAGCTTTGCAGCAGGTGGAACGGTAATTGCCACCCCTGGCAAGTTCGATCCGTACAAACCTGCTGCAGCGGGTCAGACATTACATGGCGATCATGCTTATGTGTTTTACCAGATTCCCGTAAAAGCCAGGAAATATCCCATGATCATGTGGCATGGATTCGGCCAGTTTTCCAAAACATGGGAAAGTACTCCGGATGGCCGGGAAGGATTTCAACAGATTTTCCTGAGACAACGGTTCCCGGTTTACCTGATAGACCAGCCACGAAGAGGCAATGCCGGCCGCAGCACAATAGCCGCGAACATTAATCCAACTACCGATGAACAACAGTGGTTTGGTACTTTTCGCTTAGGTATCTGGCCCGCTTATTACGAAGGGGTTCAGTTTGCCCGCGATACCAATACGCTCAATCAGTATTTCCGGTCCATGACACCAGATGTCGGGCCAATTGATATCCGGGTCAACACCGATGCAGCCGCTGCCCTTTTTACCAAAACCGGTCCCGCTATTCTTATCACCCATTCTCATTCGGGAGGGATGGGCTGGCTGACTGCGGTGAAGAACCAAAATGTAAAAGCCATTGCTTCATACGAACCCGGAAGTGGTTTTCTTTTTCCGGAAGGAGAGTTACCAGCACCGATGGGAAGTGCCGGTGGTACACTGACCGCTTCAGCTATTCCACTTGCGGATTTTATGCAACTCACCAAAATTCCTATCATCATTTATTATGGAGATAATATTCCCGACAAACCATCCGCCCATCCGGGTGAAGATGGCTGGCGGGTACGACTGGCCATGGCCCGGTTGTGGAGAGATGTGGTGAATAAACATGGCGGTGATGTAACCGTGGTTCACCTTCCGGAAGCAGGAATTAAAGGGAATACCCATTTCCCCTTCTCCGATCTCAACAATCTTGAAATTGCCAGACTGCTTTCAAAATGGCTGAATGAAAAAAAACTGGATCAATAAACACAGTTAGGAATATCAATATGAAAAAACAATTTATTCAACTCTTCACCTGTCTGCTGATTATGACTATTCAAACGGGTATATATGCCCAACCCAAAACCGTAAATCCATTTGGACTGGTTTACGGAGGGGCCATTAAAGAAAATGTTCTGGGGAAAGTGAATATTCACCCGGTCAGTTATAAACTGAATGGTCTTACCATTGCGGCCAATGTATATACACCCGCAGGTTTTGATACCACAAAGAAATACCCGGTGCTGGTGATGGCTCATCCAAATGGTGGAGTCAAAGAGCAGGTGGCTGGTTTATACGCACAACGGCTCGCCGAACAGGGATATATCTGCATAGCTGCCGATGCATCGTATCAGGGTGCCAGTGAAGGCCAGCCCCGTAACACGGACAAACCGGCCAACCGCATAGAAGATATACGGGGTATGGCTGATTATATCGCCCGCTATAAAGGAGCGGATGCGGACAGGCTTGGTTTATTAGGCATTTGTGGCGGAGGCGGATATGCGCTTGCTGCAGCACAAACAGATAAGCGCTTTAAAGTGATCGCCACCCTGAGTATGTTCAATTCAGGAATCGTACGGCGTGACGGATATATGAACTCACAGCTGGCCACGCTTCCGCAACGACTAAGGCAGGCAGCAAATGCCCGGGCCAAAGAAGCAGCGGGAGGTGAAGTGCTCTATATTGGAGGTACCACATTGACCGATGCACAAGTGGCTCAATTACCCTTCGAGCTATACCGGCAGGGTTATGAATATTACAATAAGTCCCATGCACATCCCAACTCCAGCAGCCGATACACCATGAGCAGCATTATTGACCTGGTGGCGTTTGACGCGAGCACTAATATGCGGCTTATTGATCAGCCATTACTGATGATCGCCGGAAGTAAAGCCGATTCTTATTACATGACCGATAGTGCGTATAAAGCCGCAAACGGTACAACCACAAAGGAACTTTTCCTGATCGAGGGAGCCACTCATATAGAAACGTATTATGTACCAACCTATGTGGACCAGGCTGTCGGTAAACTTCGTTCCTTCTTTGTAAAACATCTGTAGCACGCAGCCGGATAACCGGTCATTAATATTTTCCTTATGCTTAAAAAATATATCTTCTGTCTCCTTGTACTGATCATTCATCAGACGCTGATGGCACAATCCATCACCGACAGCACCGGTTCACTGAACACGAAGCAGATTTGTATCGTGAACATTTCAGCCCATACGGCCACCGGGAATATACCTGCACTCCGGTTAGCGGTTGCAGAAGGTTTAAATAGCGGACTGACCATCAGTGAGGTAAAGGAGATAATGGTGCAATTGTATGCCTATGCGGGCTTTCCACGCAGCCTCAATGCACTGAATACCCTGATGGCAGTGCTGGAGGTTCGTAAGAAAAACGGAGTAAAAGATGAAGCCGGAAAGGAAGCACCGGCTTTTCCTTCCCGTAAATCCATGCTACAGACCGGAACTGAAAACCAAACACGGTTGATTGGTAGAAAAATATCCGGTGAAGTATATTCATTCGCCCCGGTGATTGACCGGTTCCTGAAAGAACATTTATTCGGCGCTATCTTCAGCCGGACAAATCTCGATTGGAAAACAAGGGAATTGGTGACGATCGCTGCACTAGCCGCCATGACAGGAACGGAAGCACAGCTTCGCTCCCATTATGGAGTTGGATTGTATAACGGACTTACCCAGGTACAGTTAACTGAACTGATTAACATTATTGAAAACAGTGTGAGCCGGCGGCAGGGAATGCTGGCGCGTCTTGTATTGCAATCACTGACAGATCAAAAACCCTATACAGCAGCCCAGATACCGGAAGAAACCGTATTCGCAACGGGTCAGAAAATAAACAGCAGCAACTTTACCGGGAATGCCTGGCTACAATCACTGATTACGGCAGACAGCAGCA
>JAKQJH010000287.1 GCA_029561255.1 Bacteroidota bacterium | reverse complement strand
AAGGAACAACGGCCGCACCAGCGTGATCCGCGACTATTAGTGAGAATCGGCCGGTAGCTGGCGTAACAACCGGCTTCCGGCTCTGATTAATACTTTGTTATCAGTGAAAGAACAACCCCCGCATTTCCTCCGGGAAGTGCGAGGGTTTTTTTTAGCTGTTTTAACCGGCTAAAACAAACCTGAATGAAACGGGTTTTAGAGTTTCTTGTGGACCGGAGAAGGAAAACCTGTTATTTCCATTGAAAATTATTTGCATACAATAATTTTTATTCTTTATTTTGTCATGGAATTTAAAACAACGGGACCATGAGCAGCTGAACTTTGCATTATTTAAGTTAACTCACTCACGATCCCCCAATTGCAATGTTAATGGTGCCAAAACTGACGCCCATTTCTTTTGAAGGAGCAGGACACACTGTTTTGTTTCATAACAAGAGGTTTTTCGTTTCAGGGAATCGTTCTCTTTGTTTAATTAGGATATTGCTGCACCCGTTCCATCCCCACGATTACATAAAACATAAATATTTCACAAATACACATCCTCACTTCCAAATTAAGGGATTATGAAAAGCTATTTACTTTTTACAGCTACAAAGCAGGATAACGTTACCATCGGGATTGGCAGCGTTATTAAAAATTGTTGCATGCAGAAAACCTGGAGTCTGTTGGGCAGAAGATTTGCCGGCGGGTTTTTGGTTGTTATGATGATGTTGGTGTTTCACATGGTGACCCTTGCGCAAACATTTGTCAAAACTGTTGATGGTGTCACCATAACGGTTTCGGCGGAAGCCGGGGTGCTTCCCGTGGGAACCAGGCTCGACGCCAGAATTTTGTCGGAAATAGAGAAGGAGGAATACCTGGAAGCGCTGCAGAACAGCCAGGGGATTACCCTCCTCCGCTCGAAGGCCTTTGACATCAGACTGCTCGACAGGCAGGGGCGGGAGATTCAGCCCACAGGGGAGGTCTCCATCGATTTTGCCGGCATTGATTTGGGAAGCCAGAATAAAAAACTGGCGGTTTTTCATGCCGATCCGCGGGGAAAGAGTGGAACCCGCAATTATGAGATGAAGCGGAAATTTCCTGTCGGAAGAATCAAAGCCGGGGAGATGGCCGCTGGTTTTCCGGGGAATGGCGAGCGGGGAAATGCCCGTTTTAAAACCTCCCACTTCTCCATTTATCTCGTGGGGGATGTGGATGTAGCCACCTATAATTTCTATGTTGACGGATCTCTGGTTGAAACCCAGGCTGTTCTGAACGGTGAATCCCTCCTTGAGCCGGCAACCCCGGATGAAAAGAACGGAGAAAGGTTTACCGGCTGGTTTGTGCAAGGTCAGAGTGTCCCGCTGCAATTTGGCCCGGTTAGCTTTTCGGGTGATCCAACCTATACTGTCAATGCGGTTTATGAAGAGATCAGGTATGTTTATTTTGTTTATGACAGCAACCCGGGAGCCTATCCTCCGGCAAGCCCTCTTGATCCTTATCAGGGTAAAATTGTTGCCACCAAAGAAGTAGTACCTGGTCAGACCACGAATGCGGAGGGTGTCCCCCTGGTGGTGAATATTCCCGGTAAAGCGCCCTCCCATTGGTCAACGACAATCGGAGGACCCGCATTTGAGTTTAGTACAACGCCGATTACCGAGAACATTACACTCTATGCCGTTCTTGCCGAATTGTGGACAGTTTCGTTCAACACCCAGGGAGGCAGTACCACCCTTCCGAAGTACATTGCCAACGGGCAACCCCTGGGAACCGTAACCACTCCCACCCGGCCCGGTTACACTTTCGCAAGCTGGAATACGGCAGCAAACGGATCAGGGACAACCTACACCTCAGCAACGATCATTAGTGCGTCGGTGACCTTGTATGCCATCTGGACGGCCAATACCAACACTCCCTATACCGTGGTCTACTGGCAGGAGAATGCAAACGATGACGGATATTCCTATTTTGAAACGTTATCCCGGACAGGTACCACCGGAACTCCGGCTACCTATGCTTCCCGAACCTACACGGGATTTACCCTCAATCAGGCTTTGACCGATGCCGCAGCGGTGAATATTGCCGGTGACGGGACAACCATCCGTTTCGTCTATTATCAGCGAAACAAGTGGACTTTAACGTTTAGAGGAGGAAGTAACAATAACGTCCTCCGGGAATACCCAGGCATCAAGTATGGTGCCGATACTTCAGATGAGTGGTATGAGGCTTCAGGTGCATATCCGGCCTTTTTATGGAGAACCGATCGATACTCTGGTGCTTATTATTCTGCGCCTCCGTCCATGCCAAATGGAAATCTTACTGTGTATGGATGGGTTTTGGGAGACACGCAATATGAAATTTATTATTATGAAACCGGGACAACCACTTCTATAAAGCCGGTATTCAGGTTCGAAGGGTATTCCGTTATGTATATCACTCCAGATGAAGATGCCGTTCCCATCCCGGGTTTTACTTATTCAGGGAATTATTCGAATTTCAACAACGAAAACCCCCGGAAAGCTTATATATATTATAACCGGAACAGTTATATCATCACATTCAACAAGAATGACGGTTCAGGAGCAGAAAACTCTCCCATGATTTTATACCAGGCTGACATTTCCGGACAGGCTCTGGCTGGTTATGTTGAAGACAACCCTGCCACTCCAGATGTCAATGAGGCTACTGTCAGGTCTGACGGATATACTTTTGGGGGATGGTATACAGATAATTATGGAGAAAACAAATTCATCTTTGCCGGGCAAACGATGCCTGCCAACAATCTTATCCTGTATGCCAAATGGATTCCACCGGTTTACACGGTCCGTATTCATAAAGTTCTTGAAGATCCGGGACCAGGCGGCGATTCCTACACCCTGACGTTACTTCCCGGGGAGACCATTGATGAAAGCAGCCTGATCAAGGAAGAAGTACCCGGGGTGGCCTTTATCGGGTGGTTCTGGTATGTAGGCACCCAGTTTGTAGCGTTTGACTTCAATCTGCCCGTTACGGTAAATACCATAGAACTTTTCCCGGTCTGGGACATACAAACCTATAATGTCACGTATGTTTTGAACGGGGGGTCGGGAACTGCTCCGGTCGATCCGAACGATTACTATCTTGGTTCCGGGGCGACCGTTTTACCTCTTCCGACAGATGTAACCCCTCCTGATGACAAGGTGTTTGTCGGGTGGGCCAGTAACGGAACCGTGTATTATCCCAATGAGAAAATGCCGATCACCGGTAACATGACCCTTACCGCCCAGTGGGGAGATGTTGCGGATGATACTTATCTGACTTATTTTGCCAACAATGGTTCTACGGCTTCACATACAATTTCAGATCTTTACAATAACCAGACGGTGACGGTTCTTTCCAACAGCAATCCCAGTTTCGACTACACCCGACCAGGGTATGTCTTTGCCGGTTGGAATACTAAAGCGGATGGTTCCGGGACCTGGATCAATGCCGGGAATTCCATTGTTGTCGGAAAAACCGATGTTTCAGCTCCCAACGAGTTGTATGCACAATGGGCGCAAATTTCGATCGTAAAGGGGGGCGTTTTCAATGATGAGAACGGTGATGGGGTAGCACAGGCCGGAGAAACCATCAGTTATACTTTTGAGGTAACAAATGAAGGTTTTATCCCTCTTGTCAACGTTTCGGTGAGTGATCCCAAGGTAGGGTCAATATCACCTTCTTCAGTTGCATCGTTGTCCTCCGGTGCCACTACCAACTTTACCGCGACCTATACCCTGACATCAGGGGATGTGACAGCAGGTCAGGTCGATAACACGGCCACCGTTACCGGGTACACCCCGATCCTTTTTATACCCATTACGGATACCGATTCTGAAACGGTGGAATTCGCGGTGTGTGACCTGGTGATCGGTTGTCCGGCTTCGACGGTAACCGTTGATTGTCCGGCCAACGTGCCCGCTCCCATTCCTTATGGGACCACTACTACTGAAACTCTTGCCACCTTTGGAATCACGGTAACCGACTATTGCGGAAGCCTTTATCTGGTAAGATCGGTAGGTGATGTCCCCGCGTGTGAAGGAGCTGTCGACGTTACCTATGTGATCACCGACGCCAACAACAACACCGCCACCTGTACGGTTACCTACACGATTGACATGCCTATGTTCACGCCGGCAGCGGATGGAGGATCGACGGTCAGCTGTGTAACGCATGCCCTTGTGGCTCCGACCTTGCCCACGGTTAATGATGCCTGCGGGAATGTAATC
>JAKQJH010000403.1 GCA_029561255.1 Bacteroidota bacterium | reverse complement strand
CTTCAAAAACTTCCTCAGTTCTTCCTCCCGTGCATTTTTCCCTGGCTGATAAAAAGCTTTTCCGGCTAATTCTTTGGGCAGGTATTCCTGCGGGGAGAAATTGCTCTCATAACTGTGCGAATACTGGTATTCTTTTCCATAGCCCAGGTTTTTCATCAGTTTGGTAGGTGCATTACGGATATGTAATGGTACGGGCAGGTCTCCAAATTGTTTTACCATCGCAAGCGCCTGGTCAATCGCTTCGTATGCTGCATTGCTTTTCGGAGAAGCGGCCAGATAAGTAACACATTGGGAGAGGATGATCCTGGATTCCGGATAACCGATCTTGTTCACCGCATCAAAACAGGCATTAGCCATAACCAGGGCGGTGGGATTGGCATTGCCAATATCTTCGCTGGACAGGATCACCAGGCGCCGCGCTATAAATTTCACATCCTCTCCGCCTTCAATCATCCGGGCCAGCCAATAGACGGCGGCATTCGGATCGCTGCCGCGGATGGATTTTATAAAAGCGGAAATAATATCATAATGCTGTTCCCCGCTTTTATCATATAATGCAATCCGCTTCTGCGCCATTTCCATTACATACGTGTCAGTGATGGTTACTTTATCACCGGCACCTTCACAAACAATTTCCAGCAGGTTGAGCAGTTTACGGCCATCCCCGCCGGAAATATTGATCAGGGCTGCGGTTTCTTTTAATTCAATTTGTTTTTTGGACAGGTATTCATCTTTTGTAATAGCGGTTTGCATGAGTCGTACCAGGTCCTGTTCATCCAGCGGTTTCAACACATACACCTGGCACCGGGAGAGCAAGGCGCTGTTGACTTCAAAAGAAGGATTCTCGGTGGTGGCACCGATCAGGGTGATGATCCCTTTTTCAACCGCACCCAGTAAAGCATCCTGTTGTCCTTTATTGAAACGATGGATCTCGTCTATAAATAATACGGAACCATTTTGATGTCTGGCTTGTTCGATCACCTCGCGTACATCTTTCACCCCGGCACTGATGGCACTGAGCTGGAAAAAAGGAACCTGTAATGTATGGGCAATAATATTGGCGATCGTGGTTTTGCCGGTACCCGGCGGTCCCCAGAATAACATCGAATGGATCCGTCCATGTTCGATCGCCGTCCGGAGTATACTGCCAGGTCCCACCAGGTGCGCTTGTCCCATCAGTTCGTCCAGCGCCTGCGGACGGATTCTTTCAGCTAACGGCACTTGTGGATTCATAGGGTCAAAGTAACAAAAAACAGCTGTCAGACAGTACTTTTTTATCCGTTGTTAGTACTTTTTAACCGATTTAATCACAATGGCCGGAAATCAGGTAAAATACATCCGACACTTTATATCTTTAGCAGTACGAATTATAAAACAGCGGTATGAAAAAAATTATTGGGTTATTATTCCTTTTCAATATTGGCTTTATTAATGCGCAACTTCGTCTGCCTGCCCTGTTTGCCGACAATATGGTGCTGCAGCAGAAAAAAGTAAATCGCGTATGGGGCTGGGCGGATCCCGGTCAGTTGGTTCAGGTGGATTTCCTGGAAAAGAATTATCCCGCCTATGCGGATGCAAACGGTAACTGGGCTGTATTTCTGGATGCGGCACCCGCAGGTAAGACAGGAACGATGGCTGTGTGGGCTGGAGAAACAACGTTCGAATTTAAAAATGTTGCAATCGGTGAAGTCTGGATCTGTAGCGGACAAAGCAATATGGAATGGCGGATGGATATGCTGAAGGAAACGTATCCGCAGGAGCTGAAAACGGCCCGGAATGAAAATATCCGTTTTATGGTAGTTGAAAAGACACTCACTACCAGTCCGCAGAAAGACCTGCCGGTTTCTACCAAATGGACCGCGGTAACCCCGGAAACAGTCGGTGCCTGTTCGGCAGTGGCTTATTGGTACGCCAAACAACTCCAGCAGGAATTAAAAATACCCATAGGGCTGATCGTAACCGCCTGGGGAGGAACCCCGGCACAATCATGGACCAGCTTTGAAGGATTACATGATTTCTCAACGTATCGTCAGAATTTTATTGATAAAATCCATCCGTTAAAACTGGAGGATATGAGCCGTAAACTCCAGGAAGGAAGAGAAGCTTTCCGTCGTACGATGGAGGCGAAAGCGGATTATATGAAGCAACTGGTAAAGCCAGGCTTTGATGATAGTCAGTGGAAGGAAATGTACCTGCCCAAACCCTGGGAAGCTCAGGGCTTTCCGGCACTGGATGGAATTGTGGCCTTTCGTCTTTCTTTCAATGTGGATGCAGCAGATGCGGGTAAAGAAGCTATACTGGATATGCCGGCTATAGATGATGTCGACTCCACTTATATCAATGGGACCTTTATCGGCACGATGCGTCAATGGGATGCGCTGCGGAAATATAAAATTCCCGCAGGGGTGCTAAAGGAAGGGAAAAATATATTGGTGATCAACGTGCAGGATGATCAGGGGGGCGGCGGATTGAGTGATGGCGCAGTGAAATTTGCCGTAACAACAGGCTCCCGCACCATCGAACTCAAAGGGAATGCCCGGTATGATATCATTGCGGTATTACCTGATCTGACTGGTGGTTTTGGTGCGCTGCAACAGCAGCCGGCGGTGTTATACAATGCTATGATTGCTCCGTTGCTGCCATTAAGTATTCAGGGTGCAATATGGTACCAGGGAGAAAGCAATGCTGATAATAAAGCGGATGCGATTGAATACAACAGGCTTTTCCCGGCCATGATCCGCGACTGGCGGCAACGCTGGGGACAGGGCGAATTTCCTTTTCTCTTTGTACAGTTAGCCACTTTCGGGGCCATTCAGTCACAACCGGCTGATGCCAACTGGGGTTATCTCCGGGAAGCACAATCCGCCACTTTATCGTTGCCGAATACCGGCATGGCCGTTACTACCGATATCGGAAATCCGTTAAATATTCACCCGGTACAAAAACAGGAAGTGGGAGAGCGGCTGGCCGCCGAAGCCATGCGTGTGGTATATGGTAAGCCCACCTTACCCAGTACAGGCCCGCAATTCAGTTCCTTTAAAATTAAAGGCAACCAGGTCATACTTGATTTTAAAAATACCGGCAAAGGATTATTGGCCAAAGCCGGTCCTTTAAAACAGTTTGCTGTAGCCGGTGCGGATAAAAAATTCTATTGGGCAGAGGCCGTCATTGTCGGTCGCCAGATCATCGTTACCTGCAAACAGGTGCCCAAGCCAGTTGCTGTTCGTTATGCCTGGGCCAATAGCCCGGTAGAGGCAAACCTGTACAACAAAGAAGGATTTCCCGCATCGCCGTTTCGTACGGATCGGTGGGAGTAGGAAAGGGAAGTACGAAGAAAGAAGTACGAAGTACGAAAGGCATTTCGTAAAGCGAGTTACATTTTGTAAATTTAGTTTCAACCTCCTAAGAAGGGGCTGTTTACTCCCGACTCCCGATTTATCCTCCGTAGCTTTAGC
This sequence comes from Bacteroidota bacterium, assembly GCA_029561255.1. Lineage (GTDB taxonomy): Bacteria > Bacteroidota > Bacteroidia > Chitinophagales > Chitinophagaceae > JJ008. The sequence goes on along the minus strand of JAKQJH010000403.1, from coordinate 13,390 downwards.
GAAGGAGGGCTCCCGACTGCCAACTGCCAACTGCCAACTGCCAACTGCCGACTGATTTGCTTCAGGAAAAAAACACAAAATCCTGTTCTTTTTCCCCTTGCTCCATTTTCCCTCCGCTATACTTTTACTCCTGTAAGCAAGTCGTACATGTGTTACGGATACGACCGCTTACCGGTTGTATAAAGGTTAGCAAGCCATAATTCCTATGTCAATTCACCTTATCCCCGTAACACCTGTTTTTGCGGCTGCTGTTGCGTTTATTTAAACAGTGTCCGATCCAGCCCGGTCCTTTGAGCCTGTCCTCCCGGGTTTATTCCGTCCGCCAACAGTCGGCCGGAACTACGGCAGCCGCAAAACAGGGGGATGAGTTAAACTCAAACTCATTTTCACCTGCTTCTTCCTCACCTACGTCTGTTCATCACCTGCATTCAATTGTTAATGTTCCGGGAAAACCGCTGTTTTACTTTTTTTATTTACATCCCGAACTATTAATCACCAAACAAAACAAGATGAAATCATTACATCGTTACCTGACCATGGCCGGAGGAGCCCTGATCATTATTGCCTTATTTCTGCCTTTCACCGAACTGCTCGGACAGTCCGTAAGTGGATTGAAATTACAAGGTGCAACCAAGTTTTACCTCATTCTCGGTGCAGGAATGATCGTTCTCGGTTACCTGGATAAAAAGAAAAGCTACTACTATGCTGCTTTAATTGTGGGCGTATTGGTCATCCTGCTCTCGATGAAATACCAGTCTGATGTGAAGAAATTCAGTACGGTAGGCATGGGGCTCTGGGTATTACTGCTGAGCGGCGTGATCACCCTGGCCGGTGGGATTACTGGTATCAGAAGTAAAAAAGAGGTCACCACTTAAATCTTAAATATTAAAAACCGTAAAATGAAAGCAAAAAATCCAATCTTTTATTTGCCCGTTTTGTTTAGTCTTTTTTTTACTGCTTGTAAAAAAGACAAATCGGCTGAAGCCGCAAAGAAATTGTATGTACTGACTATCGAAGTCAACAGTGCCACAGAGAATACATTCATACGCTATGTGGCGGATGGCGTATCTAAAACCATTGCCGATGGCGTCACTGAAACCGCTTTTGCGGATGACATGGAAGTGGAAGGACCGGATGTCTATATACTGGCCAACAGGGAAAGTATTGAATCAGGTACCCGGAATATGGTGGTATACAAAAACGGATCCGCGCTCTACACCCTGCCGTATTCAGATAATTTCCGGCCCAATTGTATGGCCATCCAGGGAACCAATGTATATCTCGCCGGCACCGGGAATGATGGAGTGAGCGGCAATCGTATAAAGCTTTGGAAGAATGGAGTGTTGAGCGATATTACAGACGGGACAAACAATGTACGGGTGTACGATATGCAGGTGAATGGAAATGACGTTTATCTCGCTGGATTGGAATATAACCCCAACTCCGGCTATCAGCAGGCAAAATACTGGAAGAACGGAACAGGGGTGATTTTATCAGCCGGAACCGGACAGGAAACGCAGGGAGAATTACATCGGATCCTGGTAAAGGGAACCGATGTGTATTGCTCGGGTATGATTAACGGGAAACCCACTCAATGGAAAAATGCGGAAGCAACCCCGTTGAGTACAGATTATGGTACTTGCTACGGAATAGCGGTATCTGGCACTGATGTATATGCTGCTGGTACGGTTCAGACAGGAAATACCTACCAGGCCGTCTACTGGAAAAACGGCACGCAGGTTGGTCTAAGCAACGGCACGACTGCACCCGATGGGGCCAGTGTGTTTGGCATAGGAACCGACGGTACGGATATTTATGTAGTGGGTTCTATTGAGTTGGGGTCCAATGTCTCGAAAGGGGTATACTGGAAGAATGGTGTACAAAACATAATTCCCGTTACAGGATTGAATAAGTCATACGGTTACCGTATGGTCTTCAAATAAATGGTTAGGGTTCTCGGAAACGGGCTATGCCTTCCAGGCATGGCCCGTTTTCTTTCCTGGTATTTATACACTTATTTATTATTGCCCGGCATTCATTCGTTCGCCGGCACAATCTGTTAATGTGCATCCGGAAAGCCGCACAGAATCATTTTTTTTACAACCTAAATTAAAACAATGAAAAAAATCTTACCCATCTTCGCCCTCACCCTTGTAATCGCCGCCTGTAATTCCGGAAAAGACAAGTATCCTGAAATGGCCCAATCCATGTGTGATTGCTTTAATAAAATTAAGGACTCCCTGCCGCCTTCCGCTATGAAATTGTTTGAAAAGGCAGCCGTAGCTCCCAGTGCCAAAGAAACCTATGAATCCGGGGCTAAAGAATTGTCGCCCGAAGACCTGCAACGCATGATGAGTGCATTGCTGCAAGTTTCAAAACCAGGCTCAGCCGTCAGCGATTGCTTGTCGGAAATGGATAAGAAATACAAAACTGCCGATAGCCAGCAGGAAGCAACCCGTAAAATGGTCGATGCACTGAAAGGCTCAACGGGTTGTGAACTGATGGTTACGATGATGCGGATGCAGGTTGAGAAAGGTAAATAGCCTGCCCGGGCAGATCCATTCCCCGTTGAAGTTTCATTATTGCAGTGGAATAATACTGGTTTTCACCCGGTCAGCTGGCTGATCGGGTGAAAACCAGTATTTGTGCCAGACGGCTTGACAGATTTCATTAAGCAGGAAGCAGGTATCCGTTTCCCGTAGCTGTAAATACCAGTATTTTAGCTTATTATACAAGCCGCTACTTTAAATTTTCACAAGCCATTTCCTGCACGGTGAATTCCTTGAAGCGGGAGCTGCTGAACTTGCCACCCAAATAATCCTGGTACAGATCGATCTTGATGATCCGGCATTTTCCATCCGGCCCCTTTGCGCCGATGGCGGTCCCGATCTGCCGGTATTCAGGTAAACCGGAAATGTCATTTTTCTTAACGTACCAGTCGGCAGTCAGCAATGCCTGGCTTACCAATGTATAGCCCGGATATTTTTGGGTGAAATATTGTTTGAACCAGCCTTCTTGTTCCGGATTACGGGTTACCGCCTTGGGCATATATACATCCGCGATTTCTCCATCCCGGTTCTTTTTGATCAGGGCCAGCAGGGATTTATTATCCGGGTATTGTTTTAACCCTTCCTCAATCCGGCTGATCCCATCATCCACACCTGGTGTTTCGGGAAAAATTTTTTTCAATGCCTTCAGGTAGGCGAGTTCACTTTTTAATGCCTGTATACTTCCTTTGGCCCGGCAGATCAGGTTTTCCACCGGGGTCTGTTGATCATTCGTGAAAGTGCCCTGTTTTTCAATAAAGCCGAAATGATAATCGATCTGTTCGAAACTTTTGCCAGCCCCGGCTTTTTTAAAATTCTCTGTGGCCAACTTCATTTGTTTCGGATCGCTGGGCCCGCTGAGAAACTGTTGTACAAAGGCCTCAAACTGCTGTATTCGGGTCTCACTTAATATCTGGTAATCGTTGCAGGGAGAGGAGGTGAAGTAGTCACGTAATACTTGTGGAACCATAAAATTCTTTAGGAATTTGGCAGTGCGTTTTCCCCTGGCCGTATCTTCTAATACTTTTTCATAAGGATTTGCATCGGGAGAATGGCGCGGATTTTCCCGGCCGGGTTGGGCAAAAAGACTGCTCAGGCAGATACTCAGTATACCAAATACGAATATTTTTTTCATGTGTAGTGTGTTAATGGATTATTTATTAAGGTTTTCGCAGGGAACAATGATCGGCGGGCCTGGCATTACCAGGGTGGCTGCACTGTATTTACCGCCGCCTTCATACGTTTGCTGCACCCGGCCTGTGGCAAAACCACAACTGCCATCTGCTTTTTTTATGGCCATATTCACATCTGCTTCTTTGTACAAGGGGATATCCAGTGCGTTTTTTTCAATGACCCAGGCGGAAGTAATATGTACTTTCACTACGGTGATCTTGTCCTCGGCCCAGCTGGATTCGTATCTTTTTTTCACCATTTGTTCGATGGCCGGATCACTCATTACGGCTTTTTTCATCCGCAGACTTTTTACCCATTCCAGGTTGTTTTTCTCCATTTTGGCGATATAGTCTTCACGGCTGCCGTATTGTTTAATGGCAGCTTCAGCTTCCGCCAGTTTTTCCTCGAGTGAAATGGCTTCCGGGTACACTTTCATCGCACCGGCTATATAAGCTTTATATAAATAAAGTTCCTGGAGATAAGAAACATAGGAAATACTTCTGCCTGTATTGAAGCCGTCGGCTGCGTTTTTAATGGCGAATGTTAAGCCATGCACTTTACTGGTGATCACATGGTATTTACTCTTTATTACGGCTGCTGTGGGTTTGTTTTTCAGGAACGCATTTACCCTGGTTTCAAATTCAGCAATCACTTTATCACTTTCAGCAATTGCTTCCAGCATGGCCGGTTTATTGGAAGAACGGTCACCCGGCAGGTTGATCGTTCCTTTGGTAAAAAGAAAGGAATTGTCAAACAACAGGTCCATTTCTTTTTGGGTGTTTTGGGCGCCATCCCTGGAGTAGCCACCCCGGTTGCCACCGGGCTGGGCGGATAGTACGGCAGGTGCTGTCAGCATAACGATGAAGAGAAGACGGATTAGTTTCATTTTTATGTTTTTTAGTAAAGAGATATTACTTAGTCGCATAAAACTAACCGGGAGGCTGCCTTTTTTTTCCTGAGATAAACAATTTACAGGCGGGAACAAGCAAGTGATGGGGTGGAGTGAACAGGCGATTTGACAGCAGATGCAACCCTTGTAAAAAAATGGCGGGCCCGAAACCGGAACCCGCCTGTTCATGGATGAATCAGATTTTACTGCTCAGGGAAATGGTCCGTGTATACGGTGCCATAATTTATGGAGATAATGCTGCAATGGGTAAGGCCTTCCTGCAAACCTGACTGGTCAGGATGACCTTCCACAACCAGCTCCGTGTCTTCATCAAGACTATCCAGTTGTACCGTTTCAGTACCGGAAAACCGGCAGGAAAATGGCCGGGGATTCGTACTTAATGAATCTTCGTCAACCAGGTAGATCTGCCCGGATTTTTTATTTTTTCGCAGCAGCCCTTTTACCAATACCGGGGAGAATGATTTTGTTCCGGACAGACGGGTTGCTGCAGTTACTGAAAGCAATTTCCCGGACTTTTGTTTGCTGTTACTGCCATTTGCTTGTTGTCGGTAAGTCAGGAGTATCACGATCAGAATGGCACAGATGCCCAGCAGCCGGCGGAAAAGGGGTGGATTCATGGGGTGTTGTTTTAACGGATTCAAACCTACAAACCGTATTTTGGTCTTTCCGGCCAGATAAACAAGTGAAGGGCTGTATTCGTTAAACGAGGGGTCCGGATTTACAGTTGTCTATTCAGGTTTAAGCGGTTTTTTCGGTTAAAAACGGTTGCCGGTAAATCAGTTATTCATTTCCGGCTATCAGTTGTTTGTTTCGGGGTATTTACTGTTAAGGTGGCTGTGTCATTGAACGTCCTGCCAGTAGCTTTACGGATATGCAGCTGGTATCTGAGTCGCACACCCACATTCGTCTGTTGGATATCCAACATCAGGTGGCAGGGGAACTGATCTATAAGGATGTAACCATGAAAGAGGCAACCCTTCAGGTGCAGGACATTTATGCTTTACGGTATACGGGTACTGGAAAATGGGAATGCTTCAGGTTGGAGGAGAAGAAAGAGAAACTGCACAGCAGGATGAAAGTCAACCGGGGAGCCGTGATGGAACTGAGTTTTCCTCTTCGTCGTAAAACTTACCGCTTTAAGCGTTCCGGTGCATGGCGCCTGCGCTTTGTCTTACTGAACAAGCAGGGTGAAGAGATAATGGGTATACTTCCCGGAATTAACTGGAAGAAAATGATCCATGATTTTACCCTGCAAATTAATGAAGAGTTCAGGGAAGAGTGTTCATCTTTACTTATTTTACATGCGGTTCATTGCGCCAACTGCTGGATGAGTATGATGAATGGCGGCCCTGTTCCGGCATTGGTAAGCGTATAATCTTCCTTAAAACGAAAGGACAGAATGAAGCATACTTTTTTAATACTGCTGTGGTTAATCGTGATGCGGGTTTCCGGCCAGGGCAACTGTGATTGTTCCATTGCGGATGGGAAAGCGGGCTGGTCCCTGCTCCTTCAATCACCGGATAAGAACTGTCAGGCGCTTGGCTATGAAGTATATGCCGAAGAACTGGTAAAAGGGAAAAAGCTGGATTCGGCCATGTATTGCCTGGAAAATGCATTGAATTTTTACCTCTACAGTAACTGTCCCCCGTTTCGTCAGGCGGCTGTATATAAGCAGATGGCTTCCATTGCTGAGAATAAGGCCGATTTTTCGTCGGCGCTCTCATTTAACCTGAAAGCACTTGAATTGGCGGAAAAGGCGAATAATGGATTGGAACGGGCTTCAGTTTTACTGAATATTGCTCAGGTGTTTAACCGGCTTAAGCAGTCTGACAAGGGAATTGAATATACCAGGCAATCATTGCCGTTGGTGGAGAAAATGAATGCATCTGTCACCAAAGCAGAATTGCTGAATAAGATTACGGCCCGGTATTTTTATTATTTCCAGGATATTCAGCAACCTGTATTTGCCGACACCGCGGAATATTATGTGCGGCAGGCACTTTCTGTGGCTAGAGAGGTGCAAAATATAAAAGAGCAGATTATTGCCCTGACCCGTTTAAATGCGATTTATGAAAGCAGGGGGGAATATAAAAAAGCGCTGGACTTTATTGACCAGGCGCTTGTAATGTGTGTACAGGGGGTCCATGGCCGTCAGCTAACCACCCTGTATGGTGATAAAGGTAACTTACTGCGTCAGATGGGTGATTTTAAAGAAGCCCGCCGGTTTGCGGACTCCTGCCTGTATTATTGTGAGGCCGAAAAATATCCCCCGCTTATTTCCAATGCGTGGAGCCTGATCTATGATATCGAAAATCAAGCCGGTAATTTTAAAGAAGCACTTTTTGCAAGGAATAAGGAGAAGCATATTAATGACAGTCTCAGTTCTGCTGACCGTGCCCGGGCCGTGAATGAACTGGAAAAAAAGTATAACCAGGCAAAAAATGAGCGAACCATTCGTGAACTCGCCCAACAAAAACAAATATGGATACTGATCGGGGTGGCCGGATTGCTGGTGGCCCTTGTTATTGCTTTTTTCCTTCGACAGCAGTCATTAAAACACAAACAGAAAATTCTTGAAACCGAGCAACGGCTGAACCGGGCCCGGATGAATCCACATTTTTTCTTTAACGCGCTGGCCTCTCTGCAAAGCTTTGCCATCCGGGAGAATGACGGACAGGCTATTGCGGTTAATCTTTCCAAGTTCAGTCATATCATGCGGGAAACACTCGAGAGCACTTATAAGGAATATGTAACGGTGGAACAGGAGATTGATTTTCTCCGGGAATATCTCGATGTTCAAAAGATCCGGTTTCCGCAGAAATTCAGTTTTACAATAGAGGCTGATCCGGATCTGGAAACAGATGAAGTACAGATTCCGGCGATGATCATTCAGCCATTTGTAGAAAACAGCGTAGAGCATGGATTCAGCGGCATAGATTATACGGGTAATATCCGGGTATATTTCAGTAAGCAAGGAAAGGAATTGCGGATTCTGATTGAAGATAATGGCAAAGGGTTGATTACCGGAAACCAGGATAAAGAAGGTCATGTAAGCCGGGCCAGCCAGATCATCCGGGACCGGATTTACCTGCTGAACTTAAAGCTCCGGACGAAAGCCAGTTTTAGTATTGATAACGGTAACGGTCAGCAAGGGGTACAGGTAAAGATTCACCTGCCTTTACTATATAAAGAAGATATATAATATGCGCATACTCATCATCGATAATGAACCAGCATTGCGGAGCGGGCTCCGTCAGCTGGTGAATTCCATAGGTAAGCCGGAAGATCAGGTAGAGGAGGCAGAAGGGGTTATGACAGGACTGGATAAAATAGCCAGCTTTGATCCGGATCTTGTTTTCCTGGATATTGAAATGGAAGACGGTACGGGATTTGACCTGTTAAAGCAGTTGAATAACCCGTCCTTTCAGCTGATTTTTACCACGGCACATAATAAGTACGCGATTCAGGCATTTAAGTTCAGCGCGATTGATTATTTACTCAAACCGGTAGATCCGGGCGAACTGGCGGCGAGTATGGAAAAGGCCAGGACCAATATCCGTAAATCGGACCTGAATAACCAGCTGGCCGTGCTGATGCAGCAGTTATCGGCCAAACCAGGCCCTGATAAAAAGATTGTACTAAAGGATATTGAATCCACTTATTTCGTAAAAATCAGTGATATCCTGTATTGTGAAGCGGGCGGGACGTATACAAAATTCTATATTGATGGTTCAGACCCGATCCTGGTCTCCAAGAACCTGAAAGAATATGAAGCCATACTTGAACCGCATGGGTATTTACGCACCCACCATTCATACCTGGTGAATCCCGATAAGATCAAAATGTATGATAAAACCGACGGCGGGGCATTGATCCTGGTCAGCGGGCACTCCATTCCGGTCAGTCAGCGGAAAAAGGAGATGATCTTGCAGATTCTGGAGAACCGGTAATTAGTTGCATGAATCTTACCCTGAAGCACTCAGTAAATTTTTTACTCTTGTTCACCGGCATATATCGGAAATAATCAGACTGATTTTGACTTTTAGAATAGGTAGAGGTGGTTTTTTCAAAAGGCGCTGGAATTTTAATATTAAGTACTAAGGCTGACTGATACAATCCATCCCATTGAAATATATTGCAGTATGAAAAGAACATTGGTCATTGGCGACATACATGGCGGCTTAAGGGCTTTGAAGCAGGTTTTGGAAAGAGCCAATGTGAACCCCGATGACCGGCTGGTATTCCTGGGCGATCTGGTGGATGGCTGGAGTGAATCGGCCCAGGTGGTGGATTATGTGATGGAACTGGCACTACAACAGGAATGTATTTTCATCAAAGGAAATCATGATGAATGGTGTGAGGACTGGCTGCGTACCGGACAGGCAGACAGTCGCTGGCTCCTCCATGGCGGCATGGAAACTGTCCAGAGTTATGACGGATATGACGTGGGAAAAAAGAAGAAACACCTGGCCTTTATTGCAGGGATGAACTATTATGAAATCGACCTGGAAAACCGGCTCTTTATCCATGCTGGTTTTACCTCCATGCATGGTCCGCATGCAGAGTTTCATGCGTCTAATTTCAGCTGGGACCGGACCCTTTGGGAAATGGCGCTGACCATGGATAAACAATTAACAAAAGAATCGCCGTATTATCCTAAACGATTAAAATTATTCAACGAAATTTTTATCGGGCATACACCCACTCAATATTACAATTGTGAAGTGCCAATGAACGGAGCGAATGTCTGGAATATTGATACAGGGGCTGCTTTTAAAGGCCGGTTATCTGTCATGGATATTGAAACAAAAGAATACTGGCAAAGTGACCCACTCACCAGCCTTTATCCGGGTGAAAAGGGAAGAAATAAGTAAGTCCCGGGTAAGATCAGGTCAGTCTGTGATTTAGATTGTGATACCTTGCACCATATTTGAAGTAGTATTGTGCTGAAGGTTAAACTATTATTATGCGTACTTATCTGCCTGCTATAGTTAGTCTCTTTTTTTTGTTTTCCTGTGAAAAATCAACTCCGGCAGCAACCGGACCAGTCATTACCGGATTGGATTGTTCTTCCCTGAGTTTTAGCGCAACACCCACGGCTGGGATTTCTTTTAATGGTACGATCACCGTCAGTTATTCCGGTGGAAACGGAAAAACGTATACAGCTGGATCTGCAACCCTTTCTACGGGAGTAACCGGATTAACAGTCAGTCTTCAGTCAGGTACACTGGCCAATGGCTCCGGAAACCTGGTTTTTGCAGTAACAGGTACAGCAACTGGTCCGGGAAATGCCGGATTCAGCATCAGTTTTGGAAACAAAAGCTGTTCTGTTATTTTACCGGTTGCCGAGAATAACAGCTTTGAACAGTATGGTACTCCTTTTGCCAACGTACCGGACCGGAAGGATGCCATTATTTACCAGGTAAACATGCGGGTGTTCAGCACAGCCGGAAATTTCCAGGGCGTGATTGATCGCCTGGATTCAATCAAAGCCATGGGTGTTAATGTCATTTACCTGATGCCCATTTACCCGGTTGGTGTGGCCAATGCGTTTAATTCACCCTATTGCGTGAGAGACTACAAGACGGTTAATTCAGAATTCGGATCGCTGACAGATCTCCGGGCGCTGGTGGATGGAGCACACAGCCGCAATATGAGTGTGTTGCTGGATTGGGTGGCCAATCATACTTCCTGGGATCATACCTGGATCAGCACACATAATGACTGGTATCAGAAAAATACAGCAGGCGCCATCATTAGTCCGCCAGGCATGGGCTGGAATGATGTGGCCCAGCTGGACTTCACTAATACCGCGATGCGGCTTGAAATGATCCGTAACCTGAAGTACTGGATTTACACGGCCAATATTGACGGATTCCGCTTTGATTATTCAGATGGCCCACCTTTTTCATTCTGGAAACAAGCGGTGGATTCCTTACGCCTGATCAATACCCATAAATTATTATTAATGGCGGAAGGCAGCCGTTCGGATCATTATTCCGCCGGTTTCGATTATACATTTGGGTTCAATTTTTATGGTGGACTACGGGGGGTATTTGGAAATGGACTACCAGCCACCAACTTTGATGTCCTTAATAACCTGGAGTTTTCAGGAGCCACGAACGGACAGCAGGTTGTTCGTTATACCACCAATCACGATATCAATGGATCCGATGGTACGCCGCAGGAGTTATATGGAGGTTTAACCGGCTCCATGTCCGCCTTTATTGCGGCTTCATTGATGAAAGGGGTGCCGATGATTTACAATGGACAGGAAGTCGGCACGCCTTACCGGCTGACCTTTCCATTTACCAGTGCGGATATCAACTGGACACTGAACCCGGATTTAAAAGCCGAGTATAAACGGATACTCGCTTTTCGTAACAACAGTGCTGCCATTCGGGGTGGTACACTGACTTCTTTCAGCAGTGCCGATGTACTGGCTTTTACGAGGGAACTGGGGACAGAAAAAGTATTGGTTTTATCGAATGTGAGAAACAGCAGTATTACGTATACTGTTCCGGGGGCACTTTCAGGAACGAGTTGGACAAATGGAATTACCGGTGCACCGGTAAGTGTTGGAACTACTGTTACTTTACCTGCCTATTCCTACCTGCTGCTAAAAAATTAAAGAAATAAAAAAACAGGTCAACCTGCATCGTCGGCTTTATGCGATGGGAGGAGCTTCCGCGTTGCTGATATTTTCCGTTGAGTACGGAATCCATTTTTCTTTCATGGTATCATAAATCTCACATATCCCTTCACCTGTCTCAAGTTTGTAATCAAACTTGGGAAAATTCATCACAATATAACCCGGGTAATAATAGTCCAGCCGGCGTTCCACAGACTCTTTGAGTTTGAGCAAAATCAGCCGTTTACCCAGACTGTATTTTTTATAGGCCGGGTCATACAGGTTTATAATGCCCATCATACTTTTTTCTCCCTTGTCAAATATCCCTGCAGCGATCAGTTTACCCTGATCACGGATTTCAATGATCCAACTGTCATAAGCAGGGGCTTCTTCCGAACTGATAAAGCAAAGGGAGAACAGGTTTTCACGCAGCGTAGGACTGATTTCAAAATCCAGATCAGTGCTATATAGCAGATAAAGTGCTTCCAATTCTTCAGTAATCTGTAGCGGGGTAGTGGTCACGGTGAAGCCTGGTGGCAGTTTCAGGAGTTTTTCCTGTTTTTTAGAAATCCGGAAAAGGTCCATCCGGTAGCGCAACCAGAATACCCGGTAATATTTTTCTTCTTTAAACAGATAATCCGTGGTGAATATAATCTGCCCCATCCGGTACCAGCCCATGGCCAGGTACTCATCCAGTACTGCACCAGTTATGCGGGGGAGTATATGGAGGTCTTTGAACATTGTTTGTAAACAAAGAAACAAAAATATTCGCAGGTTATACCAGCCAAATAATCATCAGCTAACGTTTCAATAATATAACCTTAACCTCATTTTTCTTTCTCCCTCAATTCATTGATATATGTTTGTTATCCGGATTCCGGATACCGGTCATTTCCTGCCGCCAAATCGATAAATTGCATTTTATAGAAGGGTTGGTTTACTGATAGTAGACGGCTTCTATTAATATAAAACCACATTTATGCGGGTTCTTAACTTATTAATGATCTTGTTTTCCGGTTTGATTGTTTGCGCTCAGCCTACTTCTTATTCTGCTGAAAATGAACATTCACATAATGACTATGAACAGGCAACTCCTTTCTGGTCTGCCTGGAAACAGGGCTTTGGTTCAATCGAAGCTGATATTTTCCTGCATCAGGGTGTTTTACTTGTGGCCCATGAAAAAAGCCAGCTGAAAAACCAGTTTACACTGGATTCACTTTACCTGGCACCCTTGCAAAAATGTATCCTGCAAAATAAAGGGCAGGTATATACAGACAGCAGCCGTTTTCTTCAGCTCATGATAGATATTAAAACAGAAGCCCGGTCAACACTGTCGGTATTAGCTGAAACGCTCAAAAAATATCCGGTCCTCATCAACTGTCCAACACTCATTATCACCATCTCCGGCAACCGGCCAGATCCCAATGATTTTTTTAATTGGCCTACCTGGATTCATTTTGATGCGGTGCCTGGAACAATCTACCCGACCACGGCATTAGCAAAAGTGGAAATGTTCAGTGATAATTTTAAAAACTATTCTTCCTGGAATGGGAAGGGTAGAATTCCCGAATCGGAAAAAACCGTTCTCCAGTCTCTTATTGAGAAGACTCATCAGGCAGGGAAAAAAATCCGTTTCTGGAACGCACCGGATGGACTCAACAGCTGGTACGCATTTACGTCCATGGGTGTTGATTACATCAATACAGACCAGGTGGAGGGGCTTGGTACTTTTTTCAGGCAGTTGCCGGACCGGTTTCATGAGCAGAAACAGGGATATGATTTGTATCAGCCACAATGGAGAAATGACGGACTTGATAAACCGGTTAAAAATATTATTCTGCTGATTGGAGACGGCACAGGTTTGCCCCAATGGTACAGTGGATACACCGCGAATCGTGGAAAGCTCAATGTTTTTAATATGAAAAGCACGGGCTATTCCAAAACCAGTTCTTACGATAATTATATAACTGATTCCGCTCCCGGAGCTACTGCTTTTTCAACCGGCCAGAAAACCAACAACCGGGCTGTAGGGGTTGATCATACCGGGAAAAAACTACGATTGATTCCCGATATCATCCGGAGCAGGGGCATGAAGACAGGGATTATCACCAGTGGTGATTTGAGGGACGC
>JAKQJH010000395.1 GCA_029561255.1 Bacteroidota bacterium | reverse complement strand
ATTCATGGTCACCTTCCTGTCCATTTTTATCAGTGAAGTAATGAGTAATGTAGCACAGGTGATTGTATTTTCCCCGGTCGTCTGTTCATTAGCCGATTCCATGGGAATGAATCCATTATTACTGGGTATCCCCATGACCCTGGCTGCCAGTTGTGCCAGCATGCTGCCCATGGGTACGCCACCCAATGCCATTGTATTTGCGAGTGGGCATATCCGTTTGAAACAAATGATCAAGGCCGGGCTGGTGATGAATTTAGTAGCGCTGGTGCTGATTACGTTGTTCAGCTGGTATCTTTTGCCACTTCTTATGAAGAACTAAAAGCTTTATAGCTACGAGTTAGGAGCTACGAGTTACGAGCTGCATTGCCTTCGGCAAAGGAGGTGGCCACGAATGGCCACAAAAGAGACACGAAAAGATTTGCCTTCGGCAAAAAAGGGAGCCACGGATGTCACTGATTTGCACGGATTGAGAAAAAAAGTTCCGAGATGTGAGCCTTCTTCACGGCTAAGGCAGCTTTCGAGTAGATTTCGTAAAAACGAGTTTCAGTTATCTTTTATTTGGCAACTAATTGACGAAATGTTCTTGTCACCCTGCCTGTCCCGCCTTATGCGGGGAGTAGCCGTTTAGAAGTACTACAGGGATGAAGCAAAAAAAAATCGGCGTATCGAAGGGCTAACACCTAACAGCTAACACCCAACACCTGTTCTCTTAGAACCTGGGGCAATTCAGTTTCTTCGCATTCGGATCGGAATGTTTCTTAATATAGATCATGGAGATCTCCATACCGCCGCGGGTATTGGAAGCCGGTTTTAATGCGGAAGTATTCGCATCATAAGAGAATCCCAGCTGGAGTCCTTTAAATTCAAGACCAAAATAGGGGATTGCTGCGTCTTTCAGACGATACCAGGCGCCGATATACACATTGACGGGATCGTCTTCATTGTTATTTACATTATAGGAGAACGCGCCACCAATAACGGTATTATAAGCTTTGGCCTGCATACTGTGATTGGCAGCAATATGCAGGTAGTTATAAGAACCCATAGGGATCTTGCCACCGGCCTGGATCGTGGTACGGGTATTTAGGATATAATTACCACCCTGGAAACTTTCCTTGGGACGGTTGATATGGTACATCGAAGCACCGATATAGAAGTTATTGTAGCCATTGGTGCTTCCATTATAAAGAACACCAGCATTCAGATCAAAATAACTCAGGTTAAGTTGATTGTTATTGAAGATCTCACTGGTGACGCCGGTAAAACCAAGTGGAGTCAGCTGATCGGCGAACTGTACTTTGGTCACGTCCAGTCTTTTATTAATGTAGATTCCTTGAAAACCGGCACCGAGTTGATGAAATCCATCTTCATCCAATCCTTTGTGATAAGCAAGTGAAAGGCCAGCATAGTTGGTGGTCAGCACGCCATCACCTGCACGGTCGGTCACCCCCAGTATACCCACACCCATCTGATCCAGTTCGGAAAGACGGTTCTTCATCACACCAAAATCCAGCGAAACGGTTTTAGTGACAAAAGCATTATTGATCGTAGGCCATTGATTGCGGTAATTGCCCGCCAGACGGAAGTCGCCATCAAACTTACCGGTCAGTGCCGGGTTCAATGTAAGCGGGGACGCGAAAAACTGGGAAAAGTTGGGATCCTGCGCCTTTGACACAGTGGCCATGGACACACAAAACAGGAAGGTGGAAAATATTTTTTTCATCTCTGCAATTAAGTTTTTTCGTTCTGATCAGCCAGGAAAAAGGATAAGTCAAACCGTGTAAAGTACTAAACGTAAGTTTTCTCCATTTGATTGCCCCGTCCTTCAATAATTCCGCCGGTACGAACCGGTAAAATACAACTTTTTAAAGACCTGTGAAATAGAATTAATGCTGCTTGGCCTGGTTTTGATATGAATCATGCTGTGTAACCGGATCTTTTGTCTAATTATCTGGTTATAAGGTTTATACAAAACTAAAACCGGGACTTTCTACATCTGCATTTTCGGTCCGTAGGCCAGATCGCCGGCATCGCCAAGTCCGGGAACGATATAACCTTTAGCCGTCAGTTCATCATCAATATCGCCACACCAGATCTTTACGGAGGGCTCTTCTCTTTTCACATATTCTATGCCAACGGTGCAGGCGATGGCCGCTACAATATGAATTTCACGGGGTTGTCCCTCCGCTTTTAAAAAACGGATGGTTTTTACGAGGGAAGAACCCGTGGCAAGCATCGGATCGGAGATAATGATTACCCGGTCGTCAAGCTCCGGACTTGACATATATTCCAGGCTGATCTCAAAACTACCATCGGGCTGGTGTTTGCGGTAAGCCGAAATAAAAGCATTATCCGATTTGTCAAAATAGTTCAGCAGTCCCTGGTGCAGTGGCAAACCAGCCCGCAGAATGGTAGCCAATACCGGGTATTCTTTGAGCACCCGGTGTACGGCCGTACCCAGCGGGGTGGATACTTCTTTTTCCACATCGGGCAGCACTTTGCTGATTTCATAGGCGGCAATTTCGCCGATCCGTTCCAGGTTACGGCGAAACCGCATCCGGTCGGTTTGTATCTGTGTATCCCTTAATTCACTGACCCAATTACTGATTAACGAATGCTGCTGGCTGAGATTGACGATCATGTTAAGTCCCGGTTTGGTAACCATGGCACAGGAATTTGTAACTCCCGGTCCTGGTTTTTTGATTTTTTTCTCCCTGCCTGGCGGATGAAGTATAAAGTCATGCCGTAAAGCAACAGGATCATTTACTTTCGCAAAACTAATCTAAAAAAGCTTTCATGGTTTACCGGGCTATTGGTTTAATGAGTGGCAGTTCGCTGGACGGACTGGATATTGTTTTTGCTGAATTTCAGGAGCAGGGGGGACAGTGGAGTTATGAACTGATTGAGGCAGGATGTCTTCCTTATTCAGCGGATTGGAAAACCCGTCTCAGCGGGGCTACCGGACTTTCTGCCCGGGATTATCTCCTGCTGCATAGTGAATATGGCCATTATACCGGGCAGCAGATCAATGCCTTTATTGATCAGTTTAATCTGCATTATAAAGTGGCTGTTATCGGTTCACATGGCCATACCAGTTTTCACCTGCCTGGACAAAAAATGACCGCTCAACTGGGAGATGGTTCAGCCATTGCCGCGGTGACACAATTGCCGGTGGTCTCTGACCTGCGGGCCCTGGATGTGGCATTTGGTGGCCAGGGAGCACCGATTGTTCCGATTGGTGAAAAATTATTATTCAGCGGGTATGATTATTTCCTGAATATCGGCGGCATTGCAAATATTTCAGGTCATGCCAATGCCTATATCGCATTTGATATTTGTCCGGCCAACCGGGTACTCAACCTGCTGGCTGCAGAAGCCGGTAAGGAAATGGATGAGGGTGGGGCAATGGCGGCCTCGGGCAATATACATCACGGATTGCTGGGGCAACTGAATGCGCTGGATTATTACCGGCAGCCCTGGCCCAAATCACTCGCTAATGATTTCGGGACCGATACGGTTTACCCATTGATCAAAGGGACCGGACTTACACTGGCCGATGCGCTTTGTACTTATACAGAACATATCGCGATCCAGACCGCTGAAGCCGTAATGGCCATTCAGCAGCAAGGAAAAAAAGAAAATTCACGCCTGCTGGTCACGGGAGGCGGTGCGTTTAATGATCATTTATTGCAGCGGCTGGATGCCCATTTATCTCAACTTGGGGTGACAACTATATTGCCGGATCCCGGTCTGATCAATTACAAGGAAGCCCTGATCATGGCTTTTATCGGGGTATTACGTTGGAGGCAGGAGTACAATGTGCTTTCCTCCGTTACCGGGGCTACCCGGGATAGTATCGGTGGGGCGCTTTGGACGGGGCAGGAGGGGTGAGTAGTGAGTAGTGAGTGGTGAGTGGTGAGTGGTGAGTGGGGAAGGGGTTCATAAACCACCCCTGAAGGTTGCCGTTTATTCCGGAGTTTCTCCATCTATAATAATGATTCACAGGTTAATAAAATGTCCTAAATTCATTTCATTAATCCGGGCACCCTTTTACCACCATTAACCAACGAATCATGAACGCCCGGTCTTTAAAAGGAAATTCTCCAGGAGAAATCAATATTGCATTGGAAACATGTATGGCTGAAGGCTTCAGTCCCACGTTGGCGGTTGTTTTTATCTCCGTCAAACAGGATAGAAATGCCGTTTGTGAATTACTGACCCGTCATGGAATTGATGTGTTCGGTTCGACTTCATCCGGCGAATTCACCGATGGCCATGAAAGTACCGGTGAGATAGCATTACTGCTGCTTGATATCCGTAAAAGTAATTACTGTGTTTTATTGGAAAGTTTTGATGGCAAAACCGATGAAGAAGCCGCCGCCACACTGGCAAAAAAAGCACTGAGAAAATTCAGCAAACCAGCCTTCATTCTTTGCAGCAGTTTTTTTTCAGTGGATGGTAAAGTGGTGAATGGCGAAGTGCTGGTGCGAAGTATAGAATCGGTGGTGGGACCACAGGTAAATCTGTTTGGAGGCATGGCCGGCGATGATCTCAGTTTTACGGGTTCCTGGGTGTTTACTAATGATCAGGCATCTGATTACGGCATGGTGGCCCTGGTATTGAATGAAGATAAAATTGATCTCCAGGGTATGGCCATATCCGGCTGGAAACCGCTGGGTGTTTTCATGACCGTGACCAAAAGCGAAAAGAACCTGATCTATACGATTGATGATAAGCCGGCCCTGGAAATGTACCTGCGTTATTTAGGAGAAGAAAGAGCTGGCTCTGATGAGCAGTTCGATTTTTTCAAAACAGTAGGTGGGCATTATCCCTTTCAGATCGAACGGGAAGGACGTCAGGCGTTGATGTGTACCCCCATTGGTTATGATAAAGAAAAGGAAGCATTGGTATGTGAGGCGGATGTGCCCCAGGGATCCCGGTTTCGCTTTTCCACCCCTCCCGATTTTGATATCATTGAGACGGTAATAGAAAAAGCGGGTGAATTAAAGTCAGCAACCCAGGCCGAAGCCGAGGCGTTGTTGATTTTTTCCTGTGCCGGCCGCCTGAGTGCACTGGGTCCGCTGGCTACACAGGAGAATGATGGACTGGCTGATGTATGGAATGTCCCAATGGCCGGCTTTTTTACCTATGGCGAATTTGGCCGGGCCGTCAATGGTAAACATGAGTTTCATTCCACCACCTGCAGTTGGGTTGCCTTAAAAGAAAAATAAATGAACCAGCAGATACAGTTGATACTGGATTATTTTCAGCAGCAGGAACAGTTATCGGCTGACGAAAAGAACGCATTGATAAAAGCGCTGAAGAAAGTTAAAAGTGATCTCGAGATCGCCGAATTCAAGCTGGAGCGTACAGAGAAAGTGAAGCGCACCACGGCCATCCTGCTGGATGAAACGATCCAGGAACTGGAACTGAAACGGAAAGCGGTCGAGGAAACCAATGCCGCTCTGCAGCAATCCATGGAAGAACTGAAAGCGGCACAGGCGCAATTGATCCAGTCTGAGAAAATGGCTTCGTTGGGTGAACTGACGGCCGGTATCGCCCATGAGATCCAGAACCCGTTGAATTTTGTCAACAATTTCAGTGATGTAACCCTGGAGTTGATTGGTGAAATGGTGGAAGAGGTTGACAAAGGGAATACAGAGGAAGTAAAAGCGATAGCCAGGGATGTGCAGCAGAATATGGAGAAGATATTGCACCATGGAAAGCGGGCCGGGGAAATCGTAAAAGGAATGTTGCAGCACAGCCGGACCAGTAGCGGACAAAAAGAACTCACTGATATCAATGCATTGGCGGATGAGTATTTGCGGCTGGCCTATCATGGGCTGCGTGCCAAGGACAAAGCCTTTAATGCCACCTTACATACGGAGTATGATGAAAATGCCGGAAAGGTGAATGTGATTCCCCAGGATATCGGCCGGGTAATTCTGAACCTGATTACAAATGCTTTTTATACGGTGAATGAACGGAAGAGGCTTAAAGAAGAGGGGTATGAGCCGGTGGTCACCGTCAGTACCAGCAGAATTTCAGATCATATAGAAATAAAAGTGAAGGATAATGGTATGGGCATTCCGAAAAAAGTGCTGGATAAAATATTCCAACCCTTCTTTACCACCAAGCCTACGGGGCATGGAACAGGGCTGGGCTTATCACTGAGTTATGATATTGTCAAAGCACATGGCGGGGAATTATCCGTTCATTCAGATCATGGCGAAGGGACAGTTTTTATCGTTTCCATTCCGACTAATCATCAGTAAAGTATGAAGAAGTTTAGCATTTTAGTGACCCTTTTCATTTTTTTTGTCGCCACAGGCAAAGGACAGGTGTCTGCGGAACGTATCCAGGATATGAAGCAACAACTGGGAGTGGTAACCAATGATTCTTTGAAGATGTTCTACCTGGAACAGATTGCGGTGGGATACCGGTTCTCGAATATGGATTCCTCCGTGCTTTATAATGACCAGGCATTACAATTGGCAGTGGCCCGGGGTGATATGGTAAAAAAGTGCGAACTCTTGTCCCTGAAAGGAGCAACTATGCTGGAAACCGGACTTATGGCGGAAGCCCTGCAGTTGCAACTGGAGGCATTACGGCAGGCAGAAGAAATAAAGGCAGATGAGACCCGGGCAATTGCATTGAACCATATTGGTAATATCTATATGGAACTGGCAGATTACCGGAAAGCGAATGACTATTATTTCCAGTCACGCGATATTTTTAAAGGAACAAATAATCTGGTTTATTATAATGAACTTTCAAACATCGGTAATATCTATACCTTGCTCGGGAAGCCGGATTCAGCACTCTTTTATCAGCAGATCGTGCTGGATATGTGTGGGAAATCAGATAACAGGCATGCTATGGTGCGTCCCGAAGTGATGTTTCGGATGGGGAACGCGTACCGGCTGAACAAAGACTATCCAAAAGCGTTGGAATTTTATAATCGCGGGATTGCAGAGGCATTATTTGATAATGATATCAGGAATCTGACGATGAATTATAATTTTCTGGCTAACCTGTACCGGGAAATGAACCAACAGGATTCAGCTTTCCATAATGGATACCTGGCATTCAACGCTGCCAGTTCAGTGTTGTTCAGGAAAGGGCGGTATGATGCCTCCTTGTTGCTGAGTGAATTGTATCATAAAAAGGGAAAGCCAGACAGTGCCTATCACTACCTTTCAATCGCTACAGTAGAAAAGGAGCAACTGATGGGCGCAGAACGGATAAGGGAATTGCAGCGGATTCTGTTAAACGAAAAGGAAGCGCAGCGGCAAAAAGAGGTGCAGCGTATTGCCGAACAAAACAGGCAACGGCAATTACTGTTGTTGGCCGGCCTGGGTATTTTTTTATTGGTGGCCGCCATTTTGTACCGTAATAATAAAGTAAAACAAAAATCCAACCGGAAACTCGAGAAAACCCTGACTGATCTGAAGGCCACTCAGTCCCTGCTGATCCAGTCGGAGAAAATGGCCAGCCTGGGTGAACTCACCGCCGGCATTGCCCATGAGATTCAGAACCCGTTGAATTTCGTGAATAATTTTTCGGAAGTGAACACGGAGTTGATAAGTGAATTAGTTGACGAGGTTGAAAAGGGGAATACAGCCGAAGTAAAGTTGTTAGCAACTGACATTAAGGGAAATTCTGAAAAAATAAAACATCACGGTAAAAGAGCGGATGCTATTGTAAAAGGGATGTTGCAACACTCCGGCAGGGGCAGCGGGAAGAAAGAACCAACGGATATTAATGCGTTGACCGACGAGTATTTGCGACTGGCTTATCATGGATTACGGGCAAAGGATAAATCGTTCAATGCCCAATTACATACAGATTTTGATGAGACCATCGGGGCTGTCAATATTATTCAACAGGATATCGGCCGGGTAATCCTGAACCTGATTACCAATGCCTTTTACGCGGCCCCCCTGCCCCCCAAAGGGGGGTTCTCAGACCCCGATTACAGGCACATTCCCACAATCTGGGTGAGTACAAAAAGAATAAGGGATAGCGTAATTATTTCGGTCAGGGATAACGGACCTGGTATTCCTGAAGAAATCAGGGACAAAATATTCCAGCCTTTCTTTACCACCAAGCCCACTGGGCAGGGTACAGGACTTGGATTGAGTCTGAGTTATGATATTGTGAAGGCGCATGGTGGGGAAATTAATGTAGAGACCAAGGAGGGCGGTGGGACCACTTTTACAATCAGTTTACCTGTTAATCAATAAAGATGAAGCTGACCAAACAACTGAAAGCAGAAATAGCCGACGTGTATGAAGCCTTTTGGGGTGCCTTGTTTTATGCGGATATAGAGATGTACAGTCTTTTCCTGGATGAAGATTACCGGTTGATTGGTACAACCGAGCAGGAATTTTTCTTCAGCAAGGCAGAAGCTGTTCGTTTTTTAAAGGCAACCGCTGACCAGTTGGCTGGTAACCTGGAAAGACGAAACAGCCGTCATAAAATAGAAATAATTGACAACCTTGTTTTCATTACCGATCAGTTTGACGCCTATGTACTCATTGACGATAAATGGAGTTTTTATGAAAAGACCCGGGTAACCACCCTGCTTCAGGAGAAGAAGGATGGCTGGAAGATCATACAGCAGCATTTCTCCTTTCCGGATAATAAGGCCGGGAGCGGACAGACCATTGGCCTTGAAAAGATTGCCAAAGAGAATCTGCAGCTCAAAGAAGCGATCCGGAGACGAACCATTGAACTGGAGTTAAAGAACAAGGAGCTGGAGATTGAATTCTCGCTGGAACGCGTACGGGCTGTGGCCATGGGTATGAAGCAGCCGGCCGATATGCTGGAAGTTTGTGAGGTGATAACCCGGGAGCTGATCAGTCTGGGTGTCGGGCCCATCCGGAATATTCAGACAGCGGTTATTGATACAGAAAAGGAAACCTACCAGAATTATGAATATTACCAGGTAGCCCGGGAGAAACTGGTGACTACAGTTGCCTATAAAGAACACCCGACCATTCATGCTTTTGTAAAGCGGATGGTGAAGGATCCTGAAGGGTTTTATGCCCGAAGGATGATAGGGGAGGGATTGAAGAAATGGATAAAGTACCAGGCAAAGGCCGGGCAATTCGTGGATCCAACGTCAAAGAAAGCCGCTTCCCTTCATTACTATTTTTATTCCATCGGGTCCGGGGCACTGGGCATCACCTCGTATGCCCCACTTTCAAAGGAAGCGATTGGTTTGTTCAAACGTTTCCGGAATGTCTTTCAGTTGGCGTATGCAAGGTTTATCGATATACAGCAGGCAGAAGCCCAGACAAGGGAAGCGCAAATTGAAGCTTCGTTAGAAAGAGTAAGAAGCCGGGCCATGGCCATGTATAGTTCAGCGGAATTAACAGAAGTAGCCTTGGAGCTGAGAAAACAAATGGGACTTCTCGGGCAGAAAGACCTCGAAGTATGTGCCATTCATCTGTATGATGATGATCATTCTTTTGAATCCTGGAGTGCCATGAAAGTACCGGGTTCGGCCAATGAAATTCTGCAGACACAGGCCCGCTTTCCCAAAAAAGGAATCCGGATCGTGGATGAGCTGATGAAAAATTATAACGAGGAAAAAAAGGAATATGTTATTGTAAATGCAGGAGCAAAAAGTGTGGAGTGGTTTAGCGTGTTGAAAGAATATGCTCCGGAATTACATTCTTCCATCATGCAGGTGATTGGAGACATGCCGCTGAGAAAACTTAAATCCAACTGGTCGGTGGCAGATTTTTCCGGGGGAGCACTGGTGATGGTCACTTATGGTGAACCTGATGCAGCGTCACGTAGCCTCCTGCGAAGGTCAGCCAATGTTTTTGAGCAGGCCTATATCCGTTTTCTGGATCTGAAAAAAGCAGAAGTGCAAGCCAGGGAAGCACAAATAGAGGTTGCCCTGGAAAGAGTAAGGTCCAGAAGTATGGCTATGCATAAAAGTGAGGAGCTGGCCGATCTTTCTCTAGAGCTGGTTAAGCAGGTGCAAGCCCTTGGAGTGGCAACCTGGTTTTGTGCATTTAATATATACGAGGATGATGAAAATGGCTCAGTGGAATGGGGCAGTAATGGCCAGGGAACTTTTCCAAAATACAGAACACCCCGGGAAGGAGTCTTTCTCCGTTATTATGAAGCAGGACAAAAAGGAGAAACACTGCTGATCAACGAAATCGGAGAAGCAGAATGTCCGGCCCATTACGAGTACCTGTGTACATTACCGGGTCTGGGGGAACAATTGCTGGGTATGAAAAATGCCGGGATTGCTTTTCCGGTTTCCCAGATCGACCATGTGGCTTTTTTTAAATACGGGTATATCATCTTTATTACCTATAAGGCGGTACCTGAATCCCACGATATCTTTGTTCGGTTTGCAAGAATTTTTGAACAAACCTATACCCGCTTTCTTGATCTGAAAAAAGCAGAAGCCCAGGCCAAAGAAGCGCAGATTGAAGCGGCGTTAGAAAAAGTGCGTAGCCGGACGATGGCGATGCAAAGCAGTAATGAGTTACAGGAAACGGCGGCCGTGCTTTTTAATGAGTTTAAAAAATTAGGTACCGATAATGTATACCAGGTTACGATCGGCATTTATAATGAAGAGGAAAGATTGATCGATTTCAGGGTAACGAGTTGGGCCGGTAGCGGTGCACAGGAAAATCGTTCTTTTAAGCTGGATATGAACGAACCGACTGTGTTAAAACCCGCAGTAGACGCTTGGAAAGCCAATAAAAAATCTTTGGTGATCGATCTTTCCGGAGAAACATTAGAAGGATGGCTGAACTACAGAAATAAAATGAGCGGCGTAGCCGTCAGCAGTGCCGATACGGCCGGACGAAGAGTGATCACTGTCGCCTATTATTCAAAAGGGCATTTGTCCATATCTACCCCGGTGCCGGTGCCCACAGAAACACAACGGATATTGGAACGTTTTGCTGCTGTATTCGACAGCACCTATACCCGTTTTCTTGATCTGAAAAAAGCGGAAGCACAGGCATTACGGGCTGAGCAGGATTTAATGGCTATTAAAGAAGCCAAACAGAACGCGGAGGAGGCCCTGGCGGAACTGCAGACCACTCAAAAGCAACTGATCCAGGCGGAAAAAATGGCCAGTCTCGGGGAGCTTACCGCCGGTATCGCCCATGAGATACAGAACCCGCTGAACTTTGTCAACAACTTTAGTGAGGTAAGTAAAGAGCTGTTGGATGAAATGAAAGACGCTATAGATAAAGGCGATACGGAAGAAGTAAAAGATATCATGAACGATGTGATTCAGAATCTGGAAAAGATCAATCATCATGGCAAAAGAGCGGATGGCATTGTAAAAGGGATGTTGCAGCACAGCCGCAGCAGCAGCGGGGTGAAGGAACCGACGGATATCAATGCGCTGGCGGATGAGTACCTGCGACTGGCCTATCACGGGCTGAGGGCCAAAGACAAGTCATTCAACGCTGCATTA
>JAKQJH010000379.1 GCA_029561255.1 Bacteroidota bacterium | reverse complement strand
GTTTACGTTTTTTTGATTTCTTCGTCAGAATGTGACGCTTGAATGCTTTCTGATGCATGATCTTCCCGGTGCCCGTTACTTTGAAACGTTTTTTGGCACTGGAGTTTGTTTTTACTTTAGGCATGTTACCCAGTATTTAATAATTATACCCTTGAGGCATTCCCCACCGGGGGACCTTTTTCGAACCTCTTCGGCAATGGTTGTCTGCCTGGCAGACTGTAAGAGAACTACCGTTTTTCAACGGGTTGCAAAGATACTGGGAATCAGGGAAACAGCCAAGAAGGCAGTAAAATAAAAACAGGCCTCCGAAGAGGCCCGTTTTAATATGCAAAATTAGTTATTACTTGTTGGGATTCAACGTTTTATTGATTCTTTCAGCCAGATCCTGCAAATGGTATTTAGTCATGTTATCAGTACTTCTGGCAGCACTACCTGCGATTTCGGCCCGTAAGCCGGTCAGGTAAGCCCGGATAATGCTCTTTGCATCGGCTTTGTCATTGAGTCCGCCACTGCTGACGATGTTACCTGTGGACAACATCGTCGTGGTAACTGGTGCAAGCAGGTTGATCAAAGAGGATACAAATGATTTCTGAAGATTCCGGCGGTAAATATCAACCGGCTTTGCCGATGTCAGTTCAGTGAAAATTCCTTTTTTCAGGTCGGCCAGCAATTCAGTTACCTGATAGGTTGAGTTACCCAGTAGGGCTTCCGCATCAGTCAGTTTGCCTAAAATCCGGGCATTCAGCAGGCGGCTGATCACTGCATCCTGTACCTGGCCTACTACGCTTGTTCCGGTAATTCCTGTACGGTTGAAAATTTCGTTATTGAGCAACCAGGTGGGGGTGGCAAAAATGTTCTTATTGAGAAAATCCACGGCTTCCCGTTGTTTTGATTCGGTATTCATTTCATAAACCGGACCGCTTTGTTCTACCATTTTCGGAGTCAGCATCTGACCGCCAACATTACGGGCAATATGCACCATATACCGCTGGAACTGTCCTGTCACCTGCTCATACATATTTTGCAGACCGGCATAGTCTTTATTCTCTTCTCTGGTCCATTGCAGCAGGTTGGGTACAATACGTTGCAGGTTTTTAATTCCAAACATGCCAGCTTTCATGGCATCGTCGCCCAGATCTTCAGTCTGGTTCCGGGAATCTTCCTGGTTCGCTTCTCCATCACCCCACCAGAGACGGGGATTTTTCAGTTTGTCCATGATCCAGGTATTCAGTTTTCCTTTTTCAGCGTCTGCCGTTTTATATTCAGGAAACAACCGGTAGCCCCATTCAATAGCCCAATGATCATAGTCTCCGATCCGGGGAAAGAGTCCGCTCCGGCCGATCTTATCTTCCGGCTGAGCCACATAATTGAATCGGGCATAATCCATAATCGACGGTGTATGTCCGTTGGCTTCCACCCATGCTTTATCCCGGAGTTTCTCAACCGGAACCGTGGAACTGGATCCGAAATTATGACGGAGACCGAGCGTATGTCCTACTTCATGTGAAGAAACGAAACGGATCAGCTGGCCCATCAGTTCATCATCAAACACCATTTTACGGGCTTCCAGGTCAGAAGGTGCACACTGGATAAAGTACCAGTCACGCAGTAGTGACATGATATTATGATACCAGTTGATATGACTTTCCATGATCTCGCCACTGCGGGGATCTGCAATACTGGGTCCGCTGGCATTGGCTACATTGGAAGGTTTGTAAACAATGGCAGAATTGCGGGCATCATCGAGGCTCCAGGTACTGTCTTCTGCATAGGTTGGGGCCATTTTGCCCATGATCGCATTTTTGAAACCCGCTTTTTCAAATGCGGCCTGCCAGTCATTCACACCCTGTATCAGGTAAGGAATCCATTTTTTTGGTGTGGCCGGGTCAATGTAAAAAATGATCGGTTTCTGTGGCTCAACCAGCTCACCTCTTTTATACTTCTCCAGGTCTCCGGGTTTGGGTTCCAGTCTCCACCGTTTTACCATCGATATACTTTCCACACCCTGCGGATTGGCGTCGTAATCGGTATATCCGGTAGTGAAATAGCCAACCCTTTTGTCATAATAGCGGGGCTGCATCGGGACTTTCGGGAGCAATACAAGGGAACTGTTGATCTCTGCCGTCAGATTACCACCCGGTGCTGCCTGTGAGCCGCCAAATCCACCAGCGCTTGGAGCCGGCATACGGCTATAGGTTTTAACGGTTTTGATTTCAATATTAATCGGGAAGGAACGCAGGCTCTCTATATATGATTTATCCGGCTGGAATGAACCGATCCGGTAAGTGGATTTGGTTCCACTGCTGAAAAACAGGATATCATTGTCTCCGCTGATATAATCCGTCATATCGATCACCACCCCGTTGGAATCGCGCCCCATTGCTTTAATATCAAAGGAGGCAGCAATGGCCTGAACATTTGAACGGGAAACCGCACTATACATGGAGGACGTGGTATCTTTTGTATACTCAGCAAAGGAAATAGTACGCAGGAAAATTTTATTTTTCGGACCAACCTGAAACTGAATCACATTCCGGCTGATATCATCTCCGGCAAATCCGGCAAATCCGCCTACCCGCATGCTGGCGCCGGCCTTACTCAGTCGGTTTACTACCAGGATATCCCGGTTGAGCATGGAATCAGGGATTTCAAAAAAATATTTATCCTCCACTTTGTGAATGGTGAACATTCCCGCATCGGAAACGGCTTTTGATGTAATCACCTCTTTGTACGCTTTGGGACCGGTAGAAGGACCGCCGCCTGGGCCATTGAACGGTTTTTTTGTCGTATCCGCACGGGGAGGCGCCCCATTATTCTGGGCTGTTACAGTCAGGGAACAGCCGGCCAGTAGCAAAAGAATAAAACCTTGTTTTTTCAAAAATTGCATAAGGATCATTTTAAAGTGGCTCAATATACAGAAAGAGCGCTTTTATTAAGGAATTTCTGTGACGAATTATCAGACGGTTATTTAGGAAGTAACCTTGCTCATTACAAATAAAAAACCCGTCTTGTTGACAAGACGGGTCAGGTATTTTTGTAAAAAGGTTACGCCTTCTTTTTGCCTTTGGGGGCAAACATAGCCAGCATTCGTCTTCCTTCCATTTTCGGCATGTTTTCCAGTACACCGATTTCAGCCAGGCGTTCTGCAAATTTCAGCAGTAAAAGCTGACCGCGGTCCTGGAACTGGATGGCCCTTCCTTTGAACTGTACGTAGGCTTTCACTTTATTGCCATCCTTCAGGAATTCGATCGCATGCTTTGCTTTAAAATCAAAGTCATGGTCATCCGTATTGGGGGTGAAACGGATTTCCTTTACTTCGGAGACTTTGCTTTTAGCTTTCATCTCTTTTTCCTTCTTCTTCTTGTCGTAAAGGAATTTATTATAGTCAATAATTTTGCAGACCGGCGGATCTACGGTGGGAGAAATTTCCACCAGGTCCAGTTGCTGGTCCTGCGCCATCTTTAATGCTTCCTGTGTGCTGTAGATGCCTACTTCCACATTTTCGCCCACCAGTCGAACCTGGGGAACACGGATAAAATGATTGATGCGGTGTTCTGCCTCTTTACGGGGAACAAACCGTCCCCTGAAACCGCCTTTGTTAAATCCGCCACCACCGGGCTTTGAAAATCCGCCTCCGGGTGGTCTGTTGAACCCGCCTCCGGGTTTTTGTGGTACTGCCATTTAGATACTTTAAGTGAAGCTCCCTCCCCTGCAGATGAGCATGTTTTTCTGGTTAACTGGTATTCCGGTCAGGATCCGGAACGCTAAAATACGGTTTATTCGCTTTTACGTTCTTTAATTTCTTCAACAGCCCCGGCCAGGAACTCCGCTACGGTTTTTACACCGAGATCACCCTTGCCCTGCCGGCGTATGGCCACCATACCTTCATTCATTTCCTTTTCACCAACCACCAGCATATACGGAACCCGCATCAACTCGGTATCACGGATTTTTTTGCCGATTTTTTCATTCCGGTCATCTACTTCCGCACGAATAGTAGCTTTTTTCAGTTGATCGGCAACCGATTTGGCATAGTCGATGAACTTATCACTGATCGGCAGCACTTTGACCTGAACCGGAGCCAGCCACATGGGGAATTTGCCGGCATAATGTTCCAGCAGAAAGCCGATAAACCGTTCGTGGGTTCCCAGTGGTGCACGGTGAATAATCAGGGGTACTTCGGGCTGATTCTGCTGGTTGGTAAAACTCAGTTTGAAACGACGGCCCTGGGCAAAATCCACCTGGTTGGTAGCCAGGGTAAACTCCCGGCCTATGGCACTCCATATCTGCACATCGATCTTGGGTCCGTAAAATGCGCCTTCTCCTTTTACTTCCACAAACGGCACATTCGTTTCAATCAGCACTTTCCTTACCAGTTCTTCCGTTTCCAGCCAGAGTTCCGGCTCATCAATATATTTCTGTCCCAGTTTGGCCGGATCATGCAGCGATAAGCGCATGACATATTTTTCAATTCCGAAGATTTTGAAATACTTCAGGTACATTTCATTTACTGACCTGAACTCCTGGGCAAACTGTTCTTTAGTGCAATAAATATGCGCATCGTTCATATGCAGGCAGCGTACCCTCATGAGTCCGAATAGTTCACCGCTTTGTTCGTACCGGTAACAGGTACCGTATTCGGCCAGTCGCAACGGAAGATCTTTATAGCTCTTGGGCTCTGCATCAAAAATTTTGTGGTGATGCGGGCAATTCATCGCCTTCAGGTAATACTTCTCTCCATCCATATCCATGGCCGGGAACATACTGTCGGCATAATACGGCAGGTGACCACTGGTCAGATACAGACTTTCCTTGGCGATATGCGGAGTCACCACTCTTTTATAACCGGCGGCGGTTTCTGTTTCCTTAGCCAGTTTTTCCAGTTCCTCAATGATCACGGTACCATTGGGCATCCATAAAGGAAGTCCTGGTCCCACATCATCATCCATGGTAAAAATGCCCAGCTCTTTACCAAGTTTACGGTGATCCCTTTTTTTGGCTTCTTCCAGCATGGCCAGGTATTCATCCATTTCCTTTTGGGAAGGGAACGTCACCCCATACACACGGGTCAGCTGTTTATTTTTTTCATCGCCTTTCCAGTACGCCCCGGCTATGCTCATCAGTTTGATGGCTTTGATAAAACCAGTGTTGGGAATATGCGGGCCACGGCAGAGATCTGTGAAACCGCCCTGGGTATAAAAAGTGATTTCCCCATCGGTCAGGTTACTGAGCAGGTCCAGTTTATATTCATCACCTTTATTGGTGAAATATTGTACCGCCTCTTCCTTAGGCATTTCTTTACGCAAATAGAGATTGCCCTGTTTGGCCAGTTCATTCATTTTCTTTTCCAGCGCGGCCAGGTCTTCTTCGGTCATTTTGCGATCGCCAAGGTCCATATCATAATAGAAGCCTTTGGGACTTTCGAGAGCGGGTCCTACCCAGAATTTCACCCCGGGGAAAAGATGTTCCACCGCTTCAGCCATCAGGTGAGCAGAAGAATGCCAGAAGGTCATCTGTCCATCCGTATCATTCCAGGTCAGTAATTTCAGGCTGGCATCTTCAAGGATCGGACGGGTGGCATCCCATACCTGTCCGTTCACACTGGCGGCCAGCACTTTTCTGGCCAGACCTTCGGAAATGGATTTGGCAACATCCAGTGCGGAAACACCGGCTTCGTATTGCCTGACTGCACCATCCGGCAGGGTAATATTAATCATCTGTTTTACTTGTTTTTATCGGAGAGCAAAGGTAACGAATAATGCCTAAAGATGACGCAGAATCAGGCGGTCAATCCTTTCTTTGCAGCGGGTGGTTTTTCTTTTCAACCGGGCTTCTTTTTCAGGATGGGTGGATTGCCAGATTGCCAGCCGGAATTGGCGTTTTCGCCACCGGGACATCATAATCGATCCATAGGACCGGGCTAAGCCTAAAGTCAGTTTATCCAAAAGCCGGGTAAGACGTGTCGCTTGTACGTTCTCCACATAAAACTGCTTAAACTGGTTCCTGAGCCCTTCCTGAAACCGGATAAATGTTTTCTTATTCGACTGTAGTTCTTTCACCGTAAATACCCCGGTCAGGGTTTCGGACAGATCTGCATTGATATGGGCATTAATACCAAGTAACTGGTATTGTAAAGGGGTCAATGTACTGTCGCCGAAATACACCTGCCAGGCTTCCGATCCGTGTCCCCGCCCCCTGCTAGCCGCCGCCCGGAAAAAATAGCCGGCAAAAGTCTGCTCAAACCGTTGAATAAATTCTTTCTCCCGGGCATCAGCCCTTTGATAATGCTGAAGGGAAATCAGTACGGTTTCGGTATAAAGTTTAGCAAAATGACTGGAGGGTGCGGCGGAACTGGCAATTGAATCCAACTGAAGGGCCAGCCGGATTCCGGGATCTTTTTCCTGTGCCTGCAGGCATAGCCCACTTTGGAGAAGAACAGTATAGTAAAGGAATCGAAGAGAATGCATATTTTTAAAAACCTGTTAAAATTAACAAACTATTGCCCGGTATCGCCATTTCAAACGATCTTGATTTCAGTAAATTTGCAGACTGTCGAAGCCTATGTTACAACGATTCATTATTGTTTTATTTTGCTGCCTGACCGGCTTGTCCCTGTCGGCCCAGGATATGTCTGGTATCTGGCGGGGCTATTTTGTCACCGAAAATTACGAGCATTACAAATTTGAACTTCAGATCAAACAGTCCGGTAATTCCGTTTCCGGTGTTTCCTACTCCTACCTCTCCACTGTATTTTATGGGAAAGCGTCACTGACCGGAAGTTATAATAAAGCGGGCAAAAAGATTCTGATCCAGGAAATCAGAACCGTGGAGTTACGCATGTCAGACGGATCGGCTGCCTGTATCATGAAATGCAATTTTGAATACAGTCGATCCGGAAAGGAAGAGTTCCTGGAAGGCACCTATACCAGTAAATTTGAAAAAGACGGGTTGCTGACTAAGAAAGGTGAAAACTGTGGTGGAGGTAAGGTTTACCTGCGCCGGGTGGCCAACTCCGATTTTTATATAGAACCCTTCCTTCGCGGCAAAGTAAAACCCGGGCCTATACTGATCAATAAAGCACCGGTTAAATCGAACCCGGCTGATAAAAAAACATCCCCGGTCCTGGTGAATAAGGCACCGGTTAAAAAAGATACAGTTAAAGCCAAAGTCAATCCGCCGGTAGTTAAGAAACCCCCGGTGGTAAAGAATCCACCCGTGGTAACCAAACCCAAACCCGTTATCCGGAAAGATACGGCGGTACTGAAGCCTGTCGCCGGTAACCTGGCCAAGCATGACAGTGCTATGCGGAAAGTAAAGCCGGCCCTGATCACACCTGCCCCGCCGGATATTAAGAACCGGATCAATGAACTGGTAAAGACGTTAACCATCCATAGCAACCAGGTTACGGTTAAACTATTTGACAACGGCGAAATTGACGGGGATACCATCTCTGTTTACCTGGATAATAAAAAGGTACTTTCCGAAAAAAGACTCACCGCTGCACCGCTCGTTTTGCGTTTTGACCTGAGTGAACAAGAGGATGAACATGAACTGACAATGGTGGCCGAAAACCTGGGAACCATACCCCCTAATACCTCCCTGATGATTGTGGAAGCCGGTACGCAACGATTTGAGGTGCGGATTACGTCTACTGAACAGAAAAACGCAGTGGTTAAATTCAGGTATCAGAAACCAGGATAACCGGTAAGACGGACTGGATTCCGGGCAAAGAAAATTGCCGCTGCTGTAATTTTTTCAGGACCGCTTCTTTTTTCCTTATTTTTCCACCGTTATGGCAAGGCATTTCTTCCTTTATATATTAGTATTTACCGGTATTTCATTGTCCGCCCAGAATATTAACGGCATCTGGAAAGGGAAAGTGGTGATGGCGCCCAGTGGGTGTTTTCCCGTTTATCAGATAGAACTCCAGCTCCAACTGGCCGGCAGCCATATCACGGGAACAGCCTATCACTTTTCTGATTCTTCCAATTATTTAAAAGAGAACTTTGAAGGAACTTATAACCGTGACAGCAACTTAATTACCATCCAGGAAATCGGTATTGTGACATTTAAGATTAAAGAGGATTGTGTTCCCTGTATCAAAACCTATAAACTCAGTTTTCACCGGGGCAACGGGAATGTGGTGACCGAAGAACAACTACGTGGTACCTGGTCTACACCCACCGGTAAAGCCATTGACGGGAAGACCGTTTGCGAACCGGGGTCCATTGTCCTCACCCGTTTTGATAAGACGCTCTTCAAACCGGAAGTGAAACTCCCTCCTTCACTCACCAACCGGAAAGCGGAACTGGTGAAGGAAATAAAAGTAGACACCGGGAATATCAAAATTGATTTTTATGATAACGGGCAGATAGATGGTGATACGATTTCTGTTTATGTAAACAGTATGCCGTTGGTGTCCAACCGGATGCTGAAAACTCAACCAATATCTGTAAGTGTCCGGGTGGATCAGAAGAAAACAGTACAGGAAGTGATCATGGTGGGAGAAAACCTGGGCTCCATTCCTCCCAATACCGCATTAATGATTATTACCGCCGGCACAAAACGTTATCAACTCTATCTTACTTCTGATGAACAGAAAAATGCCATGGTCCGTTTTGTTTATGAAAAGCCGTTGACGGATAAATGATCTTTATTATCTTTTTTGTCGTAGAATGACTACAAAAAAGTAAGTATGAATAACAAACAATTTAAATAACTGGTAAGAAAGCTAAATATATTAAGCTATTAGTTTGTGGAGAATACTTTAATAGGTAACTTTAGTATGCAAACAATTTTAATTTCCTCAATTTCTTTGACGCAAGAAGGCTCCGTTCCAACGGGGCTTTTTTGTTTAGGGAAATCAAAACTTAAAATTCCAGGTGACTGCTGGTAATACAGGGAACAGGGATACCTGTTTGGTCGAAACCTGCAGATCATTCGTGGCGATACTTCCTTCCTGGTCAAAATAGAGAAAGTAAGGATTCAGCCGGCTGTAGACATTATAAATGCTGAATACCCATGAACTGGTTAATTTCCGTTTCTTTTTAGGTACAGGCGTATAGGTGGCCGAAAAATCCATCCGGTGATAAGCTTTCATCCGGTATTGATTCAGATTACTGTATTCCTGCGTCAGTACCCCGTTGATAATATAAAATCTCTCCGGCAAAGTGATTGCATTGCCGGTACCATACACAAATACAGCC
This sequence comes from Bacteroidota bacterium, assembly GCA_029561255.1. Taxonomy (GTDB): domain Bacteria; phylum Bacteroidota; class Bacteroidia; order Chitinophagales; family Chitinophagaceae; genus JJ008. Next base: position 39,749 of record JAKQJH010000379.1, on the reverse strand, counting down.
CCCAGTTTCCATTTTTTCCCGGCATCATAATTACCAACCACTGAAATATCATGTCTCCGGTCATAACGGGCCGGAAAACGCCCCCCATCATTTAATTGTTCAAATTTGCGCCAGGTCCAGGATAAAGTATAACCGATCCAACCCGTCATCCGCCCCCGGGTTTTATTTACAAAAAATTCAGCTCCATAACTCCAGCCTTTACCAAAAACAAATTCCTCTTCAGGATCGGCCAGTGAAGGCGTGTATCCTTCTTTATACTCTACCTGGTTGCGCATATCCTTATAATACACTTCCACCGAGGTTTCATACCGGTTATCTGCAAAATTCCTGAAGTAACCGGCAGAATACAACCAGCTCAACTGAGGGCGGACAATATACGTACTCGGCACCCACAGATCAGTGGGTAAAGTGGTGCCGGCATTCGTCACCAGGTGGATATATTGGTAATTGCGGGTAACCGCGGCTTTCAGGGAGGATTCATCATCGAGTGCATACCGGATCGTCATACGGGGTTCCAGTCCTCCATAGGATTTTACGGTTTTTAAACGGGCATAAGAAATACTGTCCAGTTTATTTCCATTCACGTCGCGGGTATACAACATATAGGGTCCCACCTGGTTAAAACTGCTCCAACGTATTCCGTAGTTGATTTTCAGTTTCTCCCCTATTTCCCAGTCATCCTGTATATACACGGCCGCTTCCATGGCATATTTGGCTCCTTCATTATTAGGGTTGAAAAGAATGGAATCCTGGCGACCGGTCACCACATTCGGTATAAACTTATGATGGGTGAGCAGACCCCCGAATTTCAGTTTGTGATTGGGTAAGGGGTAATAATCAAAATCTGATTTGATTGTCATATCCCGGATGCCGGAGGATAAACCAATCTCGAAATTTTCCTGGGCAGCGGAAAATTTAAAATTATAATCATTGTATACAGCTGTGGTATTGGCAAACAGGCGGCGGTTGAATACATGATTCCACCGGAGCGTCGCCGTGGAATTTCCCCATGGGATATTCGTGTTGAAAGATCGTTTGGAATTCCGGAAGTCAAAAACATCTCTGCCGAAATAGCCACTCAGGTAAAGCCGGTCTTTATCCGAAAAGCGATAGTTGACCTTGGCATTCAAATCATAGAAATAGTAGCCTGATCCGTAAAAACTGCTGCTCTTACTTACAAAGGGTTTTACCAATGCATCGATATAGGTTCGCCGGGCTGATACAATAAAGGAAGCTTTTTCCTTTTTGATCGGTCCTTGTACGGAAAAACGGGAGGCAATCAACCCGATCCCTCCTTCCGTCTGGAATTTATTGATATTCCCCTCCTTCATGGATACATCCAGCACCGAGGAGAGCCGGCCACCATACTGGGCGGGCATACCACCCTTAATGAGGGAAACATTCTTGATGGCATCTCCATTGAAAATGGAAAAGAAGCCAAACAGATGCCCGGTATTATACACCACTGCATCATCGAGCATGATCAGGTTCTGGTCCGGTCCACCGCCCCGGACATAAAAACCGGCATTACCCTCACCGGCACTTTGCACCCCCGGCAACAACTGGATTGCTTTCAGAATATCCACTTCCCCCATAAAAGCCGGTATGGCCCTGACCTGGTTCATGGTCAGATCGATCTTCCCCATCTGGGCATTTTTTACATTCCCGTCCCTTTTTTTACTGTACACCACCACTTCGTTGATCAGGGCGGATTTGGAGAGTAAATCAAAATTCAAGGTCTGGTTGGAATGCAAGTGTAGCGGAACTACCTGGCCCATATATGAAACATGGGAGACCTGGATATCGTATTCCCCCTCGTCGAGGGTGAGTGAATAAAAACCATATTGATTGCTGGTTACCCCCCGGGACAGGCCATTTACGGCTACCGTGGCTCCAATGATGGTTTCACCGGAAAGACTGTCTTTTACATAACCGTTCAAAGTATAGCGGGTTTGGGCGGCTATGCCTGAAGACAGCATTAAAAGGGAGACAACGACTACATGAAACCGAAACATATTCACTACAACAAATTATTTAATGATTGGTTGATCAGTCTTTGTGATCCGTTGAGCACTGCTGCAACCCGTCAGACCATACGGATTAGGTGCATCCGCTGATTTTCCGATCCACCAACCCTCATTGCCTTTGCCAAACGCATCCGGACATATCAGCCGGTAATACGAAAGATCAGCCATAACTAGCAGGGTCAGCATCGTATACAGTTCACGGGATAAGATATTCAGAGAAGCCCTTTTTTCCGCTATTTCGGGATCCATTATTATAGCCGTTGTTTCGGCCCGGGCATTGTCCAATGACAGGAAGACGGCATCATATTTAATGGTATCAGTCACGAGTTCTTCAATAGTAAAACTATCCAAAGCCAGTTTCAGCCGGCTGCCCTGCTCTTCTGCTGTTGCCATATTCCCGGCTGCCAGCTGATCAACCAGCTGAAAATAACTTGAAAAGATATTTTCGATGGCATGTGTGAATCCGGGGCTATATGCAGCAGACTGCACCGATGACAAGGATTGTGGTTCAGTTGCTGCCTCTTCCTTATAAACATTTAAAAAACGAAACAGGGCTATTATAAGGAACAACAGCCCCGGAAAGAGGATCCAGCGTGGTATTTGGGTCTTTCCTGGCTGTTTCCGCCAGTGTATATACAGCCCGGTAAGTACCACCAGGAGCAAAATCAGCAACATGTTCAGGATTAAGGTCACCGGAAAGAAAATATTTGAGCAAAGATAAACCCCCTGCACCGGAACGGCGAATCCGTTATTTTTGCAACCTGTTAAAAAATTAATATGCTCGCAGGATTTCAAAATGTGACTTTTGAGTTTGGTGCCCGTGCTATTGTGGAAGATGCCACCTGGCATATACAACCGGGTGAACGGATCGGCCTGATCGGTTATAATGGAACGGGGAAATCGACCCTTCTGAAATTACTCGTGGGGCAATACCAGCCTTCTTCCGGTACGGTGGAAAGAAGCCGGACCACGTCCATGGGATACCTTCACCAGGACCTGCTCAGTTTTGATACCGAGGAATCCATCCTCCAGGTAGCATTGGGTGCCTTTGAACGGGTATTGCAACTGGAGAAAGAAATTGAGGAACTGGGTCATGAATTGGAAAGAACAGGGGATGAAAAAACCCTGCATGAGTACAGTGACCGGTTGCATGAAATGGATACCCTGGATGGTTACAGTATCCACTATAAGACGGAAGAAGTTTTACAGGGATTAGGATTTGCCAATGCCGATCTCCACCGCCCTTATAAAGAATTCAGCGGCGGATGGCGGATGCGGGTATTGCTGGCCAAAATGATCCTGCAACAGCCCGATTTGCTCCTGCTAGATGAGCCGACCAACCACCTTGACCTTCCCTCCATCGAATGGCTTGAAAAATACCTCCTGCATTACCAGGGATCCGTGGTGATTGTAAGTCACGATAAATACTTCCTGAACCGGATGGTGACCAAGATCGTGGAAGTATACCAACAGCAATTACATATCTACACCGGTAATTATGATTATTTTGAAAAGGAAAAAGCGATCCGTGTAGAAATGCAGCAGAAAGCCTACGAGAATCAGCAGGATTATATACGGCAGAATGAACGGCTGGTGGAACGGTTCAGGGCCAAAGCCAGTAAGGCAGCCATGGCCCAGAGTATCATGAAAAAGCTGGATAAACTCGACAGGATCGAAGAAGCCGGGATCGAACGACCGGATATCCGGATCAATTTCAGGGTGGACAAACAGCCGGGTAAAGTGCTGGTAGAACTGCATAATGTATCCAAAGCTTTCGGGGATAATGTCATTATTGAAAACAGTTCAATCGAAATTGACCGTGGCGATAAAATTGCCCTCATCGGGGCCAATGGAAAAGGAAAGTCCACCTTGCTGCGGATTATTGCAGGGGTGGAGCAGTTTTCACAGGGTGAACGCAAATGGGGTCATAATGTAGAGGAAAGTTTTTATGCCCAGCACCAGCTGGAAGCCCTGAACCTGAATAACACGATCCTGGATGAAATGAAGGAATGTGGCAGCCAGATGACGGAACTTGAATTACGGGGACTACTTGGCTGTTTCCTGTTTAGTGGTGACGAATCGGATAAAAAAATACGGATTCTCAGTGGAGGTGAAAAAGCCAGGGTGGCCCTGGCCAAGGTAATTGTGAGCAAGGCCAATTTCCTGATGCTCGATGAGCCGACCAACCACCTCGACATGCATAGTTGTGATCTGCTGATCGAATCCCTTAACCGTTACCAGGGCAGTATTATCCTGGTGAGTCACGACCGTTATTTTGTGGCTAAAACGGCCAATAAGATCTGGGAAATTGTGGACCATGAGATCAAAGAGTTTAAGGGCGGTTATGAAGAATGGGTGGCCTGGAAGGAACGAATGGCCAAACAGGAACTCGAAAATAAAAAACCGGAGAAAAAGCCGGAAACGGTAAAACAGGCGGATAATAAACAAAAGCAAGCTGCTCCCCCGCCTCCCCCACCTCCGGTTGCAAAACAGCAACAACCCGGCATGGCCATTGATAAAGAAAAGAAAAAAGAGTTGCAACGGGTACAACGACAGTTTCAGCAGGTGGAAGAACAGATCGCCAAACTGAATCTCCGCAAAACTGAACTGGAAGCCTCCTTAGCAGATCCATCCGTTTACTCCGATAAAACAAAATTCCTCGAAGCAGAAAACGGGTATAAAAAAGCCGATCTGGAGTTGACTGGCCTGAATAAACAATACGAACAGCTTTTTGAAAAGATTATGGAACTGGAAAGCTGATAATCTGCTGTTTAAAAAATATTTTTTCCAATCGTTGGTTTTAATGTAATTTCTGTAACACAAACCAACGTTTATGAAATCACCTTTGCTGAGCCTGGCTTTGCTGGCGCTGATAACGGCCTCATTGGCGTTCACTTTTCGTGATCGGTTTCAGGCATCTTCTGCCGGAACAAAATCATTGCCTCTCCATTATCAACAGGTAATCCGGTGCAGCCCTGACTGGGAGGCACTCAGTGATTGGCTTGAAGAAACGGATATTCCCCCGATACCCGGCGCCGGTTCTTATACATGGTCCATCAGCAGCCGCCATGACAGTGCCCGTTTTTACTTTAACCAGGGCATTAACATGTATTATAGTTTTCACATCATTGAAGCCATGGCCTCATTTAAAAAAGCCAGCCGTTTTGATCCGGAATCGGCCATGCTTTATTGGGCCCAGGCGCTGGCCTATGGTCCTAATATCAATGATTTTGGCTATGCGGCTACTCCCGCTGCCCTTGTGGCGGTCAGCAAAGCACAACAATTCTCATCAGGAGCTACCGAACTGGAAAAGGCATTGATCAAAGCCATATCTGTCCGGTACACGGCTGATTCTGCAGATACCAACCGCAAGCAGCTGAATGAAGCCTATACCGCTAAAATGGCAGAGTTGTATCAAACATTTCCCGGACAGGGCGATGTGGCTGCACTATATGCCGATGCCATGATGCTGGAACATCCATGGGAACTCTGGTCACCGGACGGAACCCCAAAAGCCTGGACTCCCCTGATCCGGCAAGTACTAGAAAAAGGCCTGTTATCTAATCCGCAGAACCCTGGTCTGAATCACTATTATATCCATGTAATGGAACCTTCTCCGGAAGCAGCAAAAGCGTTGGCCAGTGCAGACCGGCTGGGAAAACTGACACCCGGCCTCTCACATACCGTTCATATGCCTTCACATATTTACCTGCGTACCGGCCATTATAATAAAGGGGTAAGCGTCAATGAATCAGCTGTTAAAAGCTATCAGCAAACAATCCCACTGTATGCACCGGTTACCGGCGCCGATTTTCTGTACATTATTCACAACCTGCATATGCAGGTGAATAATGCGATGATGGCTGGTCGTTATACCAGCTCTGTCCAATCCGCTGCCGACCTGATTAGCAATATCCCTGCGGGTTACCTTGAGTTCCCCGGTGCGATGGGCAACCTGGTTCAATATGTTTATATGACCCCGGTTTTTACTGAAATCCGATTTGGACGTTGGCAAAAACTCCTGGAATATAAGGAACCACCGGCAAACCAGGTATACAGTCGTATTCTCTGGCAGTTTGGAAGAGGGATGGCCCTTACCCGGACACAAAAAATAAAAGAAGCAAAACTGGCGCTGGCTGAAATGAAGGTTTTGTCAAAAGATACCGTACTGACCATTCCCTTTACACCTTTCTCCCCGGCTATTGATGGTGCCATGATTGCTATTGCCCTGCTGGAAGGGAGTATTTTGCTGGAGGAAAATGACCAGCAGGCTGCTTTAGAACAGTTCAGGAACGCGGTGATAAAAGAAGCACAGATGGTGTATAATGAACCGCGTGACTGGATGCTGAACCCGAGACATTACCTGGCCAATGCTTATATTATTGCAGGCCGCCTGGAGGAGGCATCAAAAATACTGAGCGAAGATCTGGCGGTAAATAATGAAAATGGCTGGGCCCTTTATGGTAACTGGCAGGTACTTAAAGCACAACATAAATCAAAACAAGCTGCAAGGATGAAAGTCCGTTTTGAGAATGCCTTCAGTAAAGCAGATTGTACAATCAGTGGAACCGTTTTCTGATCAGGCAGAATGCGCTTTTACAAAATCACTCACCAGGTAACTGATCAGTTTGGCGCTGCTGCTGTCTGATCGGCCATCATTCAACCGGGTAGCCCCTTCACAGATGTATAAATAAGCAGGCTTGGTATCTGCTGCTGCAAAGGATACATATTGCCGGGCATGAACCGGGGAAACACCTACCGGTGTCATGGCACTGCTCAATGTATTTTGAATCGCATCCAGGTCGATATCTATCCCTGTAATTGTATCTTCTGTAAATCCGGTGGCATGGGCCACGGCCTGCAGAAAAGTCCGTTTGTCATGAACAAAAATATCTTCGAAAGTGATACAGTCTATAAATGGATTATTGACAATATCCACCCAGCTATTCTGCGGGATATAGTTTTCATGTAAGCCGATCACACAGTATTTCTGCAGGTAACCGTCTTCTTCCGCATACCGGAAAGCATTACCGCTATGCCGGCCTTCCATCGGCCGGTAATCGGCATGGGCATCCAGGTTAATGCAATTGATCTGGGCCAGTGGAATTTTTCCAGCCTTGTGCCATCCCTTGGCTGCTCCTTTGATCAGGGGATAGGAATTGTTATGTCCGCCACCCACTACTACCGGTATTTTTTTGGCAGCGGTTATAATTTTAACCAGTTTCTCTACTTCATCGTCAATCGTATTCACCGCATGGCGATAAGCTTCAATCCGTTCATCATCTCCTTTGGCCGTAGTATCGATCAGGAATTGCAGATCGCCGAAATCAAAATGCCCGATCATCAGCATTTCATTCCCATCCATGAAATCATTACTCTGCAAATTGAAAAAACTCTGAAGGAATGGAATCCACAAGGTATCCGTACCCCCGATTCCGAAATTTCCTTTGGCCCCCAGATCCTCAGGAATACCAAACAATACATATTTAGATGCGGAACCTTCAATGGATTTTTCCAGTTCGGCGGGATCAAAGATCACGTTCAGTCTTTCCCCCACTTTCGTTTCATACCGGCGGATTTTGGTCAGGGAGAGGATGTCTTGTTTGCTGTAGATCTTAAGGTGCTTCATATGCTGAACATAGAGAATAGAGAATAGAAAATAGTAAATAGAGAATAGGGAATACAGTAGTGAACAAGGTTGGGTGGTTAAAGCCCGATCCTATCGTTGACCACTTTTAGAATCTCCTGTTCTAAAGCTATTGTTTTCTGTTCAATCTCCTTCCCTTTTGACACAATTTCTTCCACGAATACTTTGTCCGTATAACCGGCGGCATTTATACGCACATTCATGAAGGCTCCCATGACGGCTGCACGGGCACAAAGCGCTCCCACCCCGGCATCAGATACGGAATTTGGATTACCGGTTTCTGCCATGGCTTTGATCACTTCGAGACTTTTAAAGGAAGCCTGCATCACCTGGAAGGGAATATCTATCGCGTAGCGGGTGGCTTCCTGGATCGACTGGCTCCGGATGGACTTTTCCGCCTCACTGGATTTGGGTAAAGCAAAAGCCTCCATAATCTTGTTAAAAGCTTTGGTGTCAGCATCCACCAGTTTGACCAATTCATTCTTCAGTGCCTCGCCCTTCTCCGCCCAGTCGCTGAACTCTTCCCATCGATCATCCCATCCTTTTTTATGAGAAGAAAGATTGGCCACCATAGTTGCCAAAGAAACACCCAGAGCTCCCACATAGGCTGAAATGGATCCTCCTCCCGGAGCGGGACTTTCACTGGCCGTTTCATCGGCAAAAGCCGACAAATTCATATTGACCAGTTTACTATCCGCCGGTAAACGGAGCATATACTCAATGATCCGTTCTTCCGGTTTAAAGGGCCCCAGTTCATCCAGTCCCATGGATTTCACAGCAATCTTGATCAGTTCTTTTTCTGAAACACCGGTGGATCGTTTTTGTTTACGTAAAAAATAACGACCGGCATCCGTGAGTGATTTCAACGGGACCAGTCCCACCAGCTCTGAACCGGTGACCCTGATGCCCCGGGCATCGGCTTTTTTACATACTTCATCAAACGCAATATGCAGCGGGGTGATATTAATATTCGTAAGATTCATGCTGATCTGGGCCACTCCGTATTCTTCAATAAACCAGCCGATCGCTTTTACTGATTTCAGACTGCCCGGCTGATTTACTTTTTCTCCGTTTACTACCACATTCCTTCCGGCCTCCCGTACGTCAAAAGCTACGGCATTGGCACGACGGGTACTGGTGGTATTGAGGTTTACATTATAAGCCACCAGGAAATCACGGGCCCCGATCACCGTGCCTCCCCTTTTTGCATCAAACTCGGCCGGGCCAAAATCCGGTTTCCATTGCGGCTCTTTAATTTTTTTGAAAAAACCTTCATACTCACCCGCACGTATAACCGATAAATTATTCCGGCTTTTATCCGGCTGGGCGGCTTCGTAGAGATAGACCGGTATGGATAATTCCTCGCCTACTCTTTTGGCCAGTTTTTGAGCAAAAGCGGCTGTTTCTTCCATAGAAATACCGGCAATGGGAATCAGGGGACAAACATCAGTGGCGCCCATACGCGGATGTTCTCCTTTGTGTTTACTCATCTCGATCAGTTCACCGGCTTTTTTGATGGCCCGGAAAGCGGCTTCAATCACGGCTTCAGGATGACCGACAAAAGTGACCACCGTACGGTTGGTGGCTTTGCCCGGATCCACGTTGAGGAGACGTACCCCTTCTACGGTTTCTACCTGGTCAGTTATTTGACGGATCAGCTGGAGATCACTTCCTTCGCTGAAATTGGGAACACATTCAATGATAGGTTGCATGCAAAACAGTTTGTATGCTAAGTTATTGCTTGTTGCTTGAAAACAGATCGCCGGCAACAATTATTCCACTGTGGATACAAGGAGCTTGAAAAGTTAAAAGCGGTTTATTTGCTTTGCAGAACAGGTCGTGAGGACCAGCTAATATTCTTGCTTTCGCGGATCAGGAACCACCACATAAAAAAAAGAATCAGCGAGGAACTGATCGCGGTGATGATCCAATGCGGAATCATTTCACTCAGGTCGATCAACCGGCTGTGCGTATCCGCCGGATCATATCCAAATAAGAGCGGCAAACGGAACCAGTAATAACAGGATACGGCCATGGCAGCAAAAAACCGGATCAGCATGGTCCGCTTTCCGGTAAAAAAGAAACGGAGTACAAAATACAGGAAAGTAGTGACCGCGCCTGCCATTACAGGTAAGCCGTATACTTGAGCGAAGTGTTGCCATCCCTCCTGCCCTGTATAATCCGGTGTATGAAACCAACCCCAGATATAACCGGGGAAGGCGCCCACCAGCAGAAACTCCGTGATACGCGCCACAACCGATTCATCCTGCAGGAAGGGTTTCGTGTTTTGGGTGGAATCCGGGCAGGGAACAGAACAGCGGATACAGTTCACACAATGTACATTCATCATTTTTGCAGCCGGCTTACTGCCATATAGTTTTTCTACCGGATGTACCGGGCAAATGCCGGCGCACCACGCGGATTTCCGTTCAAAGAATAATCCGGTTGAGAAAGCTACAGCCCCCAGCAGAATCAGGATCATACCGGTGGCACGGCCATCCGTATTGAAGATGACATGTCGTAAGGGAATGATCAGCAATAATAAAACTACTCCTGCCAGTTGCAGTCTGGACTGATCCTTCGGGGTCAGTTTTAGTTTGCCGGGAGCCCCAAACCGATCAGGTAATAATGAGGTGGTTCCAAGGGGACAAATATTCCTCCAGAGTCCGGTCGCCACTACCAGTAAAAACGGGGCAACGGGGATAAGACCATTCCAGAATAATGTAATACCCAGGGCGGGTTTTACAAACAAAGTTACCAGCAATACAAAACCGGCCAGCCAGCATATAACTTGAACGGCCCGCCAATAAATCCATGCATAATCGGATGCTGTTTTATACTCTTTCAATAAGGGGTCTGTTATCATCGGCTGCAAAAGAACCCCAATAATGGTCAAAGGTTATTGAGCACGATCATTTATTTAGCTGATTTATATATTCCCTTTTTTCAATTCCTTCACCGCATAATCACAAGCTCTTGCGGTCAGTGCCATATAAGTCAGGGATGGATTCTGGCAGGGAGAGGATACCATACAGGAGCCATCCGTGACAAACAGGTTTTTGATATCATGGGACTGATTCCATTGGTTCAGGACGGATGTTTTGGGATCATGGCCCATGCGGGCCGTCCCCATTTCATGAATAACTGAACCGGGCATCATGCCATAGTCAAATTTACCTACCCAGTCCAGGTTGGCTGCTTCCAGCATGTCTACAGCTGATTGCTGCATGTCTATTCTCATTTTCTTTTCATTCTCCCCGTATTCCATGGAGATCACCGGTAACGGGATCCCCCATTTATCTTTCTGGTCTTCGCTGAGCGAAACGGTATTGGTATACACGGGTAATGTTTCCCCATAGGCTTCAAAATAAGCAAACCATTCACCCGGGTGGGTCAGGGATTCTTTCCATTCAGCCCCTATACCGGCACTGTACATCCCGCGTGACCAGTCACTCCGGCTGGTATAGTTTTCATAACCGAATCCCCGCAGATAGGGCTGGTCATTGCTTTTTATATTCCTGAAACGGGGCACATATACACTCGCCGGTCGCTGTCCGTAATAAAAATGATCTTTCAATCCGCTGTATCCGCCCGTGGCCCCGATTCCCGCATGATGATCCATCAGGTAATGTCCGAGTACACCGCTCGAATTCGCCAATCCATCCGGGTATTCAGGTATTGCCGATTGTTGTAAGATCTGGGTACTGCCGATCGTGGAAGCATTCAGGAAGATCAGGGTAGAATAGAATTCGATCAGTTCCTTGTTCTCCGTGTCGATAATACGAACGCCTTTCAGTTTGTTGGTTTGCTTATCATAGATCAGGCTATGAACGATCGAAAACGGGCGCAGGGTAAGATTTCCTGTTTTGGCTGCATCCGGGAGGGCCGCTGAATTACTGGAATAGGGTGCCCCGTAAATACAACCCCGGTAACATAGGTTGCGGGAATGACAACGGTTTCGCCCATTATGATCTTTAGTAAGGATAGCCATCCGGCCCATCACCAGGTCTCTTTCCGGGAATGATTTACGTAAGCGCTCCCGGATCTGTTTTTCAAACACATTCATTTCAAATGGTGGCAGGAAATTCCCATCTGGTATCTGTGCGATTCCATCCCGGTTGCCACTGATCCCCACATAGGATTCAATATGATCATACCAGGGAGCAATATCCTTATAGCGGATCGGCCAGTCAATCCCGATCCCTTCTTTCTGGTTGGCTTCAAAATCCAGATCACTCAGGCGATAACAATGCTTGGACCACAATAAGGAACGTCCGCCCAGCTGGTATCCCCTTTGCCAGGAAAATGGTTTTTCCTGCACATACGGATGCTCGGTGTCTTTTACCAGAAAGTGTTTTGCATCCTGACCGAATATGTAAATATCCTTTTGTACCGCGTACTCTTTCTTTTCTTCCAGGCTGACCATATTGGCTAACGGAAATTCCCAGGGATCCTTTTGAGCGGTCGGGTAATCCACGATATGCTCTACCATCCTGCCCCGTTCCAGCACCAATACCTTCAGTCCTTTTTCCGTGAGTTCTTTGGCGGCGATTCCACCAGTGATACCAGAACCAATTACGATGGCATCGTAGCGGTTTCCTTTCTCTGCTTTTCCCAGTATAGTAAATCCAGCCATGGTATTCAATTAAAAATGTAAAGTGGTTCTTCCGTAATTCAAGGTCGTTTCATCAGCCGGAATATCCCCTTTATAAGCTTCCGGTGCTTTCACATAATTGGAGGCTTTTGTAACACCCTCCTCGGAAGTAAAAAAGCCAATCAGGGTATATTTTTTGATGCTGCGGAACCAGGCATTCGCTTCTTTTTTTCCAAAGGCTTTTTCATCCAGTTCTTTGACAAACGCCTGCTTGTCTTTTGCCGTGTCAAAACCGGTTTCAATGCTTTTCAGCCCATCATGGATTTCCTGCTGTTCCTCCTTCACGAGGCATTGCTGAAAGACCTGGTCAAGAAAAACCTGGACATTCACCTGCGAGGCGGATTTGGTACCAGTAGCCGGAATAAGGAGATCAATCATTTCAGTGATCTGGTTGTACTCGTTTTTACTGAAAAAAACCGGGGTATAGGCACTCATGTCTTTGCCGGAGCAACTGCTCAGGAAATTGGATAAAACGGCCGGAAACAAACTGCTCCCTCCGATCAGGCCAATTGATTTTAAAAGATCCCTTCTTTCCATTTTGTTAATTGAAGTGGGTTGACAATCCAATATGTTCAAATGTAATTATTCTGGTAATCCGGTGTACTGATACAAATCAGGGCTGCTATTTGTATTATTCTCCTGGAAATTATAGTGCACTATCATCTTTACCAGCTAAAGGATGGTAGTTCTGTACGGATGATTTCCGTTCCGGCAGGAAAAAAACACGCGGATGACGGAACAGGTATTTACCAATAGTACTGAGTAAACGGGGATACTGCGATAAATGAATGCCCCTGGATTTTACAGCTACGGTAAATGCCAGGGCAAAACTGACCAGAAAGTTTAATACGCCGATACCCAGTACTCCAAAAAATACGGCCAGCATAAAATAAGCCGGCACCTCATTAATTCCCACACCATACAATCCAATGGATACATTTCCGGAAGCAATAGTGATATGACGGATGTCGAACGGAATGCCAAATATTTTCCCTATCACTCCGGAGAAGCCAAGGAAAAACCCAAGAGCAATACTACCAATCAGGGCGCCTATATTTTTCTCTACATAATTGGCAAGGCGGGTCCGCCGTTGGGGTGACATGGTGACTTTCAATGCCGGATGCCGGATCAATCGTTCCCTGATTTGTCCATATTGCACTTTGTTTTGCCAGTAACCGGCTATGATGCCACTGATAAATAAAAATAATCCGGTAAAGCAGGCATACAGAAGAGCCGGGCTTCGCCAGGGATGCTGGTCTTTGAGCAACTTAAAGGCTGCGGCATCAGTGGCAATCTTGCTGCCGGTGACCTGATGATAGCCCCAGGCCAGTAAAAAAGTCATCGGGAATACAATAATCAGGTTACCGAAGAAAGAAGCAATCTGGCTGCGTGAAACTTTCGCAACGGTGGCCGCCAATCCATCCAGATCCGGTTCTCCTCCCAGTTTCCGGGTATCCAGCGAACCTGCCACAGCACTGGCTGTAAAAGCGGGTTGCTTGGTGGCCAGGGTTGATTTGGTTTCTTCAATCAGGATAAAGCCGGCGCTGTAATTCATACTATAAAGAAAACCCAAAGGGAAAGGGGCCAGTTTTAATTTCCCGATCAGGTTTTTAAGGATGGCAGTAAATGAAATGATAAGGCCTCCCCACATAGCGGAACGAATCATTTTATAATATTCCGCTCTTGTTTCTGTAATATACTTATGCCCCTTGCTGCCTTTGTGTTCTGCAATCTGGTAAGCGAGATAGCCCAGTCCCTGGGAGAGAAACTCCATAATACTGTTTTTCCGGTTTTCATTCCGGATCAGTAACCGGAACAGATCAGTGAAACGGCCGGTATCAAACTGGTTGTCGGCATCCAGTATATCTGCAATCAGCAACATCCGTTCCAGGCGATTGGTCAGAATCAGCAACAGGTAGGTTTGCTGAATACTGGCACCTTTATCCGCATGGCTTTCCCGGATATAATCCAATAACGTATAACAGGAATGAATATGCTCTTTCAACGCGGTACTGGTGCTGCTGATGGCATTCGCCTCTTTATTTTCATTGAGTATTAATTCCAGTTCATGCACCAGGTAGTTTTGCCGTACAAAAGCTGTATGATCGTTTCTTTCATTTTCCGGCAGGTAATTCAGTACTTCACGTTCAAGCCCCAGCTGGGCGACCTGGAAGGATAATATTTTCAGTGAACTCAGCAGTTCATTTTTAATCCGGTGGGCATCGGTGCTGAAACGAAAACCCAGGGTTTCAAAAAAATCAATCCATAATGACCGGGGAATACTCTCTACCCACTGGTAATCCGCCTTTTTATAGAAAACACTGTTGATTACATACAGAAAATCCGTTTCATCCTGTAATTCGGGAATCAGTTTATGTTTCAACCGGTTGACCAATTCCTGCCAGAAACCCCTGGATAAGGGAATACCACTTTCCGTAATGGCTGAAGTAAGTTTGGTGCTGATCAGCTGGGAGAGCAGTGCCTGCTGAAGATTGGCCAGTAATTCCGGATGGAGTTTCAGCTCCTGCATGGCAAACCGGAGATTTGCTTCGGCGTTTTTTTTCTTAAGTGTATGGCCCGGCCTGATCTGCTCAAAAAAAGATACAAGAAATGAAAGCCCGGTGGACCGCTCATCTGCCTTTATCCGGTCCTGCAGCAGGGCTGTTTCAAAAAAATCAGGACTCTTTTTACGTAATCGAAACATGTTCCCGAATATACAACATGTGGGTTGTAAGCATGTAAACTGTGGATTAATTCATAACTCTCACTACGGTACCTGCGATTGCCGGACTGTCTTTACAGGAACAATCGTAAGTATAGCTGTTTGGGGTTGTACGGATAATCCGGTAGCTGAAATGGGCCCGGTTCCATTTGCGCCGGGTTCGTATGTTGGTCCAGGTCTGTGTAAGCCGGTATTCGCAATCACTCAACCACAGAATTTTAAATTTGATCGTTTTCCCGTTTCGGGTATTGCGCTCAGTCTGGATCTTCTTTTTCCGCCGGAGTTCCCAGGTATCTCCCGTGGAATCTGTATATAGATATTCACCGGTATGAAATGAAGGACAATCAGGTAAAGGGCCCTGTGCGGATGCCAAATTGGAAACAGCTAAGAGAAGGAAGGTGAAATAAAAAATTTTCATACTATTTTTCCATTCAGGATTACTTTCTCAATATGGTTGGTGCCAAAAGAATAAAAGAGCGTGGCCAGGTTCGGTACCGGTTGAGTGAAAATCAGGTTGGCCTTTTTTCCAGGACGTATACTACCTGTTTTATCCTGTACTTCCATTGCAAAAGCGCCGTTAATGGTAGCGGCATTGATCACTTCTTCCGGCAGCATTTTCATCTGTATGCAGCTCATCGAAGTAACCAGATTCATATTTCCAGAAGGAGAAGAACCCGGGTTGTAATCGGAGGCAAGGGCAAGGGCACATCCGGCATCAATCAGTTGCCGGGCTGGTTGAAATGGCATCCGGAGAAAAAAGGCGGCCGTTGGTAGTAAAGTACCAATGGTGGATGAGCCGGCCAGCAACCGGATCGTTGACTCTTCCATGGTTTCCAGGTGATCCACACTCAGGGCGCCCAATTCCACACCTGCCTCAGTACCCCCAGACAGGTTCAGCTGATTGGCATGGATCTTTGGTTTCAGACCTATGGCCATACCGGCTTTGCCAATACGGATGGTTTCCTCCCTGGAGAAGAAACCGGTTTCACAAAACACGTCAATATAATCGGCCAGTTTTTCTTTTGCAATTACCGGCAGCATCTCATCAATAATCTGCCGGATATATCCTTCATGGTCTTCTTTGAAAGCCGGGGGGTAAGTATGGGCTCCCAGGAAAGTGGCTTTTATTGTCAACGGTGATTTCTCTTTCAGTTTTTTAATAACGCGGAGCATCTTGAGTTCACTCTCCACGGTTAGTCCGTATCCGCTTTTGATCTCAATGGACCCGGTTCCCATTTTACTGACTTCTTCCAGTCTTTTCCAGGCATCATTAAATAGCATCGATTCACTGGCCTCCCCGAGTTTACGGGCCGAGTTGAGTATACCCCCACCCTTTGCTGCGATATCCGCATAGCTCATTCCTTTGAGCTTATCAATGAATTCTTCTTCCCGGGTAGCCGCAAAAACGATATGGGTATGACTGTCGCACCAGGCCGGTAAAACGATCTGACCGGTGGCATTAATCACTGATTTGAAGTGTTTCTCCGGATAAATCAGTTCTTCCATCCGCCCCAGTCCCGTGATGAACTCATCTTCCATGATGAGATACGCGTTTTCAATCACTGGCAATACGGCCAGTTCTTTTCCACGCAGGCAGGTATCCGTTTCCGGTGTATTCACCAATAATTTAATATCGCGTATAAGTGTGGCGGACATGGCCCTAAATTAGCGAAAACGAAACGAAGTCAAAAAAAATGCCCTGCCGTTAAGGGCAGGGCACCGGATAAGGTGTAAGAAAATATTAGTAGGGTAATAATGCCGTATGGCTGTTACCGGCCGGACCGGTCCATACTATTTTCATATAGTAGTTGCCGGCACCCGGACAGGATGTGGCTGCTCCGGTTGCATCCAGTCCGAATGTAACAGCCGCGTTATAGGAAGTAGTGTTATGTACCACTTTGCCGCTGCCTGCCCGGAAGGAACAATCGCTTTTCAAAACAACCGGTTCAGCAATGGTGGTGGTAAACGGACGGCCAAAACGGTTCAATCCCCATTCTGCAATTCCTGTAACTCCGCCATCCGCATGTGTACCGGTGATGGTGATTGTTACTCCATTGTTGAAAGTGAATACCCGTTGACGGGCAACCTGCCAGGTACGTTGAGTGCCATTGTCGAAAGTAACCGACATATTACTGCTGGTGATGGAATGCGTAATGGTGTTCAGAACAGGCAGGTTGATCAGTAATCCACCGCTTACATTGGTTAATGTATGTGTACCGTTAACGGTAATACTTTTATTGTCCAGGGTCCGGGTGACTTTAAAATTCTGGTAGGTCAGGCTGATGGCTGCTCCTGCCTGGCTCCAGCGTACACCCTGCGCCATGGAAATGACAATCACACCCGTGCGGGTTCTGTTTCCCAGGCAACTGGTGCCATTATACGTAATGGTAATGGTGCGGGGATTTGCCGCAGTATCCACCACGATATCCGCATCGCAGATCAGTGAATTCAGATCACCGGGCCGGCCGGTTATGCCGGCTGTGGATTCCAGGAGCAGGTTCGCGTCATTCGCTACCGCATCCACTTCACCTGAAAACCGGGACTGGTCATCGGAATGGGTGGAAGTTTCAGCCGTGAAATCAGTGCTGCCTGCATTGGATGCTTCTTTCTTACAGGAAGTAAAAAGAAACGTAAAAGAAAATGCCGCAATGGCAATGGATAAAATCCTTGTTTTCATATTCGGGTTTTAAATGTTAATCTCAATAAATAACAGACAATAGACAGGGACACTTGTCAATTGGTTTAACAAGAACCCTGTTTTTTTTCAGGAAAAAGAATACTAACCATTAAAACGGGAATAAGCCGGGCTTAGTACGGGCCCGCCCGGGAAAAAATACGATGAAGACGATGAAAGATTACGATTGGGCTGTAATAATGTGTAAGCCGTTTAATAACCGGGGATGGTTCAGGCAATATTTTCAATAACCATCGCACTGGCACCACCGCCTCCATTACAAATACCTGCGGCGCCAAACCGGGCATTATTGGATTTCAGAATATGAAGCAGGGTGACAATAATTCTGGCCCCGCTGCATCCGAGTGGATGACCCAGGGATACCGCTCCCCCATGTACATTTACTTTTGCAGGATCCAGCTTCATGCGACGGGAATTTTCGATCCCCACCACCGCAAAAGCTTCGTTTAGTTCCCAGTAATCTATATCTGTCATAGACAGTCCGGCCTTTTTAACGGCTTTGGGCACCGCTACGGAAGGAGAAGTTGTAAACCATTCCGGGGCTTGTTCGGCATCAGCATATCCCCTAATCCGGCCAATCGGTTTTAATCCCAGTTCATGTGCCTTTTCTGCACTCATGAGTAAAATGGCCGCCGCCCCATCATTCATCGTGGAAGCATTGGCTGCCGTAACAGTGCCGTCTTTTATAAAGGCCGGGTTTAAAGTAGGAATTTTTTCAAATTTCACATTATAGGGTTCCTCATCTTTCGAGAAAACAATGGGGTCGCCTTTCCGTTGGGGAATTTCGACAGGAACAATCTCCTTATCAAACAACCCTTTTTCCCAGGCAGCCTGTGAACGTTTATAGCTTTCAATAGCAAATGCATCCTGATCTGCACGGGTAACACCACATTCACTGGCACAAAGCTCAGCCGCATGCCCCATCGGTTTACCATCATATACATCGGTCAGGCCATCCTTTGCCAGTCCATCAACCAGGGTTACATTTCCATATTTATGGCCCCAACGCATATTTTCATTGTAAAAAGGAGCATTGCTCATACTTTCCATACCGCCCGCTATCACAATATCCGCATCACCCAGGGCAATACTCTGAGCGGCCAGTGCGATGGCTTTCATGCCACTGGCACATATTTTATTGACCGTTGTACAATTCACTTCATTCGGTAAACCGGCAAATTTTGACGCCTGCCTGGCAGGTGCCTGACCCAGATTGGATTGAACCACACAGCCCATTATTACATCTTCCACCTGGGAGGGTTTGAGACTGGATTTTTCCAGTGCACCTTTAATGGCAATGGCACCCAACTGTGTGGCAGACAATGACTTCAGGCTTCCTCCGAAACTTCCGATGGGAGTCCTTACTGCAGAAATAATAACTACTTCTTTCATAGTGAATAGTGTAAAATTATCCTGCAAAGATAACGATTGTTAGTGTGAGATGAAAGCTTTCTTATTTCGGTTTTTTTTCTGCAGGTTTTCTGAATTCTTTCAGGCAATCGCTGATATAAACCAGCATTTCTTCGGGACTGGTTTTACGGCAGAAATCATAGGAGGGTCGCTTGGTATACATAAATAAACGAAGCGAATCTCCTTCCAGCCGGGTGATCCGTTTAACCAGTTCCGGGGAAAACTGGTGGTCGATATAGCTTTCTTTTTCTTCCCGGGCGATCCGTTTTTTCAGCGCTCTTCGTTCCCTTGACTCACGGGAAAAATGACTGATCGGACTCAGGCTGATCCCAAAGCCTGTGGGTGTATTACGACCGGTAAGTCCGGGCTCCCGCTTACTTAAAATATGGCGGTAGTATGCCTGACGGTTCAGTGAATCAGTCTGGTAATTCGTTGCAACTACCGTCACTCCTTTTAATAAAAGAGGCTGTGGTTGCAGGGTAATATCAAACCGGGTATCGAACATATAAGGTTCAACCGATATTGTATCTGGGGCATAACCGCTGAAACTGAAAACCAGCAAGTCATTTTCAACGGCTGAAACAGTGTACTGACCATTCCGGTCAGAAAGTACAAATTTTTTAGTGGTAATATTCATCACGGTCACGCCCGCAAGTAAGGAATCATTTTTGCCATCATAAATCTTTCCCAGTATGGAGGTTTGGGAGCATACAAGAGCCGGGTGACAAAAAATAAGCAGTAAGATCACCGTATATCGAGACATCTGTAAAATTAGTTGGCACATGGGGTTGATCTTATTCCATCCGGGCAAAGTTTTGTTAAACTGATTACCAGCCAATCCCGTAATCTTCTCCATGATTACTGCTTCCTCCCCAGAAACTGCCGTGCTTCCAGTCAAAATAAATGGCATTGATGGGACCACTGGTCCGGTCATCAAAACTCAGGGTATACCCCATTTTCTTCAATTCATTTCTGACTTTTTCGGGAATAGTATCATGTAACAAAATACTTCCGGGCCTGGGTTTACGATCATCTGTTTTGGTTCCGCCCAGTGAAAGCCAGAGCTGATTACTATTGATATTGGCTGCTTCAGTGGCCTGCTGCACCGTCATGCCGAATTCTACCATATTCAGGAAAAATTGCAGCAGGTTCTGGTCCTGTGTATCGCCACCCTGCACGGCAAAGGATAAATAGGGTTTTCCATCTTTTAAAGCCATGGAGGGCGTCAGGGTAACCCTCGGACGTTTGCCGGGCGCCACCACGTTGAATGGATTCAGCGTGGAGTCCAGTACAAAACTCTGCATCCTTTGGCTCATACCCACCCCGGTGTTGCCGGCAATACAAGCCGGTATCCACCCCCCGCTCGGTGTGATGGATACCACCCATCCTTCCTTATCGGCGGCTTCCACACTGGTAGTGCCTCTCCATAAGCGATCCATATATCCGGGATCGGCGGCTGCGGTGCCATTATCATGCGCAGGCATAAAATTTCGTTTACTGCTATCCGTAGTAAAGCCCCGGAATTGCATCAGGGCTGAATACGGATTAACTTTCCCTTCAAAAGGATAAGGATCCCCAGGACCGGTCAGGGCCCCGTTCATCAGCGGGTTAATCAGTGCGGCACGCTGCCGGGCATAGTCTTTACTAAGCAGTCCTTTCATTGGTTCCTGTGGAGGGAAATAAGGATCTCCATAATAAAAATCACGATCAGCAAAAGAGAGATTCATGGCCTGGTACAGGGTATGGATATAGGCCGTACTGTTATATCCCATCGATTTCAGGTCTGTATTTTCCAGGATGTTCAGGGCCTGAAGTAATACCGGCCCCTGTGTCCACTGCTGCATTTTATACACGTCAATCCCTTTGTAATTGACCGACAGGGGCTCTTCTTCGATCGGTTTCCAGCGGGCCAGGTCTTCCATCGTAATCAACCCACCCTGTTCCTGGCAGCCCCGTACAAATTCACGGGCAATATCTCCTTTGTAAAACCGGTCATACGCCGCCATGATGGCTTGCTTACGGCTTTTCTTTTGCCGGAGAGCAGCCTGTTCAGCTTCCACCATTTTTGTCAGGGTGTTCAGCAGGTCCTGCTGAATAAAAATCTCCCCCGCTTCCGGTGCTTCTCTTTTCTCTCCCGGATGGGTCAGGAATACTTTTTTACTGTAAGGCCATTCTTTGATCCTGGCTTTTCCACGCTCAATACTATTGGCCGTTTGTGCTTCCATCGGATAGCCGGCTGCCAGTTGCATGGCCGGTGCCAGTATTTCTTTTAACGAAAGAGTTCCATATTCCGCGAGCATATAACAGATACCTCCAGGGGTGCCAGGAGTGGTGGCGGCCAGTGCGCCATACTCAGGAGGAAACTGGTACCCTTTGGATTTGAAAAACTCCGGAGTGGCACCGGTTGGGGCAACGCCCATCGCATTGATGGCAATTACTTTTTTTGTTTTTGGATTGTATAAAAGCACCTGTGTTTCTCCGCCCCAGCTCAATACATCCCACATCGTGCAGGTGGCAGCCAGCATAGCGCATGCGGCATCCACCGCATTTCCTCCTTTCTGAAAAGTAAGTGCACCGGCAGTAGCGGCTAAAGGTTTGCCGGTGATGGCCATCCAGTTCTTTGCATGAAGCGGTGGCTTTTGCGTTTGTTGTGCCGGTAATGGAATACCAGTTAATAGTACGAAGGCAAGGAATAAACAGATACGCATAGTATTGGCTTTTGAATACACTTTAAAGGTAAGCGGAAAGCTGAATTTCCGGAACAGCTGTTTGAAGTCAGGTTTTAGTTACAGGCCTTATGATTCTGGTCATTTCCCTTTTTCAACAGCCAAACTTGCCGTAATTTCAAAATAAAAAAAATGGCCAGATCACATCACCGCAAAAAACACCGGGAACATGTGAAGCAGTTCAGGCAAAGCCATGATACTGCCACATCCGCCGGCAGCAACGGAAAAGCAACAACGATTGTCATGATTATCGGAGCACTCACTGGATTTGCCGTGGCCTTTTTCGCTTCAGGCGGAGTACTGTTGTGGATGACAGTTGGGTTAATTTTAGGGGCTGCAGGTGGCTATTTTGCCGGTAAAAAAATTGATGCAGATAAATAAGCCTTTTTTTACTATCTTTTTGTGGAAATAAGGTTGACTATTACCGGTTTAAGTTACTTACATTTGTTTAAAATTTAGTCGATGAAACTTTTTGTTGCTGGTTTACCGTATGATATGGATGATGCGGAATTGGAAGAATTCTTTGAAAAATTCGGAGAAGTGATTTCCGTTAAAGTGGCTATGGACCGTGAAACCGGTAAGAGTAAAGGTTTTGCCTTTGTGGAAATGGCGAATGCGCTCGAAGCTAAAGAAGCCATTGAAGGGTTGAACGATTTACCGATTGGGAAAAAAGTGCTGGTGGTGAAAGAAGCCGAAGATAAACAAGGTGGCGGCGGAGGTGGTTTCCGTCCTAACCGTGGTGGCGGTGGTGGTTATGGCGGAGGCGGTGGTGACCGTGGTGGATATGGTGGTGGAAGCGGCGGCGGCGGCGGCTATCGTGGTGGTAGTGGTAGTGGTGGTGGGTATGGAAATAATTCCCGTCCTCCACGTGACCGGTATTAATTGAATTGTTTTAAATAGTAAACTGTTCCGTTTGACGGGACAGTTTTTTTTTGCCTTTTCTTCCTATCTTTTTCATTCAAAATTTAACGGATGACCCGATTTATACTAGTCCTGTTGCTTTTGCCTGTTTCGTTGTGCAGTCAGCAGCCCCCCTTATTTATGATTAATAAAGACAGCAGTGCGTTTCACCTGACCAGGGAAGGGGCTACCAAACTGGCGTTACTCCCGTTGAAGTGTATGGAACAGGAGTTTCCCAACAAGACCAGCCATACATCCTACCGTGACAGTGATCATGTACTCCTGCCACGTCAACTGCATCCCGCTTTTTATGGTTGCTTTGACTGGCATTCATCGGTACATGGACATTGGATGCTGATCAAACTGCTGAAGCTTTTTCCCGATCTGCCCGAAGCCGGTGCCATACGGAAAGCCATCAACCGGACCATTACGATTGAAAATATAGAACAGGAACTTAAATACTTTGATATCCCCATGACCAGTGGTTGGGAAAGAACGTATGGATGGGCCTGGTTGCTGAAACTGGACGAGGAATTACTGAACTGGACTGATCCGGATGCCGGGAAATGGCACCAGGCATTACAGCCATTACTTAAAAAAATCATTCTGTTGTGGGAAGCTTTTTTACCAAAACAAACCTATGCCAATCGTACCGGTGTGCATCCGAATACCGCGTTCGGTCTCGTCTTTGCATTTGATTATGCCAGGGCAGCTGGTTTAACCCGGTTTGAAATAGCTATCCGCCAGGCTGCGCTTTTACTTTTTGCAAAAGACAAAGGAGCCCCGGCGTCCTGGGAACCCAATGGATCTGATTTTCTCTCCCCCAGCCTGGAAGAAGCCGATCTGATGCGACGTATCCTCGCTCCTGCTGAATTCAGCAACTGGTTCAGGCAGTTTCTTACAGTAAAAGATATAAAACACCTTTCGGTCTTACCCGTGGTTTCCGACCGGACCGATCTGCAGATCGTACACCTGGATGGGTTGTGTTTCAGCCGTAGCTGGTGTATGCAGGGACTGGCTGCTGTATTGCCCGCAAAAGATCCTTTGAAGAAATCTTTAAAAAATGCAGCGATACGACACCTGGCCGCCGCGCTGCCGAATGTCGTAAGTGGTCATTACGGGGGTGAACACTGGCTGGCCAGTTTCGCCGTTTATGCCCTGACGCAAAATCAACAACAGTCCTTTACTCCAAATAAAACAGTGAAAAACTAAAGGGAGACAAATTCATATTCTCAGCTGCCTGACCTTTTGCTTCCGTATCACTTTTTACCCGTTTATTATTAATAATATAAGGTGTCCAGGTTCTATCAACCGGATAAGCAATATCGGATTTATTTCCAACCAGGCAGATCAGTATTTTTGACCAGCTGTCTCCGGCCAACTTTCCATCTATTTCATAAACGATCATCCCATCGGGCATTTTTTCTTTGAATTTTATCCCTCTGGCAATTGCATCTGCTGAACGCAATCGGAAAGCCGGGTGCTGTTTCCGCAGCTGAATCAGTTCACGGAGATATTCATTCATACCCTGGTATTCCTTTTTCAGATTCCAATTAATCGCATTGATGCTGTCAGGTGATTCATATGAATTCTCCACTCCCTGTTTGGTTCGCATAAACTCTGTTCCTGCATGCAGAAAGGATATTCCCTGGGATGTCAATACAATGGATAATGCCAGCCGATGCATCTGCTCCCGTTGTTCCGGGGTGGCGTCTTTCGCAGATATGGCCAGTTTATCAAACAACACATGATTGTCGTGACATTCACAATACGATACCGTTTGCGCGGGGGATGTTGCCCAGGGAGCTTTCGAATAATTGACTTTTGAATACTCCACCTGCGGATGCGGACAGGAAGCGGTGATGCCAAACTTAATACTCTCCTCCATTCCTTTTTTTCCACTGGCAAATCCTTTATCCGCATGTTCAAACACACTGCCCTTGATCCCGTCTCGGATATCATCACTGAATGCTGCGATCCGGTCCAACCGGGCTGTATTGGCTTTCAATGCACGCAGGGAGTCCGGTAAGGGCGAAGCACCAGCGGTCCATCCTTCGCCATATAAGAGAATATCCGGTTTGATTTTATGCAGTTCTTTTGAAATCAGGTTCATGGTTTCAATATCATGCACCCCCATCAGGTCAAACCGGAAGCCATCAATATGATACTCCTGTACCCAGTAGAGTACTGATTCCAGCATGAATTTCCGGAACATAGGGCGTTCACTGGCGGTTTCATTGCCACAGGCCGTGGCATTGGAAAATTTTCCGTCCTTATCCTGCCTGTAATAATATCCGGGAACCAGTTGATTGAAATTGGACTTTTCCGTTAGAGCCGTATGATTATACACCACATCCATTATAACGCCAATACCCTGCTGGTGAAAAGCCTGCACCATTTGTTTAAATTCTTTAATACGAACCGCTCCATCATAGGGATTCGTGGCATAGGATCCTTCCGGTACATTATAATGCAGGGGATCATACCCCCAGTTATATTTTGCACCCGGTTGGCTTTCGTCTATGGAATTAAAGTCAAAGGAAGGCAGCAGGTGAACATGGGTAATCCCCAATTCTTTTAAATGATCCAGTCCGGTTGGCTGTCCTGCATGATTTTTTGTTCCGGTTTCGGTCAATCCCAGAAATTTACCTTTATGTTTAATTCCTGAATTTTCATGGATACTGGCATCCCGCACATGCAGTTCATAGATCACGGCATCTGTGGGATTATTTAATACCGGGGATCGGTCCTTCTCCCAATCCGACGGGTTGGTTTCTTTCAGGTCAACCACAACTCCCCGTTTTCCGTTCACCCCCACTGCTTTTACCCAGGGATCCGTTGTTTCATCCGACCATTGTCCTTTTATTTTAACCCGGAACGTATAAAATTTATTCTTCTGATCGGTATACACGGTGGCCAGCCAGACCCCGTTCTTCCCTTTCACCATTGGGAAAACACCGGCTGCATTATTTCCGGTACCGGCATGATACAGTTTCAGTTCCGCCGCGCTGGCGGTTGGTGCCCAGATTCTGAAATTACTGCGCTGGGGTGAATAAGTAATACCCAGGTCTTTCCCAGAGTATACAGGGTATTTACTGAAATCAATGGATTGTGACCGGGCGGAGAATAATTGCGTGATAAAGGTTATCAGCATAAACAGGCGCTTCATTATGTGAGAGTATTTGCCGGTAAAGTTAATGAATGCCCGGACCCGGAATCGGGATAAATATTTTCGGATACAAGAAGGCAATCCAGTAAATTGTTGCTTCAAATTCAACAACGATTATACGAATCATATGGGAGATCTCCAGGTTAAGAAACAGCCAAAGAAATACGATGCAGTGATTGTAGGTTCCGGTGCCGGTGGCGGTATGGCCGCCTATACACTGGCGAAAGCGGGTTTGAATGTCTGCATCATTGAAGCAGGGTTTATGTATGATCCGCAGAAAAATATTACCCAATTAAAAAATCCCTGGGATTCTCCCCGCCGGGGTGCCAGTACCAAACTTCGTCCTTTTGGCGATTTTGATGCCTGTTATGGTGGTTGGAATGTAGATGGAGAACCCTTTACCAAAGAAGCCGGCACCGACTGGATGTGGTGGCGGGCCCGTATGCTGGGTGGGCGTACCAATCACTGGGGTCGGATCTCCCTTCGTTTTGGCCCCAAGGATTTTAAACGTAAGAGTATTGACGGTCTCGGCGATGACTGGCCGATCGGGTATGAAGATGTGAAACCCTACTATGACCGGGTGGATAAGATGATCGGCATTTTTGGTACGAATGAAGGATTGGAAAATGATCCGGATGGATTCTTCCTGCCTCCTCCCCGCCCCCGCTTGCATGAACTGATGATTAAGAACGGGGCGACTCAAGCGGGTGTTAAAGTGATTCCTTCCCGTTTATCCATACTCACAAAGCCCATCGAAAATGATGCAGGTCGCGGCGCTTGTTTTTTCTGTGCACAGTGCAGTCGTAATTGCAGTATTGCCAAGGCCGATTTTTCTTCACCCAATGTACTGATCTACCCGGCCATGAAAACCGGTAAGGTGGAAGTGATCTCCAATGCGATGGCCCGTGAAGTACTCACCAACAAAGAAGGACTGGCCACCGGTGTGTCTTTTGTCAGTAAGAATGACGGGATGGAATACCAGGTGGAAGGCCGGGTGGTGATCCTGGCTGCCAGTGCCTGTGAAAGTGCCCGTCTGTTGTTAAATTCTAAATCTGACCGTCACCCCAACGGGCTGGCCAATAGCAGCAATGTAGTAGGTAAATACCTGCACGATTCCACCGGGGCGGCCCTGGGAGGCGTACTGCCTCAATTGTTTGACCGCAAACGGTATAATGAAGACGGTGTGGGTGGTATGCACGTGTATTCTCCCTGGTGGCTGGATAATAAAAAACTGGATTTTCCGAGAGGTTATCATATCGAATACTGGGGAGGCATGAGTCAGCCGGCTTATGGCTTTGCAGGGAGTATTGAAAAAATGAATGGCAAATACCTGGTGAAAGGCAAACAAAAAGAAGCGGGTGGTTACGGGGCTTCACTTAAGGAAGATTATCGTTTCTTCTACGGGGCCAGTGTGGGTATGGCCGGACGCGGAGAAGCGATTCCCATTGCCTCCAATTACTGCACCATTGATCCCAATGTGGTGGACCGCTATGGTATCCCGGTATTGAAATTTAATGTGAAGTGGACTGAACATGAGATCAAACAGGCGAAGCACATGAAGGAGACTTTCAAGGAAGTGATGCATAATATGGGCGCCATCATTACCTGGGGTGGTGATGATAATGAAAGCAATAACTGGGGACTTTCCAAACCCGGTGAGATCATCCATGAAGCCGGAACCGTCCGGATGGGGAATGATCCCAAAACCTCGGCCCTGAATAAATGGAGCCAGGCCCATGATTGTAAAAACCTGTTCTGTGTGGATGGCGGTCAGTTTGTAAGCCAGGCGGATAAAAATATCACCTGGACGATTCTCGCTTTATCCATGAGAGCCTGTGAGTATATTGTAGAGGAAATGAAAAAGCAAAACCTGTAATTGAAATACTATTTTATGGACAGAAGAAAATCGTTGAAACTGATTGCCACCGGAGCCGTTGCGGTTCCTGCTGCTCTTGCCGGTTGTGCCACGGATGATAAAAAAGTAGCGGATAAAGCAGCTGAGCCGGTCTTTAACCTGGACCGGAATCCGGATGAAGTTAAGTACGAGAAAGAGCTATTGGCAAAAGGACCTTTTTTTAATGCCCATGAACTGGCCACCATTACCGTCTTGTGTGATATCATCATTCCCAAAGATGAAGTCAGCGGCAGTGCCAGTGAAGCGGGCGTACCGGATTTTATTGATTTTATTGTAAGAGATATGCCCAATCACCAGGTGCCCTTACAGGGCGGCTTGCGCTGGCTGGATCTGCAATGCTTCAAACGATATGAAAAGCCCTTTAAAGATTGTACCGCCGCACAGCAGATCGAACTGGTGGATATGATTGCCTATCCGGAGAAAGCAAAACCGGAGATGAGTCAGGGGGTTCAGTTTTTCAACCTGATGCGAAATCTGACCGCCTCTGGTTTTTACACATCAGCGATTGGCATCAAAGACATTGGATATGCAGGTAACCAGCCCAATCAATGGAATGGAGTGCCTCCGGAAGTGCTGGCACAGTATAAACTGGCTTATACCGAGAAAGAGCTGAAAGAATGTATTAGTTTTGACAAGGAAGCCTGATCCGGAATGACGGTAAGGCGGTCTGCTAAAATTTTTGCTATGAAAAAGTATGCCTTACTCGCGGTTGTATTTTTATATACATTTCTGTTATCTGCCCAGAGTTATGTAACTATTCATGAGGATTGTGATTATCGTGGAAAGAGTTATACCCTGGAAGCAGGCACCTACCGTTTATACCAGATGCGGATCGGCAATGATAAACTGTCCTCCTTCCAGGTGCCGTCTGGTTTCCGGATTACTATTTATGAGAATGATGATTTCAACAGCCGGTCAAAAACATTCACCGAATCGGTCAGTTGCCTGGATTCAGCCTGGGATAATAATGCATCCGCCATTGTAGTGGAGAATACCAATATCCAGCAAACCAATCCCAATGAGTATGTCGTGATATACAGCGATTGTTATTCCCGTGGTTTCTCCCGCAGTCTTCGTCCGGGGGTATACAAAGGCACAGACCTGGGTGAATTAAAAAATAATATTTCCTCCTTCGCCATTTTCGGCAATCTGCGGATGCGGATCTATACCGGGTCAGATGATGCCAGTGGTTATTTTGTAACCCTGGAAAACAGTGAAACCTGCCTGAGCCGGAATTATAATGACCGGATCAGTTCATTGGTGGTGGAATATAAACCATATACTACACCGGGTACCGGTAATAACAGTAACAATGGATCTTATGCCGAATTTTATACGGATTGCAATTACAAAGGAAATAAACTAAGCCTGCTTCCCGGACGATATACCGGGGAGGAACTGGGTTTATTCCGGAAGACCATCGGCTCCATGCAAATCCCTGCCGGAATTTCTGTTAAAGTGTATGAAGGAGATAATCTCATGGGCGCTTCAGAAACTTATTCTTCCGGATTTGATTGTATCAGTTACAGTTGGAGAAACCGGATCAGTTCACTGGTGGTGGAAGAAAAAGGGGGCTGGAGCGGTAATGGTAACCCGATGGTGAATGAACTGACCCTCTACACGGATGCGGGGTATAAAGGACAATCGGTTACCTTATTACCGGGTACTTATAAAACAATGGCCGCTGCAAACGGATTCCCCGAAAAAGCCCTCAGCTCCATTCAGATCCCCCCGGGATACCGGGTAGTACTTTATGACCAACCCAATCTCAGGGGCAAGAGCATGACGCTGACGGCTTCCAGGAGTAGTTTTGCAATGTCCAGCTGGAATGACCGGGCTGCTTCCATAGCTGTTTATCGCAATTAATAAAAAACGCCGGTCAGTAATCTGGCCGGCGTCAAAGCATAGTTGGTTACGACTTACGCAAACTCTTCTTTAGCGGTTTTGCTGTATTCATCGATCAGTTTCCGTTGCAGGTCAAATGGCACGGCTTCATAACCCGCAATAGCCATTTTGAATTTAGCCCGTCCCTGGGTAATGGAACGAAGGGATGAGGAATAACCATCCATTTCAGCCAACGGTACTTTAGCGATCACTTTCTGGAAATGCCCTTCGCTGTCGATTCCTTCCACGATGGCCCGGCGGCTTTGCAAATCGCCCATTACGGCGCCGGTCAGGTCATCCGGACAAAGTACCTCCAGTTTATAAATAGGTTCCAGAATCTGAGGATCCGCCTGCTGGAAAGCCTGGCGGAATGCCTGTAAGCCCGCAATTTTGAAAGAGATATCATTGCTGTCCACCGGGTGCATCTTTCCATCATACACACAAACACGGATATCGCGTGCATAAGAACCGGTCAGTGGCCCGTTATGCATTTTCTCCATGACTCCTTTCAAAACGGAAGGCAGAAAACGGGCATCAATAGCTCCACCCACGATACAGTTGTAAAATACCAGACGTCCACCCCAATCGAGTTCATGGATATCCCGGCCTCTTACATTCAGGTCATCCGGTTCCGGCATACCTTCATACCAGGGCTCAATACGCATATAGACTTCTCCAAACTGTCCGGCACCCCCACTCTGTTTTTTGTGGCGATAATTGGCATCGGCCATTTTACGGATGGTTTCACGATAAGCGATACGCGGCTTGCTGAATTTAACTTCCAGTTTATGCTGGTGTTCAATTTTCCATTTGGCTACGGCCAGGTGCATGTCCCCCTGGCAATGAATCAGGGTCTGTTTCAATTCGGATGAAACCTCCACCAGTAATGTGGGATCTTCTTCCCGCAACTGGTGCAGGGCCAGGGAGAGTTTTTCCTCTTCTCCCTTTTTCAGTGTTTCAATCGCCACGGTCATATTGGGCGCAGGGAACACAATCGGAGGAAGTTCAAAGTTTTTACCCTTGGTATGAAGCGTATTGTTCACATGGGTGTTTTTGAGCTTCAGGGTAGCCCCGATATCACCGGCCACCAATTCATTGATCGGTGTCCGTTTATTTCCTTCCACCAGGAATAACTGGGTAATCTTTTCGGTAACCCCGGTGGTTTCATTTTCCAGTTCCATTCCGCTTTTTATGGTACCCGAATACACTTTAAAGAAAGAAAGTTCGCCCACATGGGGTTCTGAAATGGTTTTATAAATGAAAATGCAGGCGGGTCCGTTTGCATCACAGGGAAGTGCTTCGCCTTTTTTGGTGGTCTGCGGTGGCATTTCGTTGGCACTGGGACAAACATTGTCGATAAAACCCATCA
Source organism: Bacteroidota bacterium (assembly GCA_029561255.1). Taxonomy (GTDB): domain Bacteria; phylum Bacteroidota; class Bacteroidia; order Chitinophagales; family Chitinophagaceae; genus JJ008. Next base: position 8,631 of record JAKQJH010000379.1, on the reverse strand, counting down.
GGCGGCCACTGCCCATATTGCGTTCGGCAGACAGACAGAATAACGGAAACAGGTCATGATTGATCATGGCTTTCTTCAGGCCATTCTTCATTTCATCTTCGTCCAGTTCTCCTTTATCGAAGTATTTTTCCATCAGGGTTTCGTCATTGCTGGCAATTGCTTCGATCAGTTCCTTATGCAGTTCTTCCGCTTTTGCTTTTTCTTCATCGGGGATGGCCATTTTTTCGGGTTTCCCGCCATTGTCTTTGAAATGGTACATGGTCATCCGTAATACATCGATAATTTCATGGAAGCCGGCACCGGTCTGCCGGGGATACTGCACCACCACTACATTATTACCAAAATGCGATTTGGCTTCCCGGATGGTCTTTTCAAAATCCGCATTATCATCATCCAGTTTATTCACCCCGAAAATCATTGGTGTTTTAAACTGTTCGGTATATTCCCAAATGATATCTGTTCCTACTTCCACACCCATTACGGCATTAATAAGCATGACACCGGTATCGGCCACGCGAAGGGCGGAGATCACTTCACCGGAGAAGTCATCATAACCGGGGGTATCAATAATATTAATCTTGTATCCTCTCCATTTTGTATGGAGGAGCTTGCTGAAAATAGAATTACCACGTTCCTGTTCAAGTTCGTGGTAATCACCTGTTGTATTCCGCTCTGCGATAGAACCCTTCCGGGTAATAATGCCTGCTTCAAACAGCATGCACTCCGCTAAGGTGGTCTTACCGGAGCCGGCATGGCCGAGCAAGACAATATTTTTTACGTGTGAGGTATCAAATTCTGGCATAGCAATAAAATTTAGTATTGAAGAAAATGTGTATGACTTCTACAAATCTTCAAAATTGATCAGATAGTAACAATGAACCCGGTTAGGGTCCGGGCTGATTAAAGTCAGTAATCAGTCGCTTCAGGAAGTTCGCGACAGAAAACCACTGAACTCAGAACGGAGCTGCTGAAGAGTAAGTTCGAGTGAGCGGAATTCATCCTGTAATTTTTCATGTGTACCGGCTGTTTCTTCTGAGGCGGGGGATTCAACCTGTAATTGGCGTTCGTGTAGTTTGATCGACTGCTTGAGATCGTGAATGTTGATCAGCTGGATGTGAAACTGGTTGTGGAGATGTTCGACTTCGAGTAATTGTTCTTTGGAGAGCGGTTTACCGGCGATTTGCCGGATCTGGTTTTCGTCTTGCATCAATTCATCACGATAATTGCGGAGCTGTGCTCTCCAGGCATTGCACTCCGCAGAGTGCTGTGAGATGTCTACCTGTACCATGGCATTTAAAATTTAGAAGTTAATTAATAAAAGAACTGGTTGGAAATACTGTCTGAAGCTGACAGATTATCCAGGGTTATGGACTTAGCAGAGGAGGGTTTTTGTTCTTTTTGCCACAGTTAAGTTAAGACCATTTTAAATAAATTCAAATAAAAAACAGGCTTAAATAAAAAAAGAAATGCACAGGATGATCCTGTGCATTTTTTCCGTATATTCTATTTATTCATTGTTAAAACATCAATGTTTTCTCACTTTTACCCGGGTGGCTTTATTGCCACGCGGACCGGTTACGGTTGTTTTTTTAATGGTGGCTTTATTGCCGCGCGGGCCAGCCACGGTGGTACGGGTACGGTTGACGCGATAGTTGCCAACCGTTGACGCATGTCGGGTACGGACAGTTACTGAAGTGGTACGGAACGGCGTGTAAACCCGGTGTGCATGCAACACTCTGTGCGTGCGAACCACTACAAAGGGGCGATGATAATGCATCCGGTACGGATGCCAGACCTGCCAGGCAAAGGGACGCCAGGGTCTCCACCAACCGGGGTAATTTTTCCAGCGCCAGGGAGAAATCCAGGGACGGTAAACGGGCCCATATATAAACCGAACCGAAGGCCATGCCCATACATTGATCACTATACGGGGCGTCATGAAATTATAGCCGGCATTCGGACCGCTCAATTTACTGTCATTATAATCCATGAAAGCTTCTTCCTCTCCTCCTCCATCCGGTTCAACGATCACCGCTTCCCCATATATATCTTCATCCCCGATGATCTGAACCACCGCGGTGCTGTCACCTGTTTTTTCCAGTTCAATCACCGCGATATCCTGGTTCTCTGAGGCAGAGACCGGTACCTGCAAAACAAAAGCATGCACCTCTTTCTCTGATTTATCTATGACACGGATATAATCTGTTTCCCCGTCCCCATTCAGGTCGAGGTTATTGACATGATTGGATTCCAGGTTCAGGGCTTTCTCAAAATCTTCGATGCTGGTGGATTGCTGAAACAATTGCAGGGCGCCCTGCAAACTGAAATGGTCGCCGGGTAACCCGGTGGAATCAACCCCCGTTTGCTGGGCGGTTGCGGAAGCTCCTATAAACAGGAATCCGGTAATCAGGGTGGATAATTTGCTGAATGCTTTCATGTAATAAGTTTTGTATGAGACGAGAAAAGTATCCGATGGTTTATTCAACGTCGGGTGTTTTTTCGGAATTTATCACATCTGAGTGATTTTAAACGATTTTCAGGGATAAAATCAAGGGGGTAAACTGCTGTTTTCAACTGGCCAACCCAATTATTGACGAGTCCGGGATTGTCCCGCATTTTTAATAACTTGCCCTCCCTTCATGATTTCACCCAATACCATACAACAAATACTCGGACGCACGGATATTATTGATGTGGTAGGCAGTTTTGTCAAGCTGAAAAGACGGGGTTCCAACTACCTGGGCCTTTGCCCTTTTCACAATGAAAAATCGCCCTCCTTCACAGTTTCGCCCAGCAAGGAAATCTATAAGTGCTTTGGCTGTGGAAAAAGCGGGAATACCGTCAGCTTTGTGATGGAGCATGAAAAGTACAGTTATGTTGAAGCCCTTAAATGGCTGGCCAACCGGTACGGTATTGAGATTGAAGAAACCTTTGTAAGCGATGAACAACGGCAGCAATTACAGGCCGCCGACAGCCTTTATATCATCAACAGTTTTGCCCAGCAGTTTTTCAGCCGGATGCTATTTGAGTCTGAAGAAGGCCAGGATATAGGACTGGCCTATTTCAAGGAACGGGGATTCCGGGAAGAGATCATTAAGAAATTCCAGTTAGGGTATTCGCCCGAACAACGGGATGCATTTACAAAAGAGGCTATTGGAAAACAATTCAATCCGGAACTCCTGGTTAAATCCGGACTCGTTGCGAACCGGAATGATCAGTTGATGGACAATTACCGGGGACGGGTCATCTTCCCGGTACATAATCATAGCGGCAAAGTGCTCGGGTTTGGTGCCCGTATTCTCAAGGCCAATGAGAAGGCTCCCAAGTATATCAATACCCCGGAGAACGAACTCTATATAAAAAGTAAGATTCTTTATGGCTCCTATTTTGCCCGGCAGGCCATTGATAAAGCAGACGAATGTCTGCTGGTGGAAGGTTATACAGATGTGGTGTCTTTACACCAGGCAGGAATTGAAAACGTTGTTGCCAGTGGGGGTACATCCCTGACCCCCGATCAGTTGCGGCTGATCCGGAAATACACGAATAACCTCACCATTATTTATGATGGGGATTCCGCGGGAATAAAAGCGGCGCTGCGGGGGCTGGACCTGGCGCTGGAAGAAGGGTTGAATGTAAAACTGGTGCTGATACCGGATAAAGAGGACCCGGACAGTTATGTCAATAAAGTGGGTGCCGGGGCATTCACCCAGTTTATCCAGAAAAATAAAAAGGACTTTATCCTCTTCCAGCTGGAAGTGGCCCTGAAAGATGCCGGTTCCGATTCCATTAAGAAATCGGAAGTGGTGAACCGGATGGCGGAAACCATTGCCCGGATCAATAAGGCGGAGGATTTTACCAGGCAGCAGGATTATATCAAGCAATGCTCCGAACTGCTGAAAATTGATGAAGGAGGACTGCATGCACTGGTCAATAAATTTATCCGTGACCGGGTCAGCAGTATGGAGCGGAAGCAACCGGCAGAGGAGGCAAAGCAGTTTGAGCAAAATGCCAGGCAGGGAGAAGAAAGCAATTTTGATGAAACTACTTTCAACCTCCTGTTTAAAGATGATCTGCAGGAACGGGAAGTTGCCCGGATTATCCTGGAATACGGGATCAAAAAATGGGATGATCAAAAACTGGTGGGGGAATATATACTGGAGGAAATGGTAGATGAATCCCTGCTTGATAATAAAGAAGTGATCCGGCTTATCGCTGTCTTCAGGGAATTATTGCAACAACGTCCGGAACAGGCCAGCCGCAGTTTTTTTATTCATCATCCTGATTCCAATTTAAGTGCTTTTGCCGTATCCCTGCTCAATTTTCCTTACGAGGAAAGTGATCATTGGCGGAGTGAATTCAGTCAGGCCGGTGGCTACCAGAAAAGCCTTTTTGAACAATCCTATGAGGATTTTATCCGGACGGTTTCGCCGGAAAACAATGATCAGTTACTTCGTTTCCTGAAAATAGATGAGGATAAGACCAATGACCAGGTTGAATCAGCCGTAAACTACCTGAAACTGCGGAAAATTAAAAGGATGCTGCTGGAGAATCAGCTGGACCTGGAAAAAGAACATACCCCGGAGGAATTCAGTATGCTGCACCAGACCCATGATCACCTGAAACAGATGGAAATTGAACTGACCCGCAAAATGGGTACTGTAATTATCCGCTGATGCCCTGCTTTGCCATCAGCAGATCACTGTAAGATACTTCCACCAGATCGGGCGCTGCAATACCAAAAGCCGCTAAATAAAAATCACATTGTGCTTTTAACTGCCCCGCATCCAATTCAGGTGCTTTAATATTTCCAGCTTCGATTTCCACAAAGGAACCCAGGCCGGGTACCTCGTCAATATGGAATTTGACATTCCGGAGATAATAGATTTCCCGGATTTTTTCCACGACTACTTTTATGCCATTTGAACTGGCCAGGGCTTTTTTAAGTCCGGCCGCATCGGGTACCCGAACCAGTTGGAAGGCGGATTGTTTGGGACCAGCCTGGTCCGGACGTTCATAAAAAATCAGGTTATTCTCGATATTTCCCTCCCTGAGTTTCAACCGGCCATTGGGGACATTAAAATAAGTGTCGGTCTGGCGGTCTGTTCCTTTTAATTCGGCCCCCTGGCTGACCAGGTATTCACGGATCCTGGCGGAATCCTTACTTCGGGCCTTTATCTCCACATTCAGGTAACTCATAAAATTAAAAAGGGCTGCATCATGGAGATACAGCCCTGGAATTCAATTTAAAAATTTATTCAGCTACAGCAGCAGCGGCTCTTTTACGGCTTGCACCGATATCAGCGCCACGGTACTCTTCGCAACGGGTAAAACGCATTGCACTCCATACATGATCCAGTTCAACCCGTTCGATGCTTTCGTACCCTTCACAGGTCAGCCCGTTCCAGCTGCATTCCCGGTTCAGGTCGGTTACAATTTTGGATGTGGTCTTGGGATAGGCCACCCAGAATTTAGAACCGGTTTTAAGGGAAGGCATAACATCACGGAGGATACCATTCAACTGGTTCTCATTTACAGCAAAAACGAGCGCAAAGTCGATTTTACGGCTTTTTAAAAGCGGGGTCATGTTTTTGCAGAAAGAAAGCTTGCTGAATTGTTTCTCGATGGAAGAGGGCAAACCCTGAATAAGAAGATTCTTTTCGTCTGCCAGTTGTAACTTTTCAAAAACAGTTTGTGACATACTTAGAAGCTATTTTAAAGGTTCCGGCTGATATTAATTGTAAAAATCAACCGAGTTCTCAAAGCAGGGACTGCAAAGGTACTGATTAATATGTGTATTTTCTACACCTATTAAAATTAAAATCCCTCTGAAGCAACAGTTACCACTTCAGAGGGATTTTTAAATAACTTGATCTAAATCATTTACCTACAGGCTTATACCGTTCCAGCGCTTCAGGCATATATTTTTTAAGTTGCTCAATCCGGCGACCTTCTGTCGGGTGTGTACTCATAAATTCAGGAGGGGATTGTCCGGCAGAAGCTTTCTCCATCCGCTCCCAGAGAGCAATGGCTTCCTGTGGGTTATAACCGGCCATAGCGGCGAAAATAAGTCCGTAACGATCTGCTTCCAGTTCATGTTTACGGCTGAACGGAAGTAATACTCCAACCTGAGAACCGGCACCATAAGCGCCCAGGAATAAGTTCTGCGTTTCCTGGGGTTTGTTTGCCACGGCTACAGATAAAGCCACCCCGCCAAGTTGCTGGAGGATACCCTGGCTCATCCGCTGGTTGCCATGTTGCAAAAGTGCGTGAGAAACTTCATGACCCATTACCGCGGCCAGGGCGGCTTCGTTTTGGGTTATGGGCAAAATTCCGGTATAGACTACAATCTTTCCACCCGGCATACACCAGGCATTAACCGCTTTATCTTCCACCAGGTTAACTTCCCATTTATAACCGGCCAGATCACCGGATTTACCGATTTCCTTATAGTATGCTTCCACGGCACTGACGATCCGCTGCCCTACCCTTTTTACCATTTCTGCGTCCCGGTTATTGGTATTCCCTACTACTTTAGTTGTGGACAGAAATTGCTTGTATTCTGTAGTGGCCATATTCTGCAATTCGGCTTCCGGCAGTAATTTGAGTTGTTTTTTTCCGGAAAGCGGGTTTGTGGAACAAGCGATCAGTAAAAATGATACCACAAAAAAAGTAAAGATTCTTTGTATCATACAGGTGATTTTATATCAAAAATAATCAATCATTATACCAATCAGGTTACATGATTGCTCAAATTCTTTTTATCAAAGTTAAAAAACGGGGATTAATCGTTGCTCTGGCGGGCTTCCCGGCGGCGTTGACGACGACGGTCACGGCCTTTTAGAATCGGCACTTTGCTTTCATTGCCTTTCAGAAGACGACTGATATTTTTCTGATGGGTCAGTAAAACCATCAGGGCCACGGCTATGGCAAAGACGCGGTAGACCGGATTCTCCACATTAAAAATGACCAGAATAAAGAAAGGGAAAGCGATGCTGGCCAGGATAGAACTCAGGGACACAAAACGGGTCAGGTATAAAACAATGGAAAAAATACCGACGCAACTGAGTGCGGTCCAGGGAGAGATTCCCAGCACCAGTCCAAATAAAGTAGCCACTCCTTTACCGCCCCTGAAATCGGCCCAAATAGGAAATATATGTCCCACCACAGCAGCCAGGCCCAGGCCAGTCTGCAGATTCTGCAGGTTTACTTCATTATCGGCATATTCAGGTAATAAAAGAGCCAGTTTAACCGCCAGCACTCCTTTCAGCATATCCACCACCATTACAAATGTTCCCCATTTGGAACCCAGTACCCGATAGGTATTCGTGGCGCCGGCATTGCCACTACCATAATCCCTGATATCAATATTGAAAAAGGATTTGCTTACCCAGACAGAGGTGGGTATACTACCAATTAGATATGCAACAATAATCAGAAGAAGTTCATTCATAGAACCTTGCCATTATCTGCTGTTTAGAAGCAAAAAACAAAAATACTAAAATTCCGGAAAGTGATAACAGTAAATTAACCTGTTGAAAATATTCAGGTAATGGTTAAACAGTAATGACCAGGTGTTCGTTGTTCGGTGTTAGTTGTTGGGAACAACCCCTCCTGTAAGTTAAAGGTTCAAGGCACGTCAGTCGTACTTCGTACTTCTTACTTCGTACTTATTCCATTACCAGGCAGATCCAGTTATTCATCACATCCTTCCTGACTAATTGCAGCGACAATGGTTTTGCGGCATTTATAATATCGGCTTCATCACTGATCAGCAGCCCACTCAGTAAAACTAAGCCTCCTTCGTTCAGGGCATTTTTCAGGTGTGCCAGGTTATCGAGGATTACATTCTTATTTATATTAGCCAAGATGATATCGGACTTGCCTGCATCTGCGGCATTATCGGCCAGGTTAAGCCGCACATGACTGCACTGATTGTTGGTACAGTTTTCCGTGGCATTTTCAATACTCCAGTCATCATAATCAATGGCATATACATCAGCGGCTCCCCTTTTTTCGGCCAAAATAGCGAGCACGCCTGTGCCGGTACCAAAACTCATTTTAGGCGTGATTACAATTTCCAGCTGCACTCCGGCAACGGGTTCATGAAAGCCGGCTCTCACTGCCACAAAATCATCTACAACAACAGGATCAAAATTAGATTCCCATACCGCATTCCAGTTCTGGCTTTCAATCAGGGTGGCAGAAAAAGTAACCTGGTGAGCATCCGCAATGGTTTGCACTTTTTCTATTTCATAATCAGTTTCGGGAATAAAAGCTTTCAGATCCGTTTCATTTTCTTCAAATCCTTCAAACCCTTCTTCGGATAGCTGAGCAATCAGGACCTGCTGCAATTCGGTATCAGTTACCGGAAAAGTGAGTTCAATATAATTAGCCATAATAAAAAAAGCCCCGGATTTTTCCGGGGCTGTAAAGGTATTTTAGTTATCTGAATTATCATCCTGAGCCGGAGGTCTTTGCCCATCGCGGGGTCCCTGTTCCGGTTTAGGGATCAGGACCTTACGGGAAAGCTTGAACTTACCGGATTTAGGATCCGTTCCGATTAATTTCACTTTCATCATATCGCCTTCGCGTACGATTCCTTCGAGGGTTTCGAGACGCTTCCAGCTGATT